>CAMLRX010000127.1 GCA_946482545.1 uncultured Flavihumibacter sp. | reverse complement strand
AAAATTGAAAAGGAGTACACTGCTTTCGCTTTTGATACGGCCACCCGTGCCTGGATACAACCAGTGGCAGTGGCCAAATCCGGGTGGGAAGCCACGAACCCTTCTTACGAAGAGTATTACGAACAAAACATACAGGCGGGTAAGGAATCGCCCACCCAATCCGGGTGGGTGTATCCTGCCCTTTTCAGGACCGGGAACGCCTGGGTGCTGATCACCGAAGCGGGCATGGATGGCAACTACTGCGCCACCCGTTTGGTGAGCGATGGGAAATCCCCTGTTTACCAGATCGGTTTCCCCGATCCCCGGGAAGTGATCTTCGGAAAGGCGCTCGTGCCCACCTCAACCCTTCCCCAGGTTTCCCCCTGGCGCATCATTACCATCGGTTCCCTCAAAACCATCACTGAATCTACGCTGGGCACCGACCTTGCCGCTCCGCAGAAAGAAAACATTAAAACAGATTGGATAAAGCCTGGAAAAGCCTCCTGGAGCTGGATCATCAGCAAAGATGATTCTATCGTGTACAATGAACAGGTGCGCTACATTGACCTTGCCCACCAGATGAAATGGCCCTACTGCCTGATAGACGTGAACTGGGACCGCAATATCGGCTACGATAAAATGAAGGAACTGTCCAGGTATGCCGCTTCAAAAAACGTTGGACTTATTTTGTGGTACAACTCCGCCGGAGACTGGAATACCGTAAAATACACGCCTAAAAACAAACTCCTCACCAAAGAAGCCCGCGATGCCGAATTCGCCCTGCTCCATCAAATGGGCATCAAAGGGGTGAAAATAGATTTCTTCGGCGGCGATGGACAAAGCGTGATCCAGTACTATATCGATATCCTGGAATCGGCGGCAAAACACCAGTTGCTCGTGAACTTCCACGGCGCCACGCTGCCCCGCGGCTGGTACCGCACCTATCCCCACCTGATGACTGCTGAAGCGGTGCTCGGCTTCGAAATGGTGACCTTCACGCAAAACAGCGCCGATAAACAGGCCAACCATTGCGCCATGTTACCCTTCACCCGCAATGTGTTCGATCCCATGGACTTTACACCGGTGAACCTTACCTCGTATCCCGGTTCCTCCAAACGGAGGACGAGTGCAGGCTTCGAACTGGCGCTCTCCGTACTCTTCGAATCCGGTATCCAGCATTATGCCGAATCACCCACAGGCATGAATTCCGTTCCGGAATATGTCCGCACCTTTTTTACCAACCTTCCCTTCACCTGGGAGGATATCCGTTTTATAGACGGGTTCCCGGGGGAATATGTGGTACTTGCCCGCAAAGCCGGGGCGCGCTGGTATTTCGCGGCCATCAACGGAAGTACTGCTCCAAAAAAGATCACCATCGATCCGAAGCAGTTCGGGGCGAAAGGAGTGTATGTTATTGCCGATGGGGTGGAGGCAGGTGGTTTCAGGGAAAGTAATGTGGCTGGGGCTATAACGGTTGAGCTGGCACCCGCTGCGGGTATTACCGGGTTTTTCAGGTAAGAATGATTTTTTTTTCACGCAACTGCTTTGTGCTTCGCACTGCGCAGCGCAAGGGAGCAGGGACGCAAGGAGCGGTTGATGTGCTGCGTGTTGAGGGAGATTTTCTCGCAGAGGCGCGGAGGCGCAAAGGTTGATGCCGGTTTGCTTGTACTCTGATACGTTAGCAATAACGAAATTTCAGTGGCTCTGCCTGGATACCCTGCCGCTTCTGCTATCGGGTTTGTAGCTCAATAGCCACGGCTTTAGCACAATAGGTTGCTAAACTCCGCGCCTTTGTGCCTTTGCGAGAAACAAAATCTTCCCCACTAAACCTGCCCGAACCAAATTAACGCCTTGCGTCCCTGCTCCCTTGCGTCTTTGCGTGAACAGCCACTCTCCATAAAACCTCCCCAGTCAAAATCCGCTAACTTTTCGTTCAAATCATATAATTGTAACTTTTACACTTCAAAAGAAATACATTACCTTTAGCGGAAATTTATTGTTTGCCATGGCTTCTTCAAATTATGTGATCGGAGTGGATTATGGTACCGACTCCGTTAGAAGTGTGATCGTGGATGCCGCCTCCGGCAAAGAGATGGCCGCTTCCGTGTTCTATTACCCCCGTTGGAAGAAAGGTCTTTATTGTGATCCCCGCAGCAACAGGTTCAGGCAGCACCCGCTGGATTATGTGGAAGGACTGGAAACCAGTATCCGCCAGTGTGTTGAAACCGTGGGCAAAGAGGTGGCCGCGAATATCCGTGCCATTTCCATTGATACCACCGGTTCCACGCCCATTGCCGTGAATGCTGATGGCGTGCCACTGGCGTTAATCCCCGGTTTTGAAGAGAATCCCAATGCGATGTTCGTGTTGTGGAAGGACCATACTTCGGTGGATGAAGCGGCAGAAATCAATGTGCACGCGGAGAAATTCGATACCAATTACATCCAGTTTATAGGAGGCATTTATTCTTCAGAATGGTTCTGGGCCAAATGGCTGCACATCCTTCGCGAAGATGCCGCCGTTCGCGATGCCTGCCAGTCTTGGGTGGAACATTGCGATTGGATTCCCTTCCTGCTTACGGGAGGAAAGGGCGTTGAAAATATCCGCCGCGGCGTATGTTCCGCCGGACACAAAGCATTGTGGGCAGAAACCTGGGGTGGACTTCCTCCTGAGGAGTTCTTCGCTACCCTCGATCCTTTGCTGACCGGAAGAAGGGACCAGTTGTTTACCGAAGTGTACGATGCTTCGCAGGAAGCGGGCACCATCAGCGCCGAATGGGCCGCCAAACTGGGCGTTCCCACTGATGTAAAGATTGGTATCGGCGCCTTCGATTGCCACATGGGCGCGGTTGGCGGACAAATTGAACCTTATTACCTCAGTAAGGTAATGGGCACTTCCACCTGCGATATGCTGGTGGCGCCAATTGATGAAGTGGGCGATACATTGGTGAAAGGCATCTGCGGCCAGGTGAATGGCTCCATTATTCCTGGGATGATCGGGATGGAAGCCGGGCAATCCGCTTTCGGAGACGCTTACGCCTGGTTCAGGAACATGCTCGCCTGGCCCGTGAAAGAACTGGTAGGAAAATCTTCCCTGATAGATGGGGAAACCGCTGATAAACTGGTGAATGAAGCCGTAGACAAGATCATTCCCATGCTGGCGCAGAAAGCCGCTGAAATTAGTCCGGAGGAAACAACTGAACTCGCGGTGGACTGGCTGAACGGAAGAAGAACACCCGATGCGAGTCAGTTGCTGGAGGGTGCTTTCGCAGGCCTCAACCTGGGAACCGATGCGCCAAGGATGTTCCGTGCACTGGTGGAAGCCACCTGCTTCGGCGCCAAAGCCATCGTAGATCGTTTCATACAGGAAGGTATTCCAGTTAAAGGATTGATCGGAATGGGCGGCGTGGCCCGCAAGTCGCCCTTCATCATGCAGATGATGGCTGATGTCATGAATATGCCCATCAAAATTCACCGTTCCGAACAAACCTGTGCCATCGGTGCGGCCATGTTCGCTGCTACTGTAGCTGGTCTCTACCCGAAAGTAGAAGATGCCATGAATGCGATGGGGCAGGGCTTCGACGCTGAATACTATCCTGATCCCAAACGTGTGGCCATCTACAAAGAAAAATACAATCTTTACCTCCGCTTCGGCAAACAGGTGGAAACACTTTTCCCAACTGAACAACCAGCCCTTCAATCCGTATGAGCTACCAACATATAAAAGAAGAAGCATACGCGGCGAATATGCAACTGCCCGAACTCGGGCTCGTGCTGTTCACCTTCGGTAACGTGAGCGCCGCCGACAGAAGCAAAGGCGTTTTCGCCATCAAACCCAGCGGCGTGCCTTACAAAGACCTTTCACCCGACAAAATGGTGATCGTGGATTTCGACGGCAACACCGTGGAAGGTACATTGCGCCCGTCATCTGATACCCTTACCCATGCTGTATTGTACAAACACTGGGAAGGAATTAACGGTATAGTGCACACGCATTCTACCTATGCCACTGCATGGGCGCAGAGCCAGCGCGATATTCCCATCTTCGGAACAACACATGCCGACCACAACACCCAGGATATTCCCTGCGCGCCTCCGATGAGCGATGAAATGATCGCCGGCAATTATGAATACGAGACCGGTTTCCAGATACTGAACTGTTTCAAAGAACGCGGGCTCGACCACAAAGAAATGGAAATGGTGCTTGTAGGAAATCACGCACCGTTTACCTGGGGCAAGAATGCCGACAAAGCCGTGTACAACAGCGCGGTACTGGAATCTGTGGCCCAGATGGCGTTGCTCACCGAACAGATCAACCCCAATGCGCCGCGTTTGAAAGACGCGCTCGTTAAAAAACATTTCGAACGCAAACACGGACCCCATTCCTACTACGGACAATAAACTCAAAACACCATTATGATCGATTTTAAAAAGCTTGAACTCTGGTTCATTACTGGTAGCCAGCACCTGTATGGCGAAGAGGCCCTGAAACAAGTGGCCGCGCATTCTGAGATAATCGTAAAAGAGCTTAACGGGGCCGGAAGAATTCCGGTTCAGATCGTATACAAACCCCTGGTGACCACACCGGAGGAAATCTACAAAGTTTGTGTGGAAGCCTCTTCCTCTACTTCCTGCGTGGGCATCATCACCTGGATGCATACTTTCTCCCCCGCCAAAATGTGGATCGGTGGGTTGAAAGCGCTCAGCAAACCCATGCTGCACCTGCACACCCAGTTCAACCGTGATATTCCCTGGGGAGACATCGATATGGATTTCATGAACCTGAACCAGAGCGCCCATGGCGACCGTGAATTCGGGTTTATGGTGAGCCGTCTCCGCCAGAACAGGAAGGTATTGGTAGGACACTGGCAGGAAGAAGAAGTGCAGGACCAGATCGCTTCCTGGAGCCGTGTTGCAGTAGGTTGGCACGACTGGCAGAACGCGCGTTTCCTCCGCATTGGCGACAACATGCGTTATGTGGCCGTAACCGAAGGCGATAAAGTGGAGGCTGAAATGAAGTTCGGTTACGCCGTAAACACCCACGGTGTGGGCGATGTGGTGAAAGTGATCAACGAAACCACTGATGCGGAAATCGATAGCCTGGTTCAGGAATATGCCGATACCTACTCCCTGATGACTTCCCTGCTGAAAGGGGGAGAAAAACACGAATCACTCCGTGATGCTGCGCGCATCGAGATCGGCCTGCGCCGTTTCCTCGAAGCTGGCAACTACAAAGGATATACCGATACTTTCGAGGACCTGTATGGCATGAAGCAACTCCCCGGCATTGCCACCCAACGCCTGATGGCCGATGGCTATGGCTTTGGCGGAGAAGGCGACTGGAAAACCGCTGCGCTCGTGCGGGCCATGAAAGTAATGGGCCACGGCCTGGAAGGTGGTAACTCCTTCATGGAAGACTACACCTACCATTTTGAACCGGGCAACAACCTGGTGCTCGGGTCGCACATGCTGGAAATCTGCCCCAGCATCGCTTCCGGAAAACCAAGTTGTGAGGTCCACCCCCTGGGCATCGGCGGCAAGGAAGACCCCGTTCGCCTGGTGTTCAACGTAGCGGGCGGTAACGCGCTCAACGCGTCCATCGTGGATATGGGTAACCGTTTCAGGATGATCGTGAACACGGTGGAAGCGGTTTCTCCTGTGCATGATCTGCCGAAGTTACCCGTGGCACGCGTGCTCTGGAAACCAATGCCGGATATGAAAACGGGCTGCACCGCCTGGATACTGGCCGGCGGCGCGCACCACACCGGCTACAGCCAGAACCTGAGCGCCGAACAAATGCAGGACTTCGCCGAAATGGCCGGCATCGAATTCGTGCTGATCGGCAAGAACACCAATCTCTACGACTTTAAAAACGAGCTGCGTTGGAACGATGCAAGTTTCCGGCACGGTTGATATGAGTAATCGTTAAATTGGCGCTGCCGTTCGGCGGCGCTGATTTTTTTATCTTAAACCAAACAACAATTGCTTCCAGATGAAAAATGGACTCATTTTCTCGGATTACCTGGTTTTCGTGATCTACTTCGTGATCGTAGCCTCTTATGGGATATGGATCTACCGGAAGAAAAAGCATGAACAGGCCAGCACCAAAGACTACTTCCTGGCGGAAGGTTCCCTTACCTGGTGGGCCATCGGCGCTTCGCTGATCGCTTCCAACATCTCCGCCGAACAGTTCATCGGTATGAGTGGTGAAGGCTTCTTTGTAGGCATCGCCGTAGCCGCATACGAATGGGTGGCCGCCATAGCCCTCATCATCATCGCGGTATGGTTCATCCCCATCTACCTCAAAAACAAGATATTCACGATGCCGCAGTTCCTGACGCGGCGCTACAATGAAACAGTGGCCATGATCATGGCCATCTTCTGGCTGTTCCTGTATGTATTCGTGAACCTGACTTCAATTTTGTACCTCGGCGCCCTGGCCATCAACGGACTGGCAGGTGGTGAATACCTGCATACCATTATGCTCGGTCTCGCCATCTTCTCCATCTTCATCACCCTCGGTGGGATGAAGGTGATCGGTTATACCGATGTGATTCAGGTGGCCGTACTCATTATCGGCGGACTGGCCACAACGTATATGGCGCTCACTTTGGTGAGTGAGAAGTTCGGTCTGGGTAAAGATGCCATCGCCGGTTTCGGCGCTTTGATGAAAGACGCACCCGATCACTTCAAGATGATCCTGGAAAAACCAGGTCCCGACGCACCGCAGGAATACATCAACAAATACCTGGTATTGCCCGGTATCGCCATGTACCTCGCCGGTCAGTGGATCGTGAACCTGAACTACTGGGGCTGTAACCAGTACATTACCCAGCGTGCGCTGGGCGCGGACCTCAAAACCGCGCGTACCGGTATCCTCTTCGCGGGTATGCTGAAACTGATGATGCCCATCATCGTAATGCTTCCCGGTATCGCCGCTTATGTATTGCACAAAAATGGACATCTTCCAGAACTCACAGGTGGTAAGGACGGTGCGTATTCCGCGATTCTGGGTTACCTGCCGAACGGGCTGAAGGGCCTTTCCATCGCGGCGCTCACCGCTGCCATCGTGGCTTCGCTGGCGGGTAAACTGAATAGTATCTCTACCATCTTCACCTTGGATATCTACCAGAAATACATGGGTAAGCAATCCAGTGAGAAAAAACTGGTTTGGGTGGGACGCGTTACCGTAGCCATCTCCATGCTCATTGCGGTGCTGTTCACCTGGGACGATATCCTCGGCATCGGCGGGGAAGGCGGATTCACCTTTATCCAGAAATACACCGGCTTTATTAGTCCGGGCGTATTCGCCATGTTCATACTCGGTATGTTCTGGAAACGTACCACAGGTGCTGCCGCCATTGCCGGTGTGATTGCCGGGTTCCTGCTTTCCGTATTGTTCAACAACTACGCGCCGGGCCTCTTCGGTAACGAAACACTGCTGTACACCGCGTTCCCCAACGGAAAAGGCGGATACGAAATTCCTTTCCTCATCTGTATGGGCTGGTCCTTCTTCTTTACCATGGTACTGATGATTGGTATGAGCCTCGCAGGTCCGAAAGTGAACCCGAAAGCGTTCATCCTGGACAAGGGCATGTTCAAAGTGGAAACCTCCACCATCGTGCTTATTATCATTACCTTCCTGATCCTCGCAGCCCTTTATGCGAAATTCTGGTAAGGATCGGATAAGTATTGAATTTGATATATTGAAACAGGTTGTTATTTTCGGGCAGAAATAACACAGAAATAATGATTGCTGAGTACCAACAATACGACCGGCTGCTTGTAGCGATAGATTGTATCATATTTGGTTTCGACGGAAACCGGCTCAAAGCCCTGCTCATTAAGCGGGGTTTTGAGCCGGAACTCGGCAAATGGTCGTTAATGGGAGGTTTCGTAAACAAAGCCGAAGGGGTAGACGATGCCGCCCGCAGGATTCTCTACGAACTCACTGGTCTCGACCGCATTTACATGGAACAACTGCACTGCTTCGGCGATACTGACCGGGATCCCGGCAGCCGCGTACTCTCCATCGCTTACTACGCGCTCATCCGCCTGGAAGACTACTCCGAAGAACTGATGAACACCCACAACGCCAAGTGGTTCGATCTTAAAAAAGTACCACCCGTTATCTTCGATCACAAAAAAATGATCCGTATGGCCAAGGAACGCCTTCGCCAGAAGGTCATGAACCATCCCATCGGATTTGAACTGCTCCCGCAGAAATTCACCCTTCCCCAACTGCAATCCTTATACGAAGCGATCTACGAATCCCCACTGGATAAACGGAACTTCTCGAAAAAGATGCTCTCCCTGCAAATCCTGAATAAACTGAATGAGAAGGAAAAAGAATCATCCCGGAAAGGCGCCTTCTACTATGTATTCGATGAGCAGAAATATATGGAGCTGGACAAAGTTGGCGTAAAGCTGATCTGATGAACTAACACTAACGCGCATACACAAACGTTTGCGGAACGTTTTCATATCGGTATTATTTTCTATTCATGATTTGGTAAACTCTATTTAACAATCTGTTAAAAGGAGACCGCTAGGTTTGCGGCACAACACTAAACAACCATTTCATGAAGAATTTCCTGCGTGGCTGCACCTTTGCGGCCGTGGCAAGTTTTGCCTGTACCGGTTCGTATGCCGGGGATCTTTCAGGTGAAAAAACCTTGTTCTCCTATTTCCAGCAACAAACCATCACGGGTATCGTAAGAGACAGTTCGGGCGCACCCTTACAAGGTGTTTCCGTTGCTGTAAAAGGTAGTCCGCTCACAACAGTTACCGGTGCCGGTGGTGCATTCAGTATTAACGCCGGAGAGAACGCCACACTCGTTTTTTCCATGATCGGGTTTGGGATGAAGGAAGAACAGGTGAACGGCAGAAGGAACATCGAGATCATGCTGCTTCCGGATGCCGCCAGGTTGAACGAAGTGGTGGTAACGGCCATCGGTATCAAACAACAGAAAAGAAAACTGGGTTATGCCACGCAGGAAGTAAGCACCGACGTACTCGCAGAATCCAAAACATTGAATATCGGTTCCGCTTTATCCGGACAGGTGGCAGGTTTAACGGTGACCAACCCAACCGGTCTTTTCCAGACCCCGGGTTTTTCCCTCCGTGGAAAAAGTCCGCTCATAGTTATTGACGGCGTTCCCGTTGAAACAGATTTTTATGATGTTTCCGGCGAAGACATCGCGAACATCAACGTGCTGAAAGGAACAACCGCCGCTGCACTCTACGGTTCACGCGGGAAGAACGGCGCCATCCTCATCACCACAAAAAAAGCTTCAAAAAGCGGCTGGAACTTTAATGTGGGCACCAACAACATGGTGACCGCAGGCTTCACCGTGTTCCCTGAAACACAAACGGAATATGGCAACGGCTCCAACGGTAAATATGAATTCTGGGACGGCTCCGATGGTGGTATCTCCGATGGAGACATGATCTGGGGACCTAAGTTCGGCACCGGCATCAAAGTGGCCCAGTGGAACAGTCCTATCCGCAACAAACAAACCGGTGAAGAAATTCCCTGGTGGGGAGATGTGCGTGGAACCGTGTACAACGATAAATCCAAATACGAACGTGTGCCCATCGACTGGGTGCGTCACGATAACCTGAACGATTTCCTCCGCACCGGGTTCGTAACCGAGAATACTTTCTCCGCCGCTTACAAAGGTGAAAAAGGACAATTCTATTTTTCAGGCAAACAGGCTTACCAGCGCGGACAGGTGCCCAATACTTCCCTGAATACAGGCGGACTTACTTTCAATGCCACTTATGAACTCGCGAAGAATGTAACTATTGATGCCGGCCTTTCCTACAACAAAGTGTTTTCGCCTAACTATCCCCGTTATGGATATGGTCCCAAAAACCACATGTACACCATCCTTATCTGGATGGGGGATGATGTGAACGGCAAAGAACTGAAGGAACACATGTATGTGCCCGGTATGGAAGGTTACCGCCAGGCCAATTACAACTATGCCTGGTACAACAACCCTTATTTTGCTTCCTACGAATTGGAGCAGAAGCAGAACAGGAATACGCTGAATGGTCAACTGAAACTGGCCTGGGAAGTAATGCCCGACCTTACTTTGCAGGTGCGCGGTAATGCCCGTGAACGTTCTTCTTTTGAAGACATGAAGAGTCCGAAATCTTACATGAACTACGGCGATTCCAGGAATGGTGATTACAAAATGTGGAATCGCTCCCAGATTAACCTGGACGGGGATTTCCTGGCTGCTTACAACAAAGAAATTAGCGATAATATTCAGTTTGGCATCAATGCGGGCGCATCTACTTTCTACCGCAATTACCAGGAAGAATATGCTTCTTCCGACGGGTTGATCGTGCCGTTTGTGTATAGTCTGAACAATACACAAGGTCCGGTTCAGGCCACGAACTACCTCGAAGAGAAAGCCATCAACAGTATTTACGCTTCGGCCAACCTCGATCTGTACCGTGCGGTGTACCTGAATTTCTCGGCGAGGAACGACTGGTCGTCCACACTTCCTTCCAAAAACAATTCCTATTTCTATCCCTCGGTTTCCCTCAGTACCATCGTTTCAGAATACCTGAACCTCCCATCGGCAGTGGATTACCTGAAACTCAGCGGATCATGGGCTGAAGTATCCAGCGATCTTTCTCCTTACAGCATCACCTCTACTTACTACAAAGGCGTTACTTACGGAAGTACACCTTCAGTGTATTACCCGGCTTCCCTCATCAATCCAGATATTAAACCGGAGAAATCCACTTCGTATGAATTGGGTTTGGCTACTTCTTTCCTTAAGAACAGGTTTTCGGTGGAAGCAACCTATTACAACATTGTAGATGAGAACCAGATCATTGACCTTTCCGTTTCAGAAGCATCGGGTTTCAATTCAAGGAAAGTGAACGGCAACCAATACACGACCAATGGTTTTGAAGTGGTGGCCGGTATTAAGCCCATTCTTCAGAAGAATTTCTCCTGGAACATGGGGCTGAACTGGAGCCGTTCCGTGCGTAAACTCACCGAGATCTACAACAACCAGGCGAAGTACGGCAACTTTGTAGTGGGCGACCGCGCTGATGCTTACTACAATACGGTTTGGCAGAAAAGTGCTACGGGAGAAGTGATCCTGGACGGCAATACCGGTCTGCCCATCAGAGACCCATTTGTGAAAAACGTGGGCAACCTGGATCCGAACTGGAGATTGGGTATGCAGAACAGTTTTAAGATCGGAAACTTCACCGTGAACCTGGACATCGACGGGGCATGGGGCGGACTGCTCCGTTCCGTTACCATCGAAAAAATGTGGTGGGGTGGAAAACACCCGTCCTCCGTGGAATACCGCGATGCTGAATATGCTGCCGGTCAACCGGTGTACGTTCCCCAGGGCGTAATTGTTACGGGTGGTACACTGCAAAGAGATGTGAACGGAAACGTGATCTCCGATAACCGTACCTACAAACCCAATACCCGTGCGGTGAACTGGCAAACCTGGTCGCAGGTATATCCCTACCAGGCAAGGGTAACCGAACAGGAAAGCGAAAAATTCGCGAACATCTTCGACCGCTCTTTCTTTAAACTGAGAAGACTTTCCATTGGATACGACCTCACCAAACTCGTGAGACTGGGCAGTCTGAAAGGTGTTGATCTTTCGCTCTACGGTTACAACCTGCTTATGTGGAAGAAAGTGCCGTACCTGGATCCCGACTACGGCAACGACGACAACCTCCAGGACCCTTCCGCCCGCTATGTAGGCTTCTCCATCAATGTTAAACTCTAACTGAATTAACCTGTCATCATGTTGAAAAAAACACTCCATATAGGACTGATCGCCGGAATGAGCCTGCTCTTTTCCTGCAAGGATTTCTCTGAAATGAACACCGATCCCAACCGCGCCACCACCACGCACCCGCAGTTGCAACTCACCAAAATTGAGTGGGAAGCGTTCCGGGATTTCGGTGGAACAACACCGCTGTACGCTACGAAAATGCTGGTGCAAACCGATGGTGAAAACACTGCGCAGTATTACAAATGGGGACGGGGCGATTTCAGCGCCTACGGCAGGCTCCGCGATATCACCAAGATGAACGAAGAAGCGATTCGCATCGGCGTTCCATCTTATTCGGCCCTGGCTAAATTTTTCCGTGCGTACTATTTTTATAACCTCACACTTACTTTCGGAGACGTACCCTATACCCAGGCCTTGCAGGCCGAATCGGCAACGGAGCCATATTTCGCCCCGGTATACGACGACCAGAAAACGGTATTAAAAGGTGTGTTGAAAGAACTGGAAGAAGCGAATGATATACTCTCCAAAGAGAACACAATCATCAACGGAGATATCATCTATAGTGGAAGTGTGGCACAATGGAGAAAGCTGGTGAACAGCTTCCGGCTGAAAGTATTGCTCTCGCTTTCCAAAAGAACCGGCGAAGCCGACCTGAACATCGTTTCTTCCTTCAAAAACATCTACCAGACCCAGCCCCTGCTTTCCGGCACGATCGATAATGGCCAGCTTGTCTTCCGCGATCAGCAGGACAACCGCTATCCTGAATTCAATTCCAGTGGTTTCGGCTCCGGCATGTACATGGATTCTACTTTCATCAAACTCCTCCAGGACAAAAAGGATCCGCGCCTGTTCATTTTCTGTACCCAAACCAAACTGGGCAAGGAAGCAGGCAAACCGGAAAGTGATTTTACTTCCTACGAAGGAGGCGATCCCGCCACACCTTACGCGCAGGTGAACCTGAAAGCCGCTGCCGGTAAAACATCTAAAGTGAAGGAGCGTTACTACCAGGATCCCACTACAGAGCCGCGGGTACTGGTGAGTTATGCCGAACAGCAACTCATCCTGGCCGAAGCCGCCGTTCGCGGCTGGATTGATGGTAATGCCGGTTCCTTCTTTAACCAGGGCGTAAAAGGTTCTTTTAAATTCTATGAAACCTATGCCAAAGGTTTGAATGCTTATGTAAGTGAAGATGCCGCCAACCTGTACCTTTCCTTCGCTGAAAATAATTTCGCGAACGCCACCACGGATGAAGAAAGGATTGAAATGATTATCACGGAGAAGTACATTGAATCTTTCTTCCAGAACGGCTGGACCGCTTTCCGTGAACACCTCCGCACCGGGTATCCCGCTTTCCGCAGGCCTTCCGGCGTAGCCATTCCTTTCAGGTGGATCTATCCGCAGTCGGAATACAACTTCAATGCGAAGAACGTAGGCGCCGCCATCAAAACCCAGTTTGGAGAAGGCAACGACGAGATCAATAAAGCCACCTGGTGGGTGAAATAACCAAAGTTCAGTAACATTGCGACACAAATTATAAGCTTCAGCACCATGCAGGATTCAAGGAGAGACTTCATCAAAAAAGCCACCATGCTGGCCGGCGCAACAGGTATGGCACAACTGCTGCCCGCTTCCATTCAACGGGCGATGGCCATCAGCGCCGATCCCGGTACCACGTTCATGGACGCCGAGCATGTGGTGTTCCTGATGCAGGAAAACCGCTCCTTCGATCATTGTTATGGCCGGCTGAAAGGGGTACGCGGCTTCAACGATCCGCGTGCCCTCCGTTTACCCAACGGTCTCCCGGTATGGTTCCAGCAAAATAAAAACGGGGATACTTATGCGCCGTTCCGGCTGGACATCAAAAACTCAAAAGCCACCTGGATGGGTTCATTGCCCCATTCCTGGACAGACATGACCGATGCCCGCAACAACGGGAAAATGGACAACTGGCTCGAAGCCAAAAAGCCAGGTAACAAAGCGTACAAAGAAATGCCCCTTACCATGGGCTTTTACGACCGCAACGATATTCCATTCTATTACGCGCTGGCCGATGCGTTCACGGTTTGCGACCAGCATTTCTGCTCCTCTTTAACTGGAACGAGTACCAACAGAACTTTTTTCTGGTCTGCAGCTTTCCGGCCTGAACCACACAATCCCCAATCCCTGCCCCACGTCATGAACGGGCAGATCGACCATAAGGACATCACCTGGAAAACATTCCCCGAACGTTTGGAAGAAGCGGGCGTTTCCTGGAAGGTGTACCAGAATGAACTCAGCATCCCCGTTGGATTGGAAGAGGATGACTGGCTCGCCAACTTTACCGATAACAGCCTGGAATTTTATAAGCAGTACAATGTTAGGTTGCACCCTGCGCACCTCGATTTCCTGGCAAAAATGCGCAGGGAATTGCCCGGCGAAATTGAAGCGCTCTCTAAAGAATTAAGCGCAACCCCCGCGGATACAGAGAAAACTAAAAAACTGGAGGAAAAGAAAAAG
>CAMLRX010000126.1 GCA_946482545.1 uncultured Flavihumibacter sp. | reverse complement strand
TATAAAGTCTATGATTTTATTTGTAAGAACGTTGTGAAGGTTTCGCAATCTCAAAGTTGAGGTCCTCTTTGTGCAGTTCCCAGTTGTGAATACCCTTGTATTCCCAGGCGGAAACATAGGCGAATTCCTCATCGTTCCGCAACGCCTCTCCTTCTTCTGTCTGCGATTCTTCACGGAAGTGACCACCGCAGCTTTCCCGCCTGTTGAGCGCGTCTATACACATCAATTCACCGAGTTCGATGAAATCCGCCACGCGGTTGGCTTTGTCCAGCTCAGGGTTCATTTCGCCGATCTTTCCGGGAATGCGCACATCTTTCCAGAACTCTTCGCGCAAAGCGCGGATTTCTTCTATCGCCTGCTTCAGTCCCGCTTCATTTCTCGCCATGCCGCATTTGTCCCACATAATCTTACCCAAACGCTTGTGGAAACTTTCAACAGATTGTGTTCCCTTAATGTTCATCAGCGTGTTGATGCGATCGCTTACCTCTTTCTCCGCAGCTTCAAATGCAGGATGTGAAGTGGGAATAGAAGCCGTTCTGATGTCATCAGCGAGGTAGTTACCAATGGTGTAAGGAATCACGAAGTAGCCATCGGCCAACCCCTGCATGAGTGCGGACGCACCCAGACGGTTGGCACCGTGGTCGGAGAAGTTGGCCTCTCCTAGTGCGTACAATCCGGGGATATTCGTCATCAGTTCGTAGTCTACCCACAGTCCACCCATCGTATAGTGTACCGCAGGGTAAATACGCATGGGTAATTCGTAGGGGTTCTCTCCGGTGATTTTTTCATACATATCAAAGAGGTTGCCGTACTTCTCTTTCACCACTTCCTTACCCAGTTTTGTAATGGTAGCGGCATCGGCGCCTTCCAATCCTCTTTTGTTCACTTCCCCTTCACCATAACGTTGGATGGCGGCTGCATAGTCGAGGTACACGGCCTGGCGGGAAGAACCTACACCATAACCTGCATCGCACCTTTCTTTCGCAGCACGGGAAGCCACGTCGCGCGGTACGAGGTTTCCGAAAGCGGGATACCTTCTTTCCAGGTAATAATCCCTTTCCTCTTCCGGTATTTCGTTGGGTTTACGGTCGTCGTTCTGTTTTTTGGGCACCCAGATGCGGCCGTCGTTACGGAGCGATTCAGACATCAGCGTAAGCTTACTCTGATGGTCTCCGGAAACGGGGATACAAGTAGGGTGAATCTGCGTAAAGCAGGGGTTACCGAAATAAGCGCCCTTTTTATGCGCTTTCCAGGCGGCGGTAACGTTGCTGCCCATGGCGTTGGTACTGAGGTAGAATACGTTGCCGTATCCGCCGGAGCACAACAGTACCGCATGACCGAAATGTCTTTCCAGTTGCCCCGTAACCAGGTTACGGCAGATGATACCACGTGCTTTTCCATCTATCACCACAACCTCCAGCATTTCGTGGCGGTTGTACATCTTCACGTTCCCCAGGGCGATTTGTCTTTCCAGGCCCTGGTAAGCGCCGATCAGCAACTGCTGACCTGTTTGTCCTGCGGCGTAGAAAGTACGCTGCACCTGTGTTCCACCGAAAGAACGGTTGCTGAGCAATCCACCATATTCACGTGCGAAGGGCACACCCTGCGCCACGCACTGGTCGATGATGCTCACACTCACTTCAGCGAGGCGGTGCACGTTCCCTTCACGGGCGCGGTAGTCACCTCCTTTTACCGTATCATAAAAAAGACGGAAAACAGAGTCTCCATCATTCTGGTAGTTTTTAGCGGCGTTGATGCCACCCTGCGCGGCAATAGAGTGCGCACGACGGGGAGAATCCTGGAAGCAGAAGGCTTTCACCTTATACCCCAGTTCACCTAAAGTTGCGGCGGCGGATGCACCGGCAAGGCCTGTACCCACCACGATTATTTCAATCTTTCTTTTGTTGGCGGGGTTTACCAGCTTACAACTGGCTTTATAGTTTTTCCACTTCTGATCTAACGGACCGGCAGGAATTTTTGAATTCAGCATATCGGAAGTTGATTCGTTTGAATAGAATTTTGAAGGTTTATTTTACCCATCCCAGGTACATGGCCACGGGCATAGAGGCGAATCCGGCGCATACAATGATGGAGAACCAGAGCCCTGTTGCTTCCAGCATGCCCAGGTATTTTTTGTTGTGCACACCCAGCGTTCTGAAAGCGCTGTGGAACCCATGCATAAGGTGAAACGCAAGGGAGATACAGGCGAGTACATACAGCACTACTACCAGCAGACTTTCCTGGAAAACGACCAGCATTTCACCATAAAGGTTGTGGAGTACCTTACCATCTGCATAAGCGATCTCGCCCAGTCCTGTAATGCGGGAAGGCACCCAGAATTGCGCGATGTGCATGATGAGAAATAGCAGCACCAATGTTCCCAGCAGCCCCATGGAGCGGGAATACCACTTGCTGCCACGGTTACCGTAAGTAACGGCGTACCCTTTGCCGCGACGGCTGTTGTTTTCAGCGGTTACCACCAATCCCTGAATGATGTGCAGCAGTATGCCAAGGAACAATCCGATTTCCAAAGTACGCGTCACAATAGTGGACCCCATAAAATGGGCCGCTTTGTTGAACATCTCTCCGTTATCGTTCGCGAAAATTGTGGCGTTAAGCCCCACGTGCACCACCAGGAAAAGGATCAATGAGATCCCCGTAAGGCTCATGATGAATTTCTTTCCAACCGACGATGTAAAAAACTGTTTCCAGTTCATACCGCAAGAATTAGGGTTTTATTAAAAAATATGACGCAAAAATAACAATCGGAGGTTCAAAACCACCTCTCATACTCATTTTTTTATGGTATTAATTAGTGGTTATCATACACCTATCTTTGCACAAAGTGTATGGGATGACAGACTCCAGGAACGATCCTTTTGCATCGGTTAGAATAACAGAATTTAGGCACTTAATGTTGGGAAGATTTTTATTCATCATGGGCCTGCGCATGATGGCCACCCTCGTAGGCTGGTGGGTATATGAAATTACACGTGACCCGCTCGCTGTGGGGCTTATCGGTTTATCCGAAGTAATTCCAGCCATTTCCCTCGCTTTGTACGCCGGGCATGTGATCGATATCAGCGATAAACGGAAGATGATGCTGAAAGGCGTAGTGCTTTATACCTTGTGCGCAGGCATTCTGTTCACCCTTTCGCTGCTGCTTTCACGGGGAAGCATTCAACAAACACCCGCATTAATTGGTATTTACGCTACCATTTTCCTGACCGGGGTGATCCGTTCTTTCACCGGCCCCACTTTTCATGCCATCCTCGCTCAAACGGTGCCGCGGGAAATATTACCCAACGCCATTTCCTGGAACCAGAGCGCCTGGCTCACCGGCTCGGTTACCGGGCACGCGCTCGGCGGTTTCCTCATCGCCGGGTTTCAGAATACCGGCACCCTCGCGATGATCCTCGTGGTACTCTGCATCGCCTTCTCCTTTCTTTTCCGCATTCTCCCCAAACCACCGGAATCCATAAACGTGGAAAAGAAAACCTGGGAAAGCGTGAAGGAAGGACTGAAGTTTGTGGTGGGCACCAAAGAGGTGCTGGGCGCACTTTCCCTGGACATGTTCGCCGTACTTTTCGGTGGAGCCGTAGCTATGGTACCCGTTTTCGCGAAAGACATTTTAAACATCGGTCCCATCGGTTTCGGATGGCTCAACGCTGCGGCCGATATCGGCGCAATTTGTACCGTAATCGCCATCACCTTATTCCCGCTTCAAAAAAAACAGGGACGCATCTTATTGTTCTGCGTGGCGGGTTTCGGGCTTTGCATCATCCTGTTCGGACTTTCAAAATGGTTCCTGCTCTCGTTCTTTGCCCTGCTCATCAGTGGTGTTTTAGACGGCATCAGCATGGTGATCCGCGGCACCATCTTACAGTTAAAAACCCCGAACGAACTCCGTGGCAGGGTGATGTCGGTCAACTCCA
Organism: uncultured Flavihumibacter sp.; assembly: GCA_946482545.1. The sequence goes on along the minus strand of CAMLRX010000126.1, from coordinate 10,342 downwards.
TGTTCATCAACTCCAGCAACGAACTCGGGCAATTCGAAAGTGGTGTGATGGCCCGCCTGCTCGGCATCGTCCCCTCCGTGGTATTCGGTGGTTGCATGACCATCGCCGTAGTAATCGTAACCTGGTTCAAAGCTCCGGGATTGAGGAAGATGGAATATTAGTCAGAAATGAATTTCAAATGGATAGTTAAAGTCGGGCATTCAAGTAGAGGTCTTGTGAACGAAATGTATATTAGTGTTTCAAGTTCCTTCAATAAACCTTCATCCTAAGTCAATGCTAAAAGGTGCACTACAATTTTTTCTGCTGTTTCTATTATTAACCTCCGGCATCCCTGCAATCGCCGCTCCTACTCCCGGACGCGTTCAGATAAGAGGTATCGTTACAGATTACAATGATTTCAAAGACAAGCTTTTTTTTGTAAGATGGATTGTGAATGATCCAATACTCGGCGATCAGGTAGCTTATGACGCTGAATTGCGATCTGATGGAAGCTTTCAAACAGAATTCCCCCTCTCCTTCTCCCAGGATATTATGATGGGATTGGGCGAAGAATCGATTTCCGCTGTTTTCGTCTATTCAGGAGACACCATCTACGCAACGCTGTCTGCCGCTCAGATACTCAAAAACCGTGACGATCTTGGAATCCGCTTATCAGGAAGATCAGGTAGAATTACCAAAGATATGCTCGTATTCAACAAAGTGCTTGACGAATACCCCATGCGCGACCAGTGGGAAATTGCGGACAAACATATTGAGAAGGATTCTGCCATGCAGTACCTCGCCTACCGGACCAATGCGTTTGAACGCGACCGTGCTATTTTCGACAGTATCAAAAAAACCGGTACACTAAGCGCAGAAGGTATCAGATTTCTCTCACTTCACATGAAGTACCATTACTATGATGATCTTATGCGTTATACCTGGCTCCACCAATATTATAACGATAACGTTCCCGTGAGCCATGTGCCCGACGAATACCTTGCATTTATCAAACCATCCGTTCTCCACAACAACGAGGCATTAATGACCTCTTATTACAGCTTTTCCTTTCTGAAAGGATATGAATCATACCGCGCAAAACACAGAGACAACTATCATTCAGCAAAAAGTATGGCTCGAAAATGGTACAACAAAGGCTGGAACACACTCACCCCGGAACAACAGGAATGGCTGGCGCTCTCTTTAAGCGGAGATGTATTCACCATCCGAACAAATAGCAAATCACTGTCTCCCGCTGATGCCGATAACCTTACAGCCTTGGCTAAAAAGGACCCCACCGTTTGGGATAAAAGCAATGTAAAATTATTGCTGGATGCATATGAGGAAAGCAACATTGACATCAAACACGGAGAGCCCAAACCTGACGCATACCTTCAGACGCTTAAAAAAGAGTATGGAGCCGGTATCGCATTCGATATTCTTCTTGCGCAATCCTTGCAGAAAGCTATTAACCAGCATATTGAGCGCGACAAAACTTACGCAGCCAAAGCCGTCAGAGAAATCAGCAACAAACCGATCAGGGATAGAATTCAAAAAGATTACGATGCCGCAATTGCTTTCCTGAACAATCCGCAACTTCCTGACGGCAGCAACGTGCACGATCTCTCTACCAATGCCGGGGATTCAATATTAGCTTCTCTTGCGGCAAAATTCCCGGGGAAAGCACTGTACCTTGATTTCTGGGCGACCTGGTGCGGCCCCTGCTTAGAAGAGATGCCCTCCAGTAAACAACTGAGAAAAAGTTTAAAAGATAGCGATGTAGTATTTGTTTTTTTGTGCAGCTCATCACCTGAAAGTACCTGGAAACAAATCATCAGCAATATGAACCTGGAAGGAGAACATATTTTCCTTACTGGAAAACAAACGGAATACCTCTACAACAAATTTGGCATTTCCGCTATCCCCCATTATGTTGTAATAAACAAGAATGGTAAGATTGCTTTCAAAGCAGCAGCACGCCCCAGTAGTCAGCAAATAAAGGAACAACTTGCCAAGGCCTTAAAATAAAACATTGACATGCAATAAAGTAAAAGGAGCGGCTCATTAAGCGCCACTCCTTTTACTTTTGTGTTCCTTTCCTTAATATTAAATCACTTCGTATCAAACCGGAACACCACACCACCCAGTACATTAAACCCTAACACTTCATATTGGTTCCAGCGTTGGTACTTATTATTCAGAATATTGTTCATCTGCAACCACAGGTTCAGCGCTTTGGTGATCCTGAATTCTACGCCAGCATTCAGGTCAAAAGCGCCGCTCTGTTTGAAGTCGGAAAGGTCTTTCCTTCTTGCGTTCGCGCCTTCCCAGGCAAAAAGATCAGCCTTCAGGAAAAGGTCCTTCAAAGGTTGCCAGCGGATGCTGCCCGTTAACTCGGTTGGGATCAGTCCCCAGGCCTGATCCTGTGTTTTCAGGCCGGTGTAACGGTACATGTTCAGCCCCGCTTTTACATAAAAGGCTTCTCCCTGGGTATAGGACAATTCTCCGGCCAGGTTCAGCGCCTTCATCCGGGTTTCATTGATGTAATCGAATGTACGGCCCGTAACGGTATCGTTCGCCAGGAGCGCGGCGTTGGTAAACTGCATCACTCCCAGTTTGGCACCATAAGCAAAATGACTGCCCAGGGTTCCTTTGATGCCGCCGTAAATCTCTCCTATCCTGGTGTTCAGCAGGGAATCCGGACGTTTGATCCAGGGATTGAAGTTGGCCAGCGATTCGAAGGTGGTCTTCCGGAAATAACCGGTCCATCCGGCCTGTACGGTAAATTCTTTATCGGATGTGCCCACTTCCAGTTCAATGTTCGGCAATAATTTAAAATCGCCATTGTCCCAGGAAGGTCGTATGCCCGCGTTCACCCGTACATTTTCCGTTTTGTAGAATACAGAAGGAGAAAGATAAAACAGGTTGTTGTTGATGGCAACGGAATCGTGCCTTTTATAACGGGTAAGATCAGCCGTAAAAGAAAGATCGATGCCCACTTTTTCACCCAGTCCTTTCTGGATGGGCAGGTTAAGGATGGCATTGCTTTCAGCGTTCTTGTAATTGTCGTTGAAAGCGGAAATCTTCAATTGCGGATGATAGGATATGCCATACGTGGTAGGTTCTATGTTTCGGAACCCTATTTCCGCGCCGATGGTCTGGTAACGTACTCTCAGACTATCCTGCTCTTTGTCCAGCACGAGGGTATTGGGTTCGAAGCCGTAGCGGTAATACTGGTCCGATTTCAATTTCACACCCCCGTTCCATTCCTGGTTGCCGATGGTTCTTTTGGTGCCGTTCAGCTTCAGGCCGGTCTGGCTGTATTGCTGAAACGGCAATTTTCCTTTGGAAGCCACGTGGTCGGCGAGGATGCTGAGCGCGTTTCCGGAGCCGTCTCCGAAAGTAAACCCAGCCTGTACGAACGGGGTTTGGAAGTTACCGAAACCGAGTTTCACAAAATTGCTGTTGTCCCACCGCCCGGCTGAATCCACCTGCAATGCCATGGGTTTCAGGGAAACCGGCTGGTACATGAAGTAGAGGTTCTGGTTGGGGATATTGTAGGTGAGTCTTGGCTTTGTGGTATCTGCCGGTGGCGGCGCGGCGGAGAAATTGATTTTCACCGCTTCCCGCAATACGGGTTTGAACGTGGAGGTAATATCAATCGTTTTCTGTTTGCCGTTTTCCTGCGCATCCACTTGTGTGGCGGCCAGTATTGCCAGCAGAGCAAATATCGTTTTACGCATTTGTATCATCATTGATGGTTGATCGGTTTTAAATGCAATGCCGGTTTATTCTCCGCCCAGCTTTCCGGAGGCGGCTTCTTCTTTTGTTACGGTATCCAGTTTCTGCTGTGCTTCTTCCTTCAGATCAGGGAAATTACTGTTGTCTACAATACTTTGGTAAGTAGCTTTGGCATTGAAATAATCTTTCTGCGCGAAATAAATATCACCAAGCAGGATATATGCTCTCGTGAGCCACAGGTCGTACGAACCGGATTTGTTGATCACTTCGAAAGCCGATTTTTCCGCGGTTTTGTATTCTTTCAGTTCGAACTGCATTTTTGCGATTTCGTACCTGGCTTCCGCGCCGTAAGCCGCCTTGTTCAAAGCAGCCACCGTTTTGTAGGTACTGATGGCGAGTTCGCGCTGGTTGTTTACCTGGTAAGATTTCGCCAGTGCCATATTCGCGATCACCTTATCATCCGTGCTGGCGCCTTTTTCAGCAAGCAGTTCCTTTGCATTGGCAGCGCCTTCGGCCCACATGTTCAACTGATACTGACTTCTTAAAAGTCCGCGCATGGCTTCCAGGCGGTTTTCCTGTGAGGCGGCGATGGATTTAAGCTGGGTAAAATACTGCGCCGCTTTTTCGTAATTCTTCAGGTCAAAGAAATTTAGTCTTGCGGCCTGCAATACCGATCTTTCAGCGAATTTATTCGGCGCCTTCAACGCCACTGCTTCATAATATTTCGAAGCGTTGGCCCAGTCTTTCTTATTGTTATAGATTTCAGCGAGGTAGTAGTTTGCATCCAGCGCACTTCCTCCGTCGGGGAAACGACTGAGGTAATTGGTGAACGCGATCTGCGCACCACTGTAGTTTTCATTCATGTATTGTATTTCCGCGGAAGCGTACATCAGGGAATCTTCTTCACTTACAGATACCGCTTTCCCGGCTTTCTTCATGAATGCGACATAATCGTCGGTTCTGCCCTGCTCCACATAAATGTTTCTCACGTTTTCAGTAGCAGCCTCCGCTTCGGGCGAATTGGGGTACTGGTCCATCAAACTCTGGTAAGCGGCCAGCGCATCCTGGTTCTTATCCAGGTTGTAATATGCGATACCGAGTTTCAGGTAAGCTTCAGGCTTCAGGTTACCCGTAACACCCGATTTCAGTACATTATTCAGGTATGGAATGCCTTCGGCGAACTGTTCGTTGGCGAGGTATGCTTTTGCGATCTCCATGTTCGCGTCGGCCGTAAGCGTGGACTGCGGGTATTGACGCACCATACTGTTCAGCAGACTGATCTTTTCTTTGGGCTGGTTCACACCGGCGATCATGGCGTTCTGGAAACTGGCGTAATCGGCTGCTGGCCATCCGTTGCTGACCACATTACTGTACATGCTCCTTGCTTTCGCATACTCGCGGCTCATGTAGTAGCAGTCGGCGGAACGCAGGTAGGCGTCCTGCTGAACCGGGTTCGCGGTGGGAGAAGCCGTGCGGTTCACCGACTCGAACTGGGAAAGCGCCTGTTTGTAATTCTCTTTGCGGAGGTAGGCGTGGCCGAGGTTGTAACGGGCATTGGTGCCGTTCACCTCGTCGTTCGTTGGGGCGCCGCTGCTGAGGTAAGACGTATAGTGCCTGATGGCTGCATCGGGATTACCTGTTCGGAACGCGATCTCTCCTTTCCAGAAATGCAGGAAGGGAAGAACGGGAATATTGTTGGGATCCGCCAGCGCTTTATCCAGCAGGTCATCGGCAGAAGCAAGTAACCCGTCGTTGATGAACTCCGTGGCACGTCCATAGAGTATACGCGGGTACAATCTTTTAGCTGCGGGACCGGGATTCTGCAAACTCTCAAGGTAAGCCAGCGCATCCTTGTAGTTGTTGGTATTCGCCAGCACACTCACCAATATCTCCCGGGCCTCTGTATTATAAGTAGACTGCGGATATTCCTGGAGGAAGCGTTTCATTTCCGTGATGGCCACATCCTGGTAACCCAGTTCGTACGAAAGTTTGGCGTAGTTGAAAAGCGACACTTCTTTCTGCTGCTGGTTGCTGCTGTTGCTGGAACAGAACAGAAACGCGTTCCTGGCATTGGCCTTCTGACCGGTACGCAGGTAAGCATCCCCGAGCATGTACATGGAACTCTGGCTCAACGAATCTTCCTTACCACTCAATTGTTTGAACCCTTCAATAGACTTCGTATAATTTCCGGCCTGATAATAACAATAAGAAAGTTCATACAAATCTTCCCGGGTTACCTTCGGCGCTTTCTTTACATATTCTTCCAGGTAAGGCAGCGCTTTGGCGTATTCTTTCTTTTCAAAATACGCATGGCCCACCATCTGGCGCATCTGGATATCATAATACTGGTTGCCTTTTTTCAATTTGGCTTCCGCATATTCGATCGCCTTTTCTTTTTCTCCCTGGAAATAATAAATCTCCGCAATATAGTAAGGCACTACCTTTTCGTACTGCGGCTCATTTTCCACGACACGGAAACTGGTGAGCGCATCAGTATAATTCCGCTCATAAAAAGCGATGAACCCGTAGTAATAATTGGCATCTTTGAAATTGGCATCATCCTTCATCTGCCGGATGGCATTCAGTAAAGGCTTGGCCTGACTGAATTTCTGCTGCGTAAAATAGCCATAACCCTGATGGAACTTCATCGCGGCGATCTCTTCATTTGAAAGATGCGCGATATTCGCCTGCTCATAATAGCGCAAGGCTTCAGTGATGTTTTGCTGCCTGAAATAATATTCGGCCAGGTGAAAACTCAGCATTTCGGCACGCGCGGTATTCTGTTCCAGCAGAATGAACTCTTTCGTTCTTTCCGCGGCTTCGGCTTCATTCTGTTTCAGCCCACAGGCCAGGGAATAGTACTTCACCTCTTGGTGAAGGATCGTATGCGTAGACTTTTGTGCGGTATTAAAATCCCTTTCCAGTTTCCTGAAGATGGGATATGCCAGACTATATTGTTGGTGCTGATAAAACTCATGCGCTTCTTTAAATGCGGCCTGGGGATCGCGGTAAACGGCTGTTGCCTGCGCGAAAGTTTCCTGTTCCGGCGCCAGCGTTCCCACCGCTGTTAACGCGAGGGTAAGCGCCAGCGGCAGGCGGACCCACGTTGCGCGAAGGTGATTGTTCCTGGTATGAAGATCCATGTTGGCTGTATAGGTTTTCAGGTGAAAGAAATGTTCCCGTCCATACCGGGGAACGCTGTAAATTATCAAATTATTTTCAGCCGCACCAAAGATCGTTCCAAACACGCTGCATGGTCATCAAGGATTAACATTTTGTTAGTGTAAAACTTCCGCTAAATTTGGCGCCAGAAACATCACCCATCCATCAAATGAAAAAACTACTGACGATCCGATACACCGACTGGGCCTTCAATGTAACCATGTTATTAGTGAGGGTAACCTTCGGCGGACTGATGCTCGTGAACCACGGCTTCGAAAAAATGAAGAAGTTCTCCACCCTTCAATATAGATTCTCAGATCCTTTTCATATTGGCAGCCGCTGGTCGCTGTTGATGGCCATTTTCGCTGAAGTATTCTGTGCGTTGTTGCTGATACTCGGACTTTTCAGCAGACTGGCAGCGGTTCCGCTTGTGATTGTAATGGCCATCGCGTTTTTTATGGCCCATCATGGCAATTTCGGTGAAGGCGAAAGTGCCGCGTTGTTCCTGACCGCCTTTCTGGCCGTACTGATGGTTGGACCTGGCAAGGCAAGTATTGACGGAATGATCGGAAAATAAGCTACTATGTTTGAATCTACCACCCAGGTGCGCGTGCGCTACGCGGAAACCGACCAGATGAACGTGGTGTACCACGGCAACTATGCGCAGTATTTTGAAGTCGGTCGCGTGGAAACGATCCGCCAACTGGGATTTACCTACAAAGCAATGGAGCAGATGGGGGTCATCATGCCCATCGTAGAATTCCACAGCAAGTTCCTGCGCCCCGCACATTACGATGACCTCCTCACGGTGAAGACCATTCTGAAAGAACTGCCTTCCAGCCACAGGATTGAGTTTCACCAGGAAGTGTACAATGAAGCGGGCAAACTGCTCACCATCGGAAAAGTAACCCTGTATTTTGTGAAAGCCGGCAGTATGGAGAAAACCACCTGCCCTGAAGCGCTGTTGGATAAACTGAAAACTTACTTCGCCTGATCGTTATTTCCCTTTCCCACCAAAGAAACGTTGTACAACCTTCCTGATCTTATTCAGGTTTTTCAACTGCTCTTCAATAGGCGCGAGCGTAATATCTTCCGCACGGATTCCGGGTTCATGGATATTCCCTTCCAGTTGTTCCGGGTAAATCAGCACGGCGTTGTTGCGGGAAAAATGTTTGGATATCTTGCCCACCACATTGTCCATAGAACTTTCATAAGAGATGCTGCCTTTTCTCGAGGTGAGTACCACCAGCATATCGTCTTCCGTGGCTTCCCTTGAAATCAGCAGCAGGTCTTCGATTCCGGAGAATTCACGGTGTTGTACATCCGTAATCCCCTTCATGCTTTCCAACACGGCTTTCACAGCTTTGAAGGAGCGGGCGGTTCCATAAACGACTAACCTCGCTCCTGCCTGCTTCGCGAGATAGTTCAGTTTCTGCACCCAGTGCACAAATCCTTTTTCAAATTCGGCGTTTTTCGGAACGGCCACCACAATTTTCTTCACGATGTTCATTGGCTGTACAAAACGGCAGATGTAAATCGTTTCGCGCACACTGTTCAGGATGTTATCGATATTGGTGCCGAAGAGCGTACCGAAAAGTCTTTCGGTAGTCGTGGGCTTTTCGGGCCAGGGCAATACGAGATCGGAGATCATCAGTTCTTTCACGGCACGGGCGATACCGTCCGACAGGTTCAGGTCTATTCTTGTTACCACCTGTACTTTTGCATCGGTGGCGGCGGCATGCGCCACCACTTTTTCAAGGAGGCGGTTGCTTCTTACAATCTGTTCTTTTGCAGCAGCATCATCCTGTACCACAGCGAGCGGGTACACCGGTGTGGTGTGTTGTTTGTCGTGGATCATCAACGCAAAATCCACCAGTTCTTCCATTTCTTCTTCTTTCAGAATGGGCACCAGAAACCTGTCTTCCACACTATCGGGCGCTTTATGGTCCATATCCGCGGCCTGGATCGCGAGCTTCCTGCCTGCGTTGGCCGTTACGAAGGAGCCTACCATGCAGGTAATGAGGATCAGGATAACAGTACCGTTCAGCACGTTTTCATCCACGATATTCATGTTATAACCGATCAGGATCACCGCGATGGTAGCGGCGGCATGCGCGCTGCTGAGTCCGAAGATCACGTTCCGTTGTGTGGCGGAGAATCCGAAGAATTTCTGAGCCAGGAAAGCGGCGAGAAACTTCGTGGAAAGCGCCATAATGGTTAGTGCGGCAGCAATTTTCAGCGCTTCAGGTCCTTTCAGCAACACCTTTAAATCGACCAGCATCCCCACTGTAATCAGGAAAAAAGGAATGAACAACGCGTTCCCGACAAATTCGATCCTGTTCATCAGAGAAGAAGAATGCGGGATCAGTTGGTTCAGTGCCAGGCCCGCAAGGAAGGCCCCTATGATGGCTTCAATGCCCGCGAGTTCAGCGAGGAAACCTGCCAGGAAAACCATGGCCAGTACGAATATGAAGTGCGAGGTTTTATCGTCTTTTATCTTTTTGAAGAACCACCTGCCAATTAAAGGAAATCCCCACATCACGGCTACCGCGAACAAGGTGATCGACAACCCGAGCCGAAGCCAGAAACCCTGGTTCAGTTCGCCGGAAGCCGCCCCGGTGATTACGGCAAGAATAATGAGTACCGCGGTATCCGTGATAATTGTTCCTCCGACTGTAACAGTCACCGCTTCGTTCCTGGTAATGCCGAGCCTGCTCGCCAAAGGATAGGCCACCAGGGTATGTGTGGCGAACATGCTGGATACCAGTAAAGAGGCCATGAAACTGAAATCCATCACATAACGACATAGCGCAAAACCAACAAACAAAGGAATCGCGAATGTGAATATGCCGAAGCCGATACTTTTATTGCGGTTCTTTTTAAATTCAGTCATGTCCAGTTCAAGCCCCGCAAGGAACATGATATACAAAAGGCCTGCTTTACCGAACAGGTCGATACTGCTTTTCTGGATGATGCCGAAGCCGTTCTCACCGATCACCATCCCCGCGATGATAAGGCCGATAATACTGGGAATGCGAAGTTTCCGCAGCAGTATTGGCGCGAGTAGTATGATGAACAGTACCAGCGAAAAGATCAGGACGGGATCTTTCAGCGGCAACTGCCAGTTTGCAGATAAAAAAATAGCCATAGCAACAGGTTCTCCGGTTAATGGTTAAATACTTACATCTGTATTGTGGTACAGTGCCTTGTCTTCTTTATAAAACAACAATCCGACAGTCATAAGCAAACCTGTGGCAATTACAACGAAGAACAAAATTCCTTCATTAAAGTTATTCAGTTTATTCTTTTCAGGAATACTATAAAAAAGTAATATCGTGATGAGCCCGCGCGGCATCAGGAAGAGTTCGGGGAAAAGATTTGTTTTCAGGATCATTCTCAGGTAGAGAAAACGGATCAGCAGGAGAATCCCCACGATGGAAGAACCGATCATGATCACATC
>CAMLRX010000125.1 GCA_946482545.1 uncultured Flavihumibacter sp. | reverse complement strand
GCGTAGCTCACGAAGCAGATGTCTTTGTTTACTTTCATCTTCATTTTCTTCGCGTACTGGATGGCATCCAGTGCTACATAGTCGTTGAAAGCTACAATAGCCGTGGGCCTGTTCTTCAGCGAAAGCAACTGCTGCATGGCTTTGTGGGTGCTTTCTTTGGTGAGGTCGGTATCTGCGATCAGCGCGGGATCTATCTTTAAGCGGTTCTTCTTCAGAGCTGCCTCGTAACCTTCCTGGCGTTCGTCGGTAATGCCGATACTTTCCGGTCCTTTCAGGAACCCGATGCGTTTGTGGCCGCTTTTCAGCAGGAACAAAACCGCTTCCGTGGTGCTTTGCAACATTGAGCAGTTCACCTTGTAGTAGTGTGGTTCACGCGGCACGCGGTCGAAAAATACGACCGGTATATTGTAATTGGTGAGTTGCTCAAAATGTTCGTAGGTATAAGTGTTTTTCGACACGGAAACCAGGATGCCGTCTACGCGGTGTTTGCGCATGGTTTCCACGATCTGTTTCTCGCGTTCAACATCATCGTGCGATTGTCCCACCAGCACGTTGTAATTGTTTCTAGTAGCAGCGTCCTCAATACCGCTGATGGCCTGGGAAAAGAATTCTTCTCCGAGATTGGGCAGGATCACACCCAGGGTGAAAGTCTTGCCCTGTTTGAAAAAGATGGCAGTTTGATTGGGCTCATAGTTCAACTCTTTGGCCAGTTGCTGCACCTGGGTCTTGGTCCGGAGCCCGATGCTGGGATGGTTGTGCAATGCACGCGAAACCGTGGATACCGAGATGTTCAATCGCTTCGCGATCTCTTTGATGGTAGGCGCCTTCTTTTCCATTTGCGTTAGTTTTGCATGGTGAAGCTATTGAATTTGCATGAATTTGCGTAAAAGTTGCGCAAACGTTTGTGCTGCAAAATACATGGGTAAAACCCTTTCTCTATTGTACTTTCGGGAGCAATTCGCTCAACCAAACCTCTTATTATGAAGCAATTGATGCTTGCCTTACTGCTGGTTGCCGGTGGTGCCGTGGCGCAACAAAAAAAACAGCCCAACATTATTTTTATCCTCGCAGATGATATGGGTTATGGTGATCTTGGTTGTTATGGCCAGCAAAAGATCAAGACACCACAACTCGACAAAATGGCCCAACAGGGCATGAAGTTCACCGATTTCTATGCGGGCAGTACGGTGTGTTCCCCTTCCCGCGCAGCGTTGATGACAGGAGAACATACGGGCAAAACTTACATACGGGGCAACGCACCCATCTACCTCCGGCCACAGGATACCATTCTGTCGCAGTACCTGCAACAACGCGGTTATGAAACGGCGATGGTAGGGAAGTGGGGACTGGGGCTTCAACACACCACCGGCGTTCCGCATAAAAAAGGCTGGGATTATTTTGTGGGACACCTCGAAAACAAAGAGGCACATTTCCAGCATGGTGATTCCATCTGGTACATGCACAAGGGTACGACTGATCTGCTTCGTTTGAATAAGGATGTTTTCTACAACGAAATGTTCACCGATTCTGCCATGGCCTTCATCGCGCGGCAGCGCCAACAGCCCTTCTTTCTTTACCTTTCTTTCACACTTCCTCATGCAGAACTCCGCGTGCCCGAAAGGTACCTGATGCCTTACCTGGATGTACAGGGAAAAAGTATTTTCCAACCGGAAACACCCTGGAAGGAAGGACAGCATTACCGCGGGCAACCCAATCCCAAAGCGGCTTATGCGGCTATGGTGAGCAGTATGGATGATTATGTGGGAAAGATCAACGCGTTGCTGAAGCAACTGAAGATGGACGACAATACCATCGTCGTTTTTACCAGCGACAATGGCACACATACTGAAGGAGGCAGAACGGCGGGAGATGTGTTTGATTGCTTCCAAAGCAGCGGTCCCTTCCGGGGCAAAAAAAGAGACATGTATGAAGGGGGCATCAGGGTACCATTTATCGTGAAATGGCCAGCTATGGTGAAAGCAGGTGCCACCTCAGACTTCGAAGCGGCGTTCTGGGATATATTGCCCACGTTTACTGAAGTGGCGGGCGGAAAACCCGTTGCCAAAAGCGGCCTTTCTATTCTTCCTTCACTGAAAGGAGAACACCAACGGCCTCATGGGGTGTTGTACTGGGAATTTTATGAAGGCGGTTTTAAACAAGCCGTCCGGTTCGGCAACTGGAAAGCGATCCGTTTTTACAACAATGAAAAACCACTGCGAACCGAGCTGTACGATCTGGGCACTGATCCGGGAGAGAAAAACGATATCTCCACAGGTTATCCTTCCAAAGTAAAGGAACTGGAGCAGCTCATGGACAAAGAACACACAAAACCTGAAAGCAACAACTTTCACCTCGGTATATAACTGGTGTTTGCGATCAGCAAACGATTGCATTTCACTTCATACTTATCCTGCTCAAAAAAAAGCGCAAACGTTTGAAACGTCATTTTCAATCGTTTGCGCTTTTTGCATTTAATGTCTTGAAATGCTTGCTGTTACTGGATTTGTTAAAAAAATATCAACTTCACAATTCATAGTTCAACCCGGACGATGTTGCTAACCTAACCCCCGCTACACCTTACTTGCAGGTAACCAACCCTACCGTTTATTTATTACTCACAAAAACCAAAACTAATGCGAAAAGTTAGAGGTGGTGTCATGTCTTTTGCATGCCTGTTGTTTCTTATGGCGTGTGCCCCTTCTTTGATGGCACAAACGCGCAAGATCAATGGGGTGGTACAGGACAGCAAGACCAACGCCCCGCTGGAAGGGGCCACTGTTGAAGTAAAAGGAGCGAACAGGAATACGCTCACCACAGCAGGCGGAAAATTTACCATTGATGTGCCGAATGGCAAAGCAGCGCTTATTGTTTCTTATGTAGGATTCGATGCGCAAACCATTAACGTGGGTGCCGATCAGCAAAATGTGCAGGTACGCTTAACGGAATCCGGCTCCACCCAGATGGATGATGTCGTGGTAGTGGGCTACCAGGGCGTGAAGCGGCGTAAAATGACGGGGGCCGTTTCCACTGTAAAAGGAAAGGAAATTGAGAACCTTCCCGCTGCAAGCGTTGACCAGTTAATGCAGGGACGCGTATCGGGATTGAACGTGCAGAACTTTTCCGGCGAACCAGGTGTTCAGGGTGTTGTGCTCATCAGGGGTAATACCCAGATTGGTCGCGACCTCGATTCGGAAAACCCGGTTGTGAGTAACCCTTTGTATATTATTGATGGTATCCCTTATAACAACGATGATGTTTCCCAGTTCCAGCAAACGGGCACCAACTTCCTCGCGGGCATCAATCCCAATGATATTGAATCCATAGATGTTCTGAAGGATGCATCCGCAGCCGCTATTTATGGTGCACGCGGTGCAAACGGTGTTATCGTGATTACCACCAAGCGTGCCAAGTCGGGCAAGCCGGTACTGAACTTCAACGCTTACCAGGGCATCACACAAATACCCAAACTGAGAGAAGTACTGGGCGGCATCGCTGAACGCAGGGCTAAGATTGATGTGATCCGCGATCAGTCCAGCCATGCGCAGATGGCTACCGCACTGCCCATGATCCTCACGGATAGTTTGAACCCCGCTTTCAACAACGCCACCGACTGGCAGAAGTTGTTCTACCAGAACGGCATTGTCAGGAACTACGATTTCTCCATCAGCGGAGGCGCGGCCAATTCCAATTACCGCGTAAGCATGGGCTATTACGATGAAGAAGGTGTGGTGAAGAACTATGGTTTCAGAAGGTATTCCTTCAGTTCCAACCTCAATTTCAAACCAACGGATAAACTCAGTATACAATCTGTATTGCGTTACTCCCTTATCGACCGGAAGGCAGGCTCCGATAGCAGGAACGCGATTCCGCTTGAACCCGGAAGTATGCCTTCTTCTTTGCTGTACCTCAGCGATGTGGATTATGAATCCAGAACAGGTACCACAAAGTATGTAAAGGACAAACGCATCAACCATAACATGAACCTGAACGTTCAGGCTTCCTACCAACTGTTCAAAGACCTTTCGCTCCAGACAAGGGCTGCATTTTCACTCTATCCCAGCAGGAGAGAGTATTTCGCGGCGGGAAGAGTGACTTCTAACGGCCTGGCCGTTGCTGGTTCGCAGGCGAACGAAAGCTCCAACAGTTCCCTCACTTCCTGGCTCACGTATACCAAAAGCATAAAGGACGTACACAACATTGTGTTTACCGCCGGTAACAGTTTTGAATACGAACAGAACAGGAGTGTGATGGCGGGCGGCACAAACATCATCAACGACCTGATCCAGGTGGTACAAGGCGTTCAGCAGGACTACCTTACCGGGTCTTCCAATGTGAGCAGCAGAGGGTTGCTTTCCTACTACGGACAGTTCCAGTACGATTTCGATTCGAAGTATATCCTGGCCGCAAACTTCAGGGCCGATGCCTCTTCCCGTTTCGGTAAAGACAACCGCTGGGCTTATTTCCCTTCCGTTTCACTGGGCTGGATCGCTTCCGATGAGAAATTCCTCCGGGAAAGTAAACTTATCAGTTACCTGAAACTCCGCGCCAGTTGGGGCGTTAATGGTGTGGAACCCCCGGCGCGGTATGGATACTATCTTGCCTACAACAAATACCTTGCGGGTTCCGGCGGTTTCTCCGGCGCAGCGGATGCTTCTCTTTCTTACAACGGACAAATCGCGGTGCAGCCCGATTGGCTGAATGGTGTGGCGCAGGATAAACTTTCGTGGGTAAATACCCATCAGTACAATGTGGGTATGGATGTGAACTTCGGAAGCCAGAGCAGGATTCGTCTTGAAACAGATGCTTACGTTCGTGAAGTGAAGAACGGTTTCTTCGAATTCACCCTTCCTTACCATACAGGTTATGAAAGAATACAAACAAATGGGGTAGGGGTACGCAACTACGGTGTAGAAGTAGCGATCAACACAAAGAACCTCTCGCGTTCCAGTGTGCTGCAGTGGAATACACGCCTAACACTGGCGAAGAACAGAGACATCATCACCAAATTGCCCAACGGTAACCGCGACCTGTATACAGGCGGTTTCTATTCCAACAACAAACTGGTGGTGGGCCGCTCCACCAACCTGTTCAACCTGATCGAATACCAGGGGGTATATTCTACGGAAGGTGATATTCCCGTGGATCCGCTTACCGGAAATAAGATCAGCTATATCTTCCGGGGATCCGTACCCGGCGCAGGCTGGGCCCGTTTCTACGATGCCAATGGCGACTACTGGATCAAAGACGATAAAACCAGCGCATACGGCGATTTTATTACACAACTCGATCCAAACCCCGCTATCGTGGGCGGTTTGCTGAACGATTTCATCTATAAAAACTGGTCGCTTTCCATCAACTGTGTATTCACCCTCGACAGGGATATCCAGAACAACTCACTGGTGAATGAATTCTGGGACAACATCACGTTCGGCGGGATCAACAGGTTCTCGCAGATGTCTATTTCCAATTATGAAAATATGGGCGTTTGGATGAAACCCGGCGATGAGGCGCGTTACCCGAGAATACCTATCCGCACTGATCTCTACACCTGGAACCCGAACTCTTCTATCTACATGGATAAAGGAAGTTATTTCAGGATGAAGACCGTGCAACTGGGGTATAACCTGGAACAACGCATCGTTGACAGGCTTAAAATAAAGGGACTCAGGTTCTACGCCACACTGGACAACGTATTCATCCTGCAAAACGCAGAAACTGTTCCCGATGCCGAGCAGGTCGACTTTTACGGTTACTACAACGGACAGAGTTATCCCATTCCTAAAAAAGCAACCGTGGGCCTGAGCCTGACCTTCTAAGCGGGGATGAAAATATTCATGCAAAAAGTTCTGAAATGAAAAAAACAACTTGTTTACTGCTATTGGGCGCCGTACTGCTTTCTGCTTCTTCCTGCAAGAAGATCATTGAGCAGGAGCCCGAGAATACGATATACAGAGAAGGTTTCTGGAAAACGGAAAACGATGCGCTGGGTGGTATTTCCGGCACCTACGCCAGTTTAAGGAATGTGCTGAACGAGGGCAACCGGCATTACTATTACGGTGAAATTCCTGCTGAAACATTCGCCTCTTTTGCAGGTGATACCTTTCTGCCCAATGTGGCTACCGGAAAATATACGGAAGCTTACCAGGACGCATTCCTCGACTGGCGTCCTTTCTACAAAGTTTCTGCCAATGCCAACCTGGTGATTGAGCAGGTTGCCAACATTCCCGCTGAAGAATTCAGCGAAGGGGAAGCCGGGAAACAGGCGGTTATAGGAGAGGCGCTTTTCATCCGTGCACTCACTTATTTCTACCTGACAAAAATCTGGGGCGATTGTGTATACGTTACCACCGTTGAAAAAGATGCGCAAACAGAACCCAATCTTCCTAAAACAAAAAAAGAAGATGTACTGAACGGATGCATTGCAGATCTGAAACTGGCAGTGGAAAAACTCCAGTTCGGGTATGCAGCGCCCACCAACCGCGCGGTACGTGCCAATAAAGGTTCCGCTTATGCGCTGATGGCACATATTTACGCCTGGCAGAAAGATTATGAAAATGCTGAAAAAGCCGCCAACGAGGCCATCACCAAAGGTGGATATACACTGCTGCCCATTGCGCAAACGGTAACCATGTTTGAAGGAAAGTCTACCGAAAGTATCTTCGAAATCGAGTTCAGTTCCGACCGCCAGGAAGGAAACGCGAATGGCTTCGCAGGAAAATTACTGGTAGACCCCTATATCCCGGGCAAAACCAATGCCTGGTACGTGAACCAGGAACTGGTATACGATATGTTCGACCAGGATACCACCGCCGCCAATCCCGATAAAAGATGGGCGCTCTGGTTCGAAAGATATGCCGGAAACGTGATCTGCAAGAAATTCCAGAACGTGGAATACCGTGACCCTTCCAATCCCGCCACCAGAAGGTTCGACGACAATATCGTGATCTTCCGCCTCAGCGATATCATGCTGCTCCGCGCCGAAGCACTGGCAGCGAGGGGAAGGTATGCCGAAGCCCGCCCATTGCTTACTGCTGTAAGAACAAGGGCCGGATTGCCCGATGTGAATTTCCCCGATGCCGTACTAATGGATGAGATATTCCGTGAACGACACAGGGAACTGTTCATGGAAGGACATGCTTACTGGGACAGGCTCCGCATTGATTTTCCCAAACACCTGCCTTCGCACCTGAATGCGCAGGAAGTAGCGGAAGGTGCACAGGTATGGCCCATCCAGAAAGATATTTTTAAAGACAACGCAGTGCTGGTACAAAATGCCTACTGGATTTCCAGGTACTAAAATTGAAAATCATGAAGCAGTTAAAACTTTTTCTCATAACGGTACTGATTTGTATTGCCGCCGTTTCCTGCAAGAAGCAAACAGAATACTTTATTGACGGCGGGGGAATACACAACCCGCAGGTAAACATGTCTACCTACGATTACCTGAAACAAAATGCCCTGTTCGACACACTGATCCTGATGATCGACCGTGCAGGCATGAAAGAAGCAGTGAATGCAAACAACAACACCTTGTTCGCCTGTACCGATTATGCCGTGGTAAACTGGCTCACCGCCACCAGGGGCAGGATCCTGAACACTTACGGACAGGACAGCGCACTGAAATTCAACCTCAATTCTTTCAGCAGTACACAATTGAAAGACACGCTTTCCCAATACATTGTTTCGCAACGCGTGGAAAGAGCAGGATTGAAACTGACGGATACAGAATATACCACCTTGCTCGCCGGAGATAGAAAAGTGGTGTACCTGCTGGAATCCACAGATTATACCAGTGATGTGAGCACCAGACCCAGGTATATCTTTTTTACCAAAGTGATTGGCACAAGAGACCAGCCAGGGGTAACGGTACCGGTTGCGGAGCGTGATATAGCAGTGCGTTGCCAGACCACCGGCATCCTCACCACCAATGGTGTGGTGCACGTATTGGAGAATACACACCTGTATGGTTTCGGAAAATAATGTTATTCCTTCATTCGGATAAAAAACAGCA
Source organism: uncultured Flavihumibacter sp. (assembly GCA_946482545.1). The sequence goes on along the minus strand of CAMLRX010000125.1, from coordinate 6,525 downwards.
AATGAAAAATGTAAACCGCATACTATATACCGCAACGCTGGCCGTTGCCCTGGCAGGGTGCAGCAAGGTGGAAGAAGGATACCTCAGCGAAGGCATCCGCTACCAGTTCCCCACTGTAGAGGCCGAAAGAGGCGTGGTGAAGATCGCCAACGAAAACCTGATTTTCCCCGATGGCTCTACCTTGCCGCTGAATGTAAAACTTCTGGACATCCGGAACAAAGCAACTGGGAAAACCGCCACGGAATGGTTCCAGAACTATGATTCTTATAAATTCAAAGCGCCGCTTGGTGCTGCTGATACCACGATGGAAGCCTTCAACAGCAAAATTGAATACGGTAAATACCCACCGTTCGATTTCGTAGCTTCCGGCGGTTATTTCAGGTTCAATACCGGTACGAAAAATATTCCTGCCGGCGAATATACTTTCGACCTTGAAGTGTCGAACGTAAGGGGAACGAAAACCATCAAAGACGCCGCTACCATCGTGCTGAAGGATGCAACGCCCTATTTTATTGAACCTGCCTGTAAAGTAGCTGGCGCGCGGGATGGAACCCCGGCCACCTTCACCTACCTCAGCGATAACCTGCGTACCGTTACCGTGAAGAAGATAGGAGAAGGCAAGAACGAAGTACGGTTTAAGCTGGTGGATAAATTTGATAAGCCATTCAATCCTAAAAATGAGATTAAGCCACGCCTGCTGGCCGATGGATCTTTCCTGAATGATTTCACCACTTTTTCCCTGTTCGACAGAACCCAGTACACAGACACCACCATGGTGTACAATTTCGGCATACCGCCGTATCCCTTTAAGAATGCACCAGTGAACAGCAAATGGTCGTACATGTGGGTACCCGCGCAATATGTTGAACTGGATGAATACCCCAATTCCATTTACCCCAACGCGGCACTTTCCATCCGCTCCTGGGTAGACATTAAAGTAGAGGGTATCTGGGAGATCACCTTCAAATGTTTGAACGCAAGACGTAAATAACAGCAGTAAGTTTTCTTTTGAACGGAGGTGGTTTTCCCTGACCGCCTCCGTTTTCTTTTACATACTCCCCACCCATTCCCGGAACTGCGCCGCGTTCTCCTGGCTTACCGTAATCTCTTCGTGTGAAGGAAGTGTAAGGTCAATTTGTATTTTACTCCGTTCGGTGGGCCGGAATTTGGCGATGAAATCAATATTGATAATACATTGCCTGTTGGCGCGGAAGAACCTTCTTTTGTCGAGGCCTGCCTCCAGTTCCGTGAGCGTTTTGTTGACCATGAATTTTTTATTCTCCCTGTTCACCACGTACACCAGTTTACTTTCCGTAAAGAAGTAGGCGGTATCTTCCAAAGGAAGCGCAAGGTATTCGTTGCCTTTCTTCACCACGATCCTGCTCCGCGGCTGCGAAAGTTGCTGCGTGAAAAATTCTAGCAGTTGCGTGTAATTCTGTAGGAAATGCGAACGGAAGGTCTGGTATTTGTGAATGGCCTGTTGCAGTTTTTCATCATCGAGTGGTTTCAGCAGGTAATAGATGCCGTTGTTGGAAAGCGCTTCGGTGATATACTGATCGTAAGCGGTTACAAATATAACCGGCGCCGTAATCGTGCAATGCAGGAAGATGTGGAACGAAAGCCCGTCGTTCAGTTGTACATCCATAAAAATAAGATCAGGGGAAGGGTTTTGTTGCAGCCACGCGATGCTTTCCCGCACGCTGGAGGTGGTACCCATAATTTGCACAGGAATATTGAGCCGGGCGCAACTGTTCACCAGGTGTTCAAGGGCGGGCTGTTCGTCTTCTATGATCAGTACTTTTAACATGCGTAAGCTTTTATTAAGGGCAATCGTACAAGAAATTCGTTGTTGTTGCTGAACACCTGTATGGTATTACTGGTCAGCAATACGTATCGGCTGTTCAGGTTGTGCAGGCCCGTTCCGGAGCCGGGCGCAGCGTATGATTTTTCCTGGATATTATTGCGTATTTCGAGGTGGTTGCCGGTGAATTGTACATCGATTTTCAGCGGAACATCGGGACTGAATGCGTTGTGTTTGATGGCGTTCTCGACCAGCGATTGCAGAGAGATGGGCGGAATCATAAAACCGTGCGCCTCCTCATCGGCCATATCAAGCTGTAGTTCTATTCCTTCTCTGAAACGGAGTTTGAGGAGGTGAAAGTAATTTTTCACAAATTCCACCTCTTCCCGCAGTGGCACCAGGTTCCTGCTTTTATGGCCTAGAATGTACCGGTATACACGCGCCAGGTTATCGTTGAACTGCCGGGCTGCTGCCGGGTCCTGTTCAATCAGCATCGACAATGTATTCAGGGAGTTGAAAACAAAATGCGGATCGATCTGGCTTTTGAGGATGGAGAGTTCCGTGGCAATCTTCTCTTTATCGAGCCTGGCCATCATCAACTGGTCCGATTCCCGTTCCACGTTCAGGAATACGATTTCGTATATACTCGCGATGATAACCGCTACATTGGTGGAAAGCAGCACGGCAATGGCGAGCGCGTCGCTGCTATTGCCTTCCCGGCTCAGTTCGTATTGCCAGAAGCCGAGCAACAGCAGCGCCACCAGGGAGGAATAAATGATATTGGCAATGAACATCACAATAATGCGGTTCACCATCGAGGGCATTCTCCGGAGCCAGCGCCGGATGCGGATATGGATTACCTCATTTCCCCTCCAGATAGAATAGGAGGTAAGAAAGAAGCAGCCGTAACTGATGAGTAACTCGGGCCAGGAATAAAGCCGGTTGTGGATGAGCCCGGAAATATTGGGAATAAGCAGTCCCAGCAAGGGGATACTGATCACCTTGCCCAGCAGCGGACCGATATTTTTTGATGTTCCTTTCATTCGTCACATGAAACCGGCATTTCAACCCGTGGTGGATTAATTTTGCCGTTCAGTACAATATTTTACGGGTTTGGTCATTTTAACATTGTATAAAGCAACCAAGCCTGTACTTTTGTAACTGTTCGGCTGAAAAGCCGAATATTAGTTTTCTCATGTGACCGCGGGTAGTTTCTACTACCTGCTTTTTTTTGCCCTTTCGGGAAGGGGGAGAAGGATGTTGAAGTGAAATTAAGGTATTGGGGTGGAAATTCAAGAGGGAGCGGGCTGTTCACGCAATTGCTTCGTGATTCGTTTCACGCAATTGCTTCGTGCTACGCACTTCGCAACGCAAAGGAGCAAGGACGCGAAGCCTTGTTTGTTTGGCGGGTTGCTGATGGAAGAATAATTATTTATTTCTCGCAACGACGCGGCGACGCTACGGGCTGTTGCAGGGGAAGTGGATGAATAGGTTTTGGCAGTTGTATTGATTGCATGTGAATTATGCTTGTGGAAAGGTTTCGCCCCAATAGGGTTTCGTTATTTACCTTCTTTGGGCATAGAATGTATTCCAGCCTACTCCTCTTGAAAAAATGAAAATCAGCCTCTAACGTTGCGCCGCCGCGTCGTTGCGAGAAAATTATCCATACAAACAAAGCGCTGTAGAAATTAACTTACCCTTGAAACAACATCAGGTTCTAAAAAATACAACCGCACCTTGCGTCCTTGCTCCTTTGCGTCTTCGCGTGAAAAACATAGCCTTTGCATGAAACTTACCCCAGCGCCTGCAAAATATCTTCCAGAATATCGTCCTTCTTCTCCAGCCCCACAGAAATTCTGATCAACCCCGGAGTAATGCCTGTTGCGAGCCTTTCCGCCTCAGTCAACTTAGCATGAGTAGTACTTGCGGGGTGCGAAGCAATACTCCGGCTATCGCCTAAGTTCGCGGTAAGGGAGAGCATCTTCAGCTTATCCAGAAACGCACGGCCGGCTTCCAGTCCACCTTTCAGTTCAAAGCAAACGATGCCGCCGCCGTTGCTCATTTGCTTCGTGGCGATAGCATATTGCGGGTGCGAGGGCAGGAAGGGATACTTCACCCAGGAGAGCGCCGGATGTTTTTCCAGTTCCGTGGCAATAAAAAGTGCGTTGCCGGAATGGCGCTCCATACGCACGTCCAGTGTTTCAAGGCTTTTGCTGAGTACCCAGGCGTTAAAGGCGGATAAAGTGGGTCCCGTGCTGCGGCAGAAAGTATAAATTTCTTTCACAAGGTCCTTTCTGCCCACCACTACGCCGCCCAGTACGCGACCCTGGCCGTCGATCCACTTGGTGGCGGAATGCACCACGATGTCGGCGCCGAAACTGATGGGCGTTTGTGCTACGGGGGTAGCGAAACAGTTGTCTACGTTGAGGATGATATTGTGTTTTTTACACAGTTTCCCGGTTTGCTCCAGGTCCACGATGTCCAGTCCTGGATTCGTAGGCGTTTCCAGGTAGAGCATTTTGGTATTGGGGCGGATGGCGGCTTCCCAGGTTTCGGGCTTATCCACTTCCACGTACGTGTATTCGATGCCGTATTTGGGGAGGAATTTGGAGATCACGGTATGCGTGCTTCCGAAGATGGAGCTACAGGCGAGCAGGTGATCGCCCTGCTTCAGGAGTGCCATGAAGGATCCGAAGATGGCGCTCATGCCGGAGGCGGTGGCGAAGCCGGCTTCGGCGCCTTCAAGGGCGCACATGCGGTCGGTGAATTCCTGCACATTGGGATTGCTGAAGCGGGAGTAAATATTATCGTCGGTTTCGTCGGCAAAAGCGGCGCGCATATCTTCAGCATTATCGAAGCAGAAACTGCTGGTCAGGAACATGGGGGTGGAATGTTCCATTTCGTCGGTACGCGGCACGCGGGTGCGGATAACTTTGGAGGAAGGATGCATGAAATGATGAATTTTGGATGTTGGGTTTTGGATGAAGCGGGGAAAATCCAACTGTTTTTTTAAGATTGGTTCAGGGACACCTGCCATTGGATGTCGCAGCCGGAGCGGCGCAGTGTTTCGGCTACGGAGCAGTACTTGTCCATGGAAAGTTCTACGGCGCGTTGGGCCTTATCGGGATCAATGGCACCTTTCAGGTGGAAATGAATATTCGCTTTGATCCAGATAGAAGGTTCTTTACCTTGTTCCCTTTCCGCTTCAATCGTCATTTTGATATCCTGCAGGTCCTGGCGTTGTTTCTTGAGGATGTTCACCACATCGATGCCGGAGCAGCCGCCGAGGCCCATCAAAAGCATCTGCATGGGGCGGATGCCGAAGTTTTCGCCACCGGTTTCGGGGCTGGTATCCATTTTCGCTACGTGTCCCAAACTATCGGTCGCTTCAAATCCGAATTCACCGGAAACCCTGTTGATCTCAATTTTTATCATAAAATCACCTTTTTTACAAAGGTAATTGTTGTATGTACTTACTTTGCACGCTGACAGCACCCGGCGTGGATTTTTTTTGAAGCATTTCGGAAAGAAGAACGCGGAACTTGATATTGTTTTACAAACGGATAGCAGGGATATGACTATTTTCAGGCCCGATGGCCCTTTTACGCTGGAAAGCGGTACACAGCTTGCGCAGATTGAAGTGGCGTATCACACTTACGGCACCCTCAATACCGACGGTTCCAATGTGGTATGGGTATGCCACGCTTTAACGGCCAGTTCCGACGTGGTGGCCTGGTGGCCCGGACTGGTAGGTGAAGGGTGTTACCTTGATCCCGCCAACTATTTCATCGTTTGTGCCAATATCCTCGGTTCCTGCTATGGTTCTACCGGTCCCACCAGTATTGATCCCGCCACGGGAACACCGTACTACCTCGATTTTCCCGTTCCTTCCATCCGCGATATGGTGCGGGCACATATTTTATTGCGTGAACACCTCGGTATCCAAAAAATTCAGTTGCTCATGGGCGGCAGCATGGGCGGCTACCAGGTACAGGAATGGGCGCTGACGGAACCAGACCGCATCGGTAAACTGTTCCTGATCGCGACCTCTCCCGCCGAAAGCGCCTGGGGACACGCCATTCACGCGGCCCAACGGATGGCCATTGAAGCCGATCCCACCTGGAACGAACGTTCACCCGAAGCCGGTGCCAACGGACTGAAAGCCGCAAGGGGCATCGGTATGCTCACTTACCGCAACTACGATATCATGGTGCAGCGCCAACAGGACCCCGATCCTGAGAAAATCAGCGGTTTTCGTGCTGAATCGTATATGCGCTACCAGGGCCAGAAACTGGTAAATCGGTTCAATGCCCAATGTTACTGGATCCTCACCCAATCCATGGATACCCACCATTTGGGCCGCGGCCGCGGCGGGAAACTGGAGCCTGTGTTAAATAGTATTCCTCATCCCACCCTCATAATGGGCATCACCTCCGATATACTTTGCCCGCCCGCCGAACAGCAGTTCATGGCGAAACATATTCCCAACGCCACCTACATCGAAATGCAATCAGACTACGGCCACGATGGCTTCCTTGTGGAAGGCGAACGCATCGGCTCCATCCTGAAGGATTGGATGCAATAAAAAAGGCCCCGGAACATATCGCTATGTCCGGAGCCTGCCTTGAACGCTAACGTACCCCTGATTTATTTTTTAAAAGAATAGCAAAAGGATATCCCGGCTCTCCCCTCAAGTTGCCGAAACCTACTCAAGGCGTTGCGTC
>CAMLRX010000124.1 GCA_946482545.1 uncultured Flavihumibacter sp. | reverse complement strand
ATTAGCAGGCGTCTGTAGAAGTGTATAAACGCAAATTGTTCCACTAATTACCTAATAGAAAGAGAGGCTGTCTCAGAAATTAAAAGAAGCCTCTGAGAATAGTATAAACGAAAATCATCTCCATCGGGCACCCGAATTAAAAGAGGGTGTATCGCATTCCAGATACACCCTCTTATTTATTTAATGAATGAGCAATGGGTTCAGGAAGTTTTCCAGTTCCCTAACATTATTCTACCACACCAAATATAGCCGCACACTCCGCCCTCATCCATCATTCAAAATTCATCATTCAAAATTACATCCACCCTTCCCTGTACTTCTTCGTAACGAATTCATTCGCGGGATCAAAGTTGGTGATCTTCATGTTTTTCGCGTCCCAAAGCAGTTTTTTCCTGCCGGTGAATTTGTTGTTGGCATCCTTATAGGTCCAACTGCGGAGGGCGAGGTTGCCCATCAGGATCGTTTCTGTAAGCGGTCCGGCATAATCGAAGGGAGAACTTACTTTGTTCTTACCGTATCCTGCGATGCAGGCGTTTACCCATTGCTGGTAGTGGCCTTCGGGTACGCGAGCCAGTTTCTTCGGGAAACTGAGTCCTTCGCTTTTTGAGGTGGGCAGCAGCTTCGCGTTAGCGCCATAGGTACTGCACATCATTTTTCCCTTTGAACCTTCTATGATTGCGCCACCGCCTTCGTCGCCCATTTGCTCGTCGGCGCCCAGCTCTTCGGGACGTTCCGGACGAATACCGCCATCCATCCAGGTCAGGTTGATGTGCTTTCCGTTTTTGGTGGGGAACTTCATTTTTATGGAGGAAGAGATCGGACAACTTTCAGGGTACCAGGAAGGCGACCACATTTTTTCGTACACATCGCCCACGCTGCATTCCACTTCACTTGGATAACCTAATCCCAGCACTTTGAATACGGGGTCAATAATATGGCAACCCATATCGCCAAGGGCTCCTGTGCCGAAACTCCAGAAACCGCGCCAGTTAAAAGGCACGAACTCCTTGTGGTATTCTTCATATTGAATGGGGCCGAGCCAGAGGTCCCAATCCAGTTCTTTCGGAATTTCATCCGCGCCGGACTTTGGCTTACCAAAGCCCTGCGGCCATACAGGCCTGTTTGTCCAGCAACGTACGGTATGCGCTTCCCCGATAATGCCGCTGTCGTACCATTCCTGTAATTGCCGTACGCCTTCTCCTGAGGCACCCTGGTTGCCCATTTGCGTTACCACTTTATATCTTTTAGCGGCTTCCGTCAATTGGCGGGCTTCCCAGATCGTATGCGTAAGCGGTTTCTGTACATACACGTGTTTGCCCAGTTGCATGGCAGCCATAGTGGGTGCGAAATGCGTATGGTCGGGGGTGGAAACGGAAACAGCGTCGATGTTCTTCTTTTCCTTTTCCAGCATTTCGCGGTAATCTTTGTAATACTTCGCCAACGGGAAGTTTTTTCGGGAAGTGACGGCCTGCCTGTCGTCCACATCGCAGAGGGCCACAATATTGGCGCGACCGCCCTTTGCGAATTCAGCGATATCGCTGGTTCCTTTACCACCCACACCTATAGAGGCAATGTTCAGTTTGTCGCTGGGCGCGATGTAACCGCGACCCAGTACGTGCCGGGGCACAATGAAAAATCCTGCCGCAGCAAGAGAGCCATTTCGAATGAAGTCTCTCCGCGAAGCGGCACCAGTGGCTTTAAGATTGTCTTTTTTGCTCATCGGGTTAAATTTGTAAAAATAGAATGCTCAAATTAAGGCTTGTTTGGCAAATTTGTCGTTTCGCATTGTTAACAGAAATAAAAGAAGGAAAACTGAAATAGAGACAGGCGGGCAGGCGTTAAACCTCTGGCACAAAATTTCGTCCAACCCCACAAATCATACTTATGAGGTACCTTTTCGCTTGTTTGATAAGCGTTATCAGTTTCATCAGTTGCAAAAAAGATACGACGCCTACCCCTTCTGTGCCACAAACCATGTATTTCCCTCCGAATACAGGGAATACCTGGGAAACAACGGCAATGGCCACGCTGAACTGGAACCAGAATGCCGTTCAGCCACTCAAAGATTACCTGCAACTTAAAAACACGAAATCGTTCATGATCCTTGTTAACGGCAGGATTGTGCTGGAAGAATATTTCAACGGCCACAATGCCACCGCCACATCAGCCTGGAACAGCGCGGGCAAAACACTTGTAACGGCCGCCGTGGGCATTGCTCAACAGGAAGGACTTGTGAACATCAACAACAAAGTATCGGATTACCTGGGTACTGGGTGGACCAGTGAACCCCTCGCCAAAGAAAACCTGATTACGCTGAGGCACCTGCTCACCATGACTTCCGGTATCAACGATGAGAGCAACCTTGTGCTTAAACCCAACCTCACTTACCTTGCTGATGCGGGCACCAGATGGTCCTACCACAACGTATTTCAGAAACTGATGAATGTGGTGGGTGAAGCGAGCAACCGGGCTTTTGAAACCTACTTCAACAATAAACTGAAAAACAGACTCGGGATGGATGGCTTCTGGAACGAAGGACTGATCTTCACCGTGTACCACAGCAATACACGCAGTATGGCCCGGTTCGGATTGCTGGCGCTGAACAAAGGGAAATGGAACAATGAACAAGTGGTGAATGAATCGTTTTTTACTGAAAGTATCACGACCTCCCAAAACATCAACCCTTCGTATGGCTATTTGTGGTGGCTGAACGGCAAAACGAATTTTATGATTCCCGGCGGACAAACCGTTTACCCGGGCGCACTGGTACCAAGCGCTCCAATTGATATGTATGCTGCTATGGGTGCGGGAGACCAGCGCATCTACGTGGTCCCTTCCAAAAAAATGGTGGTGGTCCGCATGGGAGACGCTTCTGATCCCGCAAATCCAAGTTTTGCCTTGTCCGGTTTCGACAATGAACTCTGGCAAAAGATCAATGCGGTGATCCAATAAGATCAGCTTACCAGAAGTAAGCGCAGTTGCGGGCATGTATCATTTTCCGTTAAACACTAACTTAGCGGCAAAACAACAGCATGGATACCAACGCAGATCAACTGAAAGAACCCATCGCCTGGAACGATTTTGAAAAGATAGAGATGCGCATCGGCACCATCATTGAAGCCGTTCCGTTTCCCAAAGCAAAAAAGCCGGCCTACCAACTCAAAGTGGATTTCGGTCCATTGGGCATCAAACAATCTTCCGCACAGATTACGGCACATTATGCACCCGAAGCACTGGTCGGTAAACAAGTGATGGCAGTTGTGAATTTCCCGCGGAAACAAATCGCCAATTTCTTCAGCGAATGCCTCGTGATGGGCGTTTACGATGCTGCCAATGAGGTCGTATTACTGCAGCCGGAACAAGCCGTTCCTAATGGTAGTCGTGTAGGTTAACTTATTTACAGGCTTCCAGGAAAGCGAATATTTTTTTGTTCAGTGCCGCCGTACTGCCATTGTACCGGTTTACCATAATGGAAAAACAATACGCCTTTCCATCTTTGCTTTCCAGGAAACCGGTATAACATTTCACGCCGCCAATGGTACCACTTTTCAGGTGCAGCCCGTTGTTCACCGTAAGTCCCTTATAAAACGCGCCGAACCAGCTTTGCTTCGACGCATACACCAATACTTTATTGAGCGCCGCGGCCGTTACACCGTTTTGTGGTGAAAGGCCGCTTCCATCCTGCATTTGCAGCATCAGTGCCGGAATACCTTTCGCTGCCCAGAATGCTTTTAACTGCGCAGCACCGGTTTCCGTATCCCTCCTGCCCTTCTGCACGAAAGCAATTTCCTTCAGCAACGCTTCTCCATATAAATTCACGCTTTTGTTCAGGAACCAGTACACGATGGCTTCGAGTGGCGGAGAGGCTTTCTCCAGCAACAAAACACCGTTGCGCGCTTCTTCCTCGTTTGCACTCCACCTGTTCTTCCCCGTTACCTCAATACCTTGTGCCATCATTGCTTTGGCAAGTTCTGAAAGGAACTGCGCGGAAGGATCGGGCAATGCGCCAGAGACGGGGAACGTTGTTTTGCCCGGGGGTATGGTGCCACGCACGGTCAGTTTTTCTTTGCCGGGTTCAAAATAGATATAAGCGTTGTCTCCGCTCCCAACAGCGCCTGCTTTTGCCGAAAGTTCAATGGTTTCCAGGTAAAGTTCAGGCTCCGTACGAACGAGCTTTACCGCGGAACCCGGGTTGGCTCCGGAAGAAAGCACCATATCATACTGGTTCTCGCGCCAGTTGAACCCGGAAGCGCCCGCGCCGTAATAGTTGCCAAGGTCCTGCCAGATCCAGCCATCGGGAACAATACTTTCGTTGTCTGAAAGCAATACCAGATCGCCTTCGATGGTATGGATGCCCTTCTGCCGCAAGGCATTGGTAATGGACGAAAGGAACTTTTCCGCGTCGTCCTTTTCGTAGCGGGAACTGCCCAATGTTGGGTCTCCACCGCCTTTTACAATCAGGCCTCCTTTCAACTTACCTTCTGTAACCGTACCTTTCAGCAGCACCTGGGTATTGAAGCGGAAAGAAGGCTTCAACAATTCCAGCGCCGCGGCGGCCGTAAATACTTTTTGCGTACTGGCCGGCGACAACAGCACATCCTCATTCATCCCGAACAACTGCTTGCCATCAGTTTGCTGCACCAGTTCAAATGCGGCAGAAGCATGTTTTAACTGATCATCGCCCTGAAACGCACGCCATGCTTTCTCCACGGCACTGTTATTGAACTGGGCTATCAGCAGAGACGGAAATAAACACAGTAAAATGAAAAAGTATTTCATGGTACGAATGTAAGAAATGATGCTCTTGTAAAACTTAACATACATATTTGACTTCATTTCCAGTAATTTGTAATAAACCGGTTATTCATGGTGAGTAATAAAAGAAAGACGATCCCAAGAGACATCAGTTGGCTGTCCTTCAACGCACGTGTACTACAGGAAGCCGCCGACCCCAGTGTGCCCCTGCGTGAGCGCATCCGGTTCCTGGGCATCTTCTCCAACAACCTCGATGAATTCTTCCGTGTAAGGGTGGCCACGCTCCGCAGAATGGGCGAAGTGGGCGCCAAAAATAATATGCACCTGGAAGTTAATCCGGAACAGATTCTGGAAGATATCCAGTTAACGGTTTTGCACCAGCAGAACGAATTCAACCGCATCTGGGAAGGCATCATCAAAGAACTCAAAAAAGAAAAGATATTCCTGGTTACTGAGAAGCAGTTGAACAAGGAACAGAAGAAATTCGTGGAAGACATCTTCGAGAACGACATCAGCAACAACATCATCCCGCTGATGATTGAGTCGTTACCTGAATTGCCTTATCTCCGCGATAAATCCATCTACCTCGGTGTGGTGATGTCTTCTTCCTCATCCGCCTACCAGCAAAAGTATGCGTTGATTGAAGTGCCCAGCAAAGTGATGGGACGTTTCTTCCTGCTTCCCGCCAAACAGGGCGAGCACCACATCATCTTACTGGAAGACATCATCCGCCATAACCTGCCCAGAATATTCTCTTACTTCGGCTACGATCAGTACGAGGCTCATGTATTCAAAGTAACCAAAGATGCCGAGATTGATATCGACAATGATATCGCCACGAACTTTATTCAGAAGATTGAAAAAGGCCTGAAAAACCGTAGAAAAGGAAAGCCCGTTCGATTTGTGTACGACCGTGAAATGAACCCCGGATTGCTCGAATACCTGGTGCGCAAACTGAACCTCGCCCGTCGCGACAACATTATTCCCGGTGGAAGAATTCATAATTTCAGGCATTTCATGGACTTCCCCGACTCCGTTTTCAATGTAAAAAGTGCCCGCCGTCGCAGTTTTGAACACCCGCTGCTGGAAAAGGAACTCCGGGTAACCGATGTTGTCCTCAAAAAAGATGTAATGCTGGTATTCCCTTACCACGATTACAGTTCGGTGATCGACCTTTTGCGGGAAGCGGCCATGGACCAGCATGTAACGGAGATCAAAATAACGGCCTACCGGCTGGCCAGCAATTCAAAAGTGGTGAACGCCCTGATCAATGCGGTGCGGAATGGTAAAAAAGTAGTGGTGATGCTGGAACTGCGTGCCCGTTTTGATGAGGAAGCCAACCTGGAATGGAAAGAGAAACTGGAAGAAGAAGGGGTGCGCGTGCTCATTGGCCTGCCCAATATGAAGGTGCACGCCAAACTATGTATCATCAAAAAAAGGGTGCAGAACAGAACCATTCAGTACGGTTTTGTAAGCACGGGCAACCTCAACGAAAAAACGGCCCGTGTATATGGCGACTACTGCCTGCTCACTTCCAACCGGAACATCATGGCGGATATCAACAGGATATTTACGTTCATCGAAAAACCCAAGACCGGCCTGCCATTCCTGAAAGCCTGCAAAACATTGATCCCCTGCCCTACGGGCCTGCGGTCGCAACTGGATAAAATGATCGTAAAAGAGATCAAGGCGGCGGAAGCGAAAAAGCCGGCAGCCATCACATTAAAAATGAACTCGCTTTCAGACGAAAAACTCGTGGCCAGGCTGGAAGAAGCCGCCAAAGCGGGCGTGAAGGTGCAAATGGTGGTGAGGGGCATATTCTGCATGTTCTCGGAAAATAAGAAGTTCAAAGAACCGGTTAAGGCCATCAGCATCGTGGACGAATACCTGGAGCACGCGCGGCTGTTTGTGTTCCACAACGGTGGTAAAGAAAAAGTTTACATATCTTCGGCAGACTGGATGGTCCGGAACCTGGATCACCGCGTGGAAGCTACATGCCCGATATTGGATGAGGACATTAAGAAAGTGCTGAAGAAAATCGTGGAGATACAACTGAACGACAATGTTAAGGCCCGCTGGCTGGACAACGAGCTCAGCAATGATTATGTACGCTCCGGTGGTAGAAAAAAGGTGAGGTCACAGGTAGAGATTTATCATTATCTGCACCAAAAAACACAGAAAAAAATTGAGACTGGCGGCCATTGATATAGGGAGTAACGCGGCCCGATTGCTGATTTCGGAGGTTACAGAAAATAATACCGGAGAGGTTTCCTTTAATAAGCTGAACCTGGTGCGTGTTCCTTTGCGTTTAGGGTTTGATGTGTTCGAAAAAGGATACATCAGTCCCATGAAAACGGACATGATCATCCGAACCATCAAAGCCTACAAATACCTGCTGGATGTGTACGATGTACGCCACCACATCGCCTGCGCCACGTCCGCCATGCGGGATGCGGACAATGGTCCGGATATCATACGGCGGGTAAAACTGGAAACCGGGATCGAAATAAAGATCATCTCCGGGCAGGACGAAGCCGCGTTCATTTACGAGAATCATATTGCAGAGAACCTCTCCAAAGACGATGGTTATCTGTATATCGATGTAGGCGGTGGCAGTACCGAACTCACTTACTTCGCGGACAATAAACTCGTTTTCAAGGAATCTTTCAACATCGGTACCATAAGGCTACTCAAGGACCAGGTAACAGATGACATCTGGGACAAAATGAAGGATTACATTAAAACAAAAACCAAAGGCACCCGCAAGGTGGTAGCTATTGGAACCGGGGGCAACATCAACAAAGTATTCTCTCTTTCTAAAAAGAAAGACGGCAAACCCCTTCCCTTGGAACTCCTCAAAGATTATTACAAGGAATTCAGCAGCGTTTCCCTGGAACAGCGGATACGTTTATACAAACTGCGCGAGGACCGCGCCGATGTGATTGTACCCGCCATCCAGATTTACCTGAACGTAATGCGATGGGCCGGGGCCGATGAAATCTTCGTTCCCAAAATCGGCCTTGCCGATGGCTTGATCCAGCATTTGTACAGGCAGGTGTACAGTTACAGATTTTAACCGGGCCGGAAGGTCCTTAAACAAGCTATTATGTCGGTAAACAAAGAAGTGAAACGTGTTACCACCCATACCCTTCAGAAGATGAAGGAGCAGGGCGAAAACATCTCCATGCTTACGGCTTACGATTATTCCTTCGCCACCGTGATAGATGCAGCGGGCATTGACGTGATCCTGGTGGGCGATTCAGCTTCCAATGTGATGGCGGGCCACGAAACCACACTTCCCATTACACTCGACCAGATGATTTACCATGCGGCCTCCGTTGTACGGGGGGCGCAGCGCTGCCTGGTAGCGGTGGACCTGCCCTTTGGCGCTTACCAGGGCAACACGAAAGAAGCGCTTAATTCCACCATACGCATCATGAAAGAAACGGGTGCGCACGCCATTAAACTGGAAGGTGGTGTGGAAATTGTGGATTCCGTTAAAAGAATCGTTTCAGCGGGTGTTCCTGTAATGGGCCATCTTGGCCTTACGCCGCAATCTATCTATAAATTCGGCACCTATACTGTACGTGCCAAAGAAGAGGCGGAAGCCGCGAAGCTGAAAGAAGACGCCTTACTTTTGCAGGAAGCAGGATGCTTCGCGCTGGTGCTTGAAAAAATTCCTGCCGCATTGGCGAAAGAAGTAACCGAAAGCCTCCAAATTCCCACGATAGGCATCGGTGCTGGTCCGCATTGCAACGGACAGGTACTCGTTATGCACGATATGCTTGGCCTTAACCAGGGTTTCAAACCCCGTTTCCTTCGCCAGTACCTGGATATGTACAGCCAGGTGAAAACAGCGGTAGAACAATATATCACTGATGTGAAATCAGGTGATTTTCCAAATGAAAAAGAACAGTATTGATCAATATCCCCTTTCACTAAAACACATTTGCTATGGACTTTCTCTCCCAATTACGCATCGACGAACAAAATCCCGGCGTTTCCACCGGGTCGGAATGGCTCACTTCCCTGGGCGATATTATTGCATCCTACTCTCCTGTTGACGGAGAATGGATTGGCTCTGTTGCTTCCTGCGACCGCGAATCTTATGATAAGGTAGTTGCCAAGGCATCAGCAGCATTCCTGGAGTGGCGTTTGTGGCCAGCACCGAAAAGAGGTGAGATTGTACGCCAGGTAGGTGATGCGTTGCGGGAGAAAAAAGATGCGTTGGGTAAACTGGTATCTTATGAAATGGGTAAAAGTTTACAGGAAGGATTGGGCGAAGTACAGGAGATGATTGATATCTGTGATTTTGCCGTAGGACTTTCGCGCCAATTGTATGGACTCACCATGCATTCTGAACGTCCGGGCCACCGTATGTACGAGCAATGGCACCCTTTGGGCGTTGTAGGCATCATTTCCGCCTTCAATTTCCCAGTAGCGGTTTGGAGCTGGAACAGTATGCTGGCCTGGGTTTGCGGCAACACATGCGTATGGAAGCCATCTGAAAAAACACCACTCTGCGCGGTGGCATGTCAGCATATTGTGCAGGAAGTATTTGCCCGGAATGGCGTGCCCGAAGGCGTGAGCTGCCTGGTAACAGGCGCCCGGGATACAGGAGAATGGCTGAGCGCCGACCACCGTATTGCATTGGTTTCCGCTACCGGCTCCACGAGAATGGGTAAAGCCGTGGCATCTACCGTGGGCGCGAGGTTAGGTAAAACGTTACTTGAACTGGGAGGCAACAACGCCATCATCATCTCTAAAGATGCAGACCTGGACATTGCGCTGGTAGGCTGTGTTTTTGGCGCCGTGGGTACGGCCGGCCAGCGTTGTACCACCACCCGCAGACTGATTATTCATGCCAGTGTATATGATGCTTTCAAAGAAAAACTCGTTAAGGCATATGCGCAGTTGGTGATCGGTGATCCGCTAAAAGAAGGTGTACACGTTGGGCCGTTAATCGATAAAGATGCCGTGCACAATTACATGCAGGCAATCGAAAAATGCAAGACTGAAGGCGGTCGTTTTATCGTGGAAGGCGGAGCGCTGGAGGGTGTTGGTTATGAAAGCGGCTGTTATGTACGGCCATGTATAGCCGAAGCTGAAACCCATTATGAAGTGGTGCAACAGGAAACCTTCGCGCCTATACTATACTTATTGAAATACAATACACCCGAAGAAGCCATCGCTTTGCAAAATGGCGTTCCGCAGGGACTGTCATCCGCCATCATGACCCTGAACCTGCGGGAAGCCGAATTGTTCCTTTCAGCGGCGGGATCGGACTGTGGTATCGCCAATGTGAACATCGGCACCTCCGGTGCGGAGATCGGCGGCGCCTTCGGCGGTGAAAAAGAAACCGGCGGCGGAAGAGAAAGCGGCAGCGATGCCTGGAAAAACTACATGCGCCGGCAAACGAATACCATCAATTATTCCACCAAACTCCCTTTAGCGCAGGGCATCAGGTTCGACCTGTAGCGGTGGTACTGTTATTGCGGCGCCGGGGTTACTGTGAAAACACTGTTTAGCGCTTGGAACGCCGCACGATGTTCACCCTTAAAATACTAAAAGGCCCGCCCCCACGTTTTTAAGGGTGAATTTTCACTTAATTACCTGAAATACAACATCGTTCCATATCCTTCAACCTCAAAATATCCGTGATGAAGAACCAGGCTTTGACAAAAACTTCTTTCTTGTGCATGGCGATATTGCTGCTTTGCCAGTATACCGCACAAAGCCAGGTCAGGCTTTTCCTGACAGGTGGCCCCCAGGTTGGCACCATTGAATCATCCGGAACAACTGCCGGTTATGGAACGGATGTTCAGCCTTTCCTGAAAGGCAGAACCAGTGCCAGGATTGGTATTCAGGCGGATATTCCCTTCAAACCCTCATCCCGTTGGGCACTGCAGCCGGGCATTTTTTTCAGCGGTAAGGGCAGTCTTCTTCAGAAAGAATACGACACCACCGGCGCAAACGCCTCTCCCTTCTATTACCGCCAAACCACCAATAAGAGTGATTATATCGATATTCCCGTTCAACTGGCTTACAAACTGCCGCTCTCTAAAAAAGTAAATTTCTTTCTGAGCGGTGGTCCGATGATTTCCGTATTCTATGCATCGAAAACAGTAGATGAATTATCCTATTATACGCCGCCTGTAAGTCAGGGTGATTATGGACGCACCGAAATCAGAACGGAAGAAACTAAAGGTGAAACCGGAACCGATCCCGGGAAATTCAAATCTGCTTATTTTGGCGTTTCCGGCTCTGCCGGCTTCGATTTCGGACCGGTAATGCTGAGCGGCTTCTTCACAAGAGGCTTATCCGGTTTTGACCAACCAACAGTTCCAGGCAGTTTCTACCACCAAACGGTAGGTGGCTCACTTTCAATACGGATCGCCCGACAAAAAGAAGCGATTTCTGAAAAGCCTCCTGTTGTTACTCCTGCAAAACCCGGCGACAAGGACAACGACGGCGTACCTGATGCTGAAGATGCCTGTCCGGATGAACCCGGAAGTAAGCTTACTAACGGCTGTCCCGACCGCGACGGAGATGGTGTTCCCGACAAAGATGATCTTTGCCCGGATGTGAAAGGTTTGATCAAATACAAAGGATGCCCGGTTCCGGATACCGATAAAGATGGTATTAATGATGAAGACGATGCATGCCCCACCATTCCAGGTGTTGCGCGCTTCAAAGGTTGCCCCCTCCCCGATCGTGATAAAGACGGCGTGAATGATGAAGAGGACCTCTGCCCGGATCAGCCCGGCACAAAAGAAAACAGGGGTTGCCCCGTGGTAAAAGAAGAAACATTGAAGAAAGCCGCTGAAATTGCCGCATCTATTCAATTCGCCTTCGGAAAAACAACCATTGATCCGAAATACCATAAAACCCTGAATGAGATCGCGGCCATGCTTGCTAGTGATCCGCAACTCAAGCTGTCAGTTGAAGGACATACTGACAATAAGGGAAGTGCCGCAAGAAATACCCAGGTATCGCAACAACGTGCGGACGCTATCCGCAACTACCTGATTTCCAAAGGCGCACCGGCCAAAAACGTGACCGCTACCGGTTTTGGCCCAGACCAACCCGTGGCCGGCAATGAAACCGAAGCAGGAAGAGCGAAGAACAGGCGCGTGGTCTTTAAACTCAGCTACTGAACATTTAACAAAATACTTGACCAGCGGCAAGGCAAATTAGCGGCAAACCAATAAATTGCGGTTCTATTTAATACATGTGAATATGAATAAACTATTGAGAAACGCCGGGTTCACCGGAATGATGTTGCTTGCCTCATTTGGAACCTATGCACAAACCGCCGCCGCTAAGGAAACCGTTCCCCAGGGCTGGCACCTGCTGGATAAACAAAACGACGGCTACTACGGTATCGGCGTCGAAAAAGCTTACAAAGAACTCCTCAAAGGAAGAAAGAGCAATACAGTAATCGTAGCCGTGATTGACTCCGGTATCGATACGCTGCATGAAGACCTGAAACCCATTCTCTGGAAAAACGCCAAAGAAATTCCCGGTAACGGCATCGATGACGACGGAAACGGGTACATTGATGATGTGCATGGCTGGAACTTTATCGGCGGAAAAGATGGCCGTAACGTAAAAGAAGATTCCTACGAAGCGGCACGCGTTTACCATAACCTTAAACTGAAATTCGGCAGCACGGAAGGAAAAGATACCAGCGCCTGGGCATCTGATCCTGAATACGCCATCTGGCAGAAAGTACGCGGAAACATTGAAGGAAGCGGTAAAGAAAGCCAGATGCAGGTAGCCTTCCTGAAGAACGCCTACAGCAACTTCAAGAAAAGCGATGAAGTGATGAAAACGGCCATGGGCAAACAACAATACACCGGCGCTGATCTCGAGAAATACGAAGCCACCACCGACGAAGCAAAAAAAGCACGTCAGACCCTGCTCGGCATCATGAAAGGAAACGATATGATGGATATGACCGTCGATAAGTTCCTGGAAGAGTTCGGCAACTACCTTAGTGGTGAAGAAAAGAAAGCTGAAGCCAGCAACAAAGCACCACGCGATTACCGCGGCGAAATCGTAAAAGACAATTACGCTGATTTCAACGACCGTTATTACGGCAACAACGATATCATGGCCAATACGCCCTTCCACGGCACGCACGTGTCAGGCATCATCGGAGCCAAAAGAGGCAATAACCTCGGTATTGATGGTGTGGCGGATAACGTACGCATCATGACCATCCGCGCCGTTCCCGATGGTGATGAACATGATAAAGACATCGCACTGGCCATCCGTTACGCGGTTGACAATGGCGCACGCGTGATCAACATGAGCTTCGGCAAAAGCTTCTCTCCCGAGAAATTCTGGGTAGACGATGCCGTTCGCTACGCTGAATCAAAAGGCGTTCTGCTGGTGCACGCCGCCGGTAACGATGCGAAAAACGTGGATGTGGAAGACAACTTCCCCAACCCCAACATCAATGTAACCAAATCCCGCGCATCCAACTTCATTACCGTTGGTGCCAGTGGCGATCCCAAATCAGGTGGCATCACAGCCAGTTTCTCCAACTATGGCAAAGACCAGGTAGATGTGTTTGCTCCAGGCGTGAAGATTTACTCCACCATTCCCGGCGGTAATACTTACGGTAATGCACAGGGTACAAGTATGGCATCGCCTGTTGTAGCTGGTGTAGCCGCACTTATTCTGCAATACTATCCGCAACTCACTGGTCAGCAGGTAAAAGAGCTCATCGAAAAATCTGCCGTTCAACCGGATATCAAGGTGAAAACACCAGGTAAGGGTGGTGAAGTGGAACTTTCTGAGCTGAGCCGCACCGGTGGACTGGTAAATGCTTACGAAGCCATTAAACTGGCCGATAGCATGTACGGCAAATCTAAATCGTTGCCAAAATCTTCTATGAAGTCGAGCAAGAAACAATAGCTGTAAGTAGTAAATATCTATAATGAATAAGCCGTCTCGTGTTGAGACGGCTTATTTTATTTTGAGCCTCACCTCAACCCTTCTCTTATTCTATTTCAAGGCCCCAGGTTTTTCCTTTATCTACGGCGGGCACCCCTTTGGTCATCCATACGGGTGCGGGTTTTCCTTTAAGGTAATGGTCGAAGAACTGGCCGAGACGAACGGAAAGATCTTTTCTGTTGCGGCGCTCCACGAGGTTATGGTCCTCACCGTTGTATTGCAGCATCCACACTTTTTTACCAAGGCGGCGCAGGGCGGTGAAGTATTCGATGCCTTGGTACCAGGGAACGGCACCATCTTCATCGTTGTGCATGATTAGTAAAGGCGTGTTCACTTTGTTGGCGGTGAACAGGGGGGAATTTTTAATGTATAGATCGGGGCGTTCCCACAAGGTTGCGCCGATACGGCTTTGTGTACGTTCATACTGAAACTGCCTGTTGAGGCCGGTTCCCCAACGGATACCACCATACGCGCTGGTCATATTGGCAACCGGTGCACCTGCGCCTGCGGCTGCGAACATGTTGGTACGCGTAACAAGGTAAGCCACCTGGTAGCCACCCCAGCTTTGTCCCTGGATGGCCATTTTCTTTGCGTTCACCCATGGCATCGTGGCAAGATATTGCGCAGCAGATACTACTGAATTGTAGGCATCCTCGCCTGGCTGGCCCGTTTTGTAATAAATATTCGGATCAAAAACAATATACCCGTTGCTCACAAAATAAGCAATGTTTACAGTAGAGGCGCTTGGGGCGGGTGTTTTATACGTGTACAGTCCGTCAGCGTTCTTCTCATAAAAATAGAAGATCACCGGGTACTTTTTCTTCGGGTCAAAAT
>CAMLRX010000123.1 GCA_946482545.1 uncultured Flavihumibacter sp. | reverse complement strand
GTGGCACCGCTATAGCGGTGCCACCGGGTACGGTGTTTATCCCCGCGGGCAGCCAGTGATTTTACGGATGCAGGGCGGAAATCTTTAATAAGAGAGTGTTTACGGGCATCGTGGAGGATTGGCTGGTGGAGGAGGGTTGGAAACCGGTGCCACCGACGTTGTTTTCCGGGAGACGAGACAGTGTTCCGGCCAGGAGTTGCCCGGTGAAAACACCGCATAAAAAATCCCCTGAAAGTATTTAACCGCCAGGGGATTTTTTTATATGCCCTTTTCTCGGACAAGTTAATTGCTAGAAGTTGAGCGAATCTTTCACCTCGCCGCAAACCAGCATTTTCTTACCGAAATATGGGTTTTTAATATCACTGGAGCTGCTCAGCCAGTAAGCGCCCTGATTATCGAAAGCCATCGGGCAATACTGGTGGTACACCACCTGCTCATCGTACTGAACGGTTCTTACGAGGTCGTACATCGCGTCGGACACCATCTGGAACTCTTTTCTTTTCGCTTCAAGATCGGATGCGGAGCGCAGGGTTTTGGAGAGATCGCTGAGTGTTTTGGTATAATCGGCGGCAGTGGCGGCGATGGCACCGGTGCTGTCGTTGGAGATTTCATTCAGTTTCACGCTATCGGCGGCAGCGCCCATTTTCGAGGCGGCCAGGTTAGCGGCGGCGGTATCGCTGGCTACCAGTGCATCTTTCAGCTCATAATAGCCGCTTAATAAAGCGGAAAATGAGGAATTGAAGGCGGCAGTATGTTTACTCACTTTCGGTGGAGCGGGTTCAGCATTTTCAGGCGCTTTGGTATCGGAGGAACTACAGGCCGCCAGAAAAGCAGCAGCGGCAATGGCCAGGCAAAAGAATTGCTTCATGAGCGAAAGTTTTTTTACAAATGTAAGGCTTACCGCCCTAAACATGTAATACCTTTGCGGGGCGGCAGAAAAAACGCCGGAAGATAATGCTGATTGGATTACAGGATGTTACGTTCGAATTTGGGGCCAGAACCATTGTAAGAGATGCCACCTGGCACCTGAACCCGGGAGAAAGAATAGGCCTGATAGGCTACAACGGTACCGGAAAAAGTACCCTGCTGAAAGTATTGGTGGGGGAATATACGCCCAGCGCAGGCTCCGTGGTGAAAAGTAAAGAAACCACCATCGGCTACCTGCACCAGGACCTGCTGAGCTTCGATACAAACAACAATATTACCCAGGTGGCTATGGAAGCCTTCGAAAAAGTGATGGCCCTGCAGAAGGAACAGCACGAACTCGAAAAGCTCCTCGAAGCCAAAGAAGACGAAAAACTGCTAAACAGGTATATGGATGTGCTCCATGAAATCGACCTGCTCGATGGTTACAATGTGCAACACAAGGCAGAAGAAGTGCTGCACGGCCTCGGCTTCAGCGATACCGACCTTATTCGTCCCTATAAAGAATTCAGCGGTGGCTGGAGAATGCGCGTATTGCTCGCCAAAATGATCCTGCAACAACCCGATGTGCTGCTGCTGGATGAACCGACCAACCACCTTGACCTCCCCTCTATCGAATGGCTGGAGAAATACCTGCTTAATTATAAAGGCAGCGTGGTGATTGTGAGCCACGATAAGTTCTTCCTCGACAAAATGGTGAACAAAATCGTGGAACTCTACCAGCAGGAACTCCATATCTACGTAGGCAACTACTCATACTATGAAACCGAAAAGGAAGTAAGAGTGGAAATGCAGAAACGCGCTTACGAGAACCAACAGGACTTTATCCGCCAGCAGGAACGCTTCATCGAACGCTTCAAGGCCAAAGCCTCTAAAGCCGCCCAGGCACAAAGTGTGCAGAAACGATTGGATAAGATAGACCGGATCGAAGACGTGGAAATTGAACGCCCGAACATGCGCATCAACTTCTCGGTGGGAAAAGAACCCGGCAAAATCATTTGTACGCTGAAGAATGTGTCGAAGTCCTTCGGAGACCTGCAGATTTTGAAGAATGCCACCGGCGAAATTGAACGCGGCGATAAGATCGCACTGATTGGAGCAAACGGTAAAGGTAAATCTACCCTGCTCCGTATTGTAGCTGGTACCGAACCTATTGAAGGGGAAAGGATCTGGGGTCATAACGTGGCAGAAAGTTTCTATGCGCAGCACCAGTTGGAATCGCTCGGACTGAACAATACACTGATCGAGGAGATGAACAGTTCCCGTGCCGGGAAAACAGAACTCGAATACAGGAGTTTGCTGGGTGCGTTCCTGTTTGGTGGCGACGACGTAGATAAACGCATCAAAATATTAAGCGGAGGGGAAAAGGCGCGTGTGGCGCTGGCCAAAGTAATTGTAAGTAAGGCCAACTTCCTCATGCTCGATGAACCAACGAACCACCTCGACATCCATTCCGTGGAACTCCTGGTGGAAGCGCTGAACAAATATGAAGGCAGTATCATCCTGGTGAGCCACGACCGCTACTTCATTTCCAAAGCCGCCAACAAGATATGGGAGATTGTGGATGGTGAAATCAAAGAATTCAAGGGCACTTACCACGAATGGGTGGAATGGAAGGAGAGAATGGCCGCCCGTGCGATAGAAGAAGCGCCTAAAAAAGAGGAGAAAGAAAAAGAAAAGTCTAAGCCCGCACCTGTGGCACCACAACCACAGGCAAAGCAAGGGAACACTCCCATCAATAAGGAGCTTCAAAAATTACAAAAGACCTTCCAGCAACTGGAAGAAAAAATAGCTGCTAAAAAGGCGGAAAAAGAAAAACTGGAAGCCGCACTGGGTAATCCGGATACTTATTCAGACCCGAAGAAATTCCAGGACACGGAAAAATCTTACAAAGCCGTGGGCGCTGAACTGGAACAGATGAATGTGCAATACGAGGAACTTTTTGAGCAGATCATGGCGCTGGATCGTTAACGGCCACCACGTGCGCCTTCACGAAATCTGTGACCAGGTAGGAGATCAATTTACCGGTGGTATCGCTTCTGCGACCATCGGAAAGTTGTTGCGCCCCCTCACAAATGTGAAGATAAGCCACATTGTTTTCGGAAGCTGTGTAATAAACATATTGCCGTGCATTGATCGCTGAAATACCCACAGGGGTTTCGGCACTGCTGAGTACACCCTGGATGGCATCCAGGTCCAGTTCGATACCCGTGTAACCGTCTTTGGTGAAGTCTGCTGCATGGGCCACGGCCTGCATAAAACTGCGCCTTTCGTACAGGAAAATGTCTTCCCAGGTAATATAATCGGTAAACGGATTCTCGGCCATGTCCGTCAGTACATTCTGCGGAACGTAATTCTCGTGTATGCCCACCACACAATACTGGTGCAGGAACCCATCCTCATCGGCATACCGGAAACCGTTTCCGCTGTGCCGTCCTTCCAATGGACGGTAATCTGTATGGGCGTCCAGGTTCACTGCGTTGATCTGGGCAAGTGGGATGATACCCGCTTTGGTTAATCCCTTCGCCACTCCTTTAATCAGGGGATATGCGTTGTTGTGTCCGCCGCCAATCACCACCGGTATCTTGTTCGCGGCAGCGATCACCTTCACCAGCGATTCCACTTCCTCGTCAATGGCGTGCACCGCGTGCCGGTATGCATCCACACGTTCTTCTTCATTGCTGGCATTGTTCTCGATCAGGTATTTCAGGTCCCCGAAATCGAAATGCCCCAAGACCATCATTTCTTCGCCGGAGAAATAGTCATTGCTCTGGATGTTCAGGAAAGCGGAAAGAAAAGGCAACCACACACTATCCGCCCCGCCATTGCCGAAATTCCCTTTCACTCCAATGTCTTCCGGAATACCGATAAGGATATACTTCGCGGGCGAATGGCGCAGCGATTCTTCCCATTCATCACTGTTGGAAAGGGTGGCGAGCCTTTCTCCCAATTTGGTTTCGAAACGTCGGAGGCGGGTAAGAAACAGCAGGTCTTCCCTGTTGTAAAAGCGGAAATGTTGCATGGCAGTCAATTGTAAAATGAATGTAAGCTATTCCCCTGAAATAGCGAACGGGGAATACCATTTTCCATTCAACATTACACGGGAGATCAGGTTGGAACCGAAGGCGTAAGGGAGGTAGGCCAGCGATGAAAGCGGTTTGGTGAAGAAAAAATTCGCCAGCTTTCCTTCCGCGATGGAACCCACTTCGTTTTCCAACTCCATGGCGAACGCGGCATTGGTGGTAGCCGCATGAACCGCTTCTTCCGGAAACATTTTCATTTGTATGCACGACATGGAAACTACCGTATTCATATTTCCGGAAGGAGAAGACCCGGGATTAAAATCAGAAGCAATGGCAATGGCGCAACCCGCGTCCAATAATGTTCTTGCAGGCTGAAAATCCATCCGCAGAAAATACGCAGCCGTGGGGAGTAAGGTGCCAATTGTAGTTGAATTGGCCAGCGCGTTGATGGCGGCTTCGTTCATCACCTCAAGGTGGTCCACACTCACGGCACCATGGGCCACCGCGGTTTCCACGGCCCCGGAGGCGGAAAGCTGGTTCGCATGAATGCGCGCTTTCAGGCCGAATGCTGCCCCCTTTTTGATGAGCCGCGCCGTTTCTTCATTTGAAAAGAAACCCTTTTCGCAAAATACATCTATATAATCCGCCAAACCTTCATTCGCGATAGCAGGAAGCATTTCTTCTTCTATCAGTTTAAGATAGCCTTCTTTATCATCTTTGAACATTTCGGGAAGCGCATGCGCCCCTAAAAAAGTAGCTTTAATGGGAATGGGAAAATTCTGTTTCAGCCGTTTCACCACCCGCAACATTTTCAGTTCCGAATCCGTTGTTAAACCGTATCCGCTTTTTATTTCGATGGCGCCCGTTCCCAGCAACAACAATTCGTGCAAACGTTGCGCGGCAAGTTCATAAAGTTCCTCCTCCGGCATCGCCCGGAGTTTCCTTGCAGAATTTAATATTCCCCCACCCGCCGCTGCGATCTCCGCATACGACTTCCTTCCTATTTTCATTACAAATTCCTCTTCCCTGCTGGCCGCGAATACCAAATGAGTATGGCTATCGCACCAGGAGGGAAAACACCATTCGCCCTGCGCATTCCATACTTCTTCATTGGCGTTTGAAGTATCAACTGTATCCATAGCGCCAAAATCAATTATGCGACCTTCCCGTATCCGGACCCATGCATTGGGAATACATTCCATAGCTTTCATGGCGGCTCCGCGAAGGGGGTGTTGGTGGTGCTCTGTATTAACGAGCATTCCTAGGTTAGTAATGAGCATGTCCAAAGGTAGGACTGTTTTTTATTCTGCGCATGAAAGGCTCTTCATAACTCACACCAAGTGGCAACTCGCTTGTTCCGATCTTCAATGACCTGTTCCTGATGGCGCTGATCTGATTAAGCGCCACCACATAAGATCGGTGAATGCGCATAAATCCTTCCGGAAGCATTGTCATCAACGCTTTCAGGGTGATGCGCACCAACAGGGGACGACCTTCTTTCAAATGCAATTTCATGTAGTTGTCGGCACACTCAATGTAGAGAATATCCGCCGGATCAATTTTCACCAGACTGTAGTTCACCCGAAGAAACAAGGGCGCACCAGTTGCGTTGGATTGGATCATATTCATACTACCCGGTTTTGTTTCACTGAAATTACCGAGTGATAAAATTCAATGAAAACGTTTATGGACAGAACCGGGAAATGCGCCGATGAATTGAAGTTTAAACAAGGGTTTTAACGGAAATTAACATTTGTACATTTTCTGAATACGTTTTTTGCTATCCTCCGCGCTTATCACTTTGACCTTTCCTTTTTTAAAGGAATTGTATCTCCCATCCAACTCAGCTTGTATGTTTTCATTAAACAACAAAACGGCTTCTTTAATATCATTCGCCATAATGGAATATATCGCCTTCACGCGCTTATCATCAGCAACTTCCAGGTAGTTGTGTAATTTTTGTCTTAACGATATTGTATCCATAGCTGAATATTTGATTTTCAAATTTAGCATTTTGAACAGGTTCTTTCCAATAGGTTATCCTCTCATGAAGAACAGTTTTTAAACGGTCTCCCATGCCCTTGTTAATCCCTTCCAAATACAGTCTTTTCACCACTAAGTCCTGCGTTTAAATACGGTCTCCACAATAATAGTTTCCTCCTTCCTTTATAAAAGAAAACGTCGCGCATGTAAAGTTCTACGCTGGAAAAACCACAGGCATGAATAAACTACTATTGAAGGCAGTACCGGCTACAGCGCTCGTTTTAATTTGTTGCAATGAAACTTCCGCCCAGATTGATCCCTGGAAATATGAACTTGGGATTCACGCTGGAACATTTATTTACCAGGGCGACCTTACACCCAACAAAATCGGTTCCTATAAAACCATGAAACCCGTCGCAGGGATTTCACTGGCCCGTTTTTTAACCCGTTCTTTTTCAGTGAAAATCAGTTTGTTCAGGGGTAATTTACACGGTAACGAAGCACGCTATGCTGATCCTGAATGGAGAAGATGGCGGAATTTTCAGTTCACCAACAAGATCACTGAAGTATCGGCCGTATTGGTTTGGGACGTACTGGGCAATAACCACAACAGTACTTCAGGCAAATTATCCCCTTACCTCGCAGCCGGAATCGGTTATTCTTTTATGAAGGTGAACAGAGACTGGAGCGCACTCAATTCAGAATATTTTTCTCCTGAATCGGCGTTGATGACCGGTCTTGCAATCGACACCCTTACCGCTCCCCCGAAAGGATTGATCAGTATTCCAGTAAGTGCCGGACTGAAATACCGGTTTTCAGAACGGCTGTCCATTGGCGTGGAAACCACTTACCGGATCAGCTCCACGGATTACCTGGATGGGTTCAGTTATTCGGGACATCCTACGGAAGGTGATTTTTACTTCTCCCATACCATCGGCCTGTATTACAATTTTATTCGAAGAAACAGACTAAATTGTCCGAAATTTTGACAGAAAAAGTTCATGATAGTTCATAAAAAAATGTAAAATATTGCATGTTTAATATTGACAACCAATACTTTACATTCAATATATCTTATTCTACATAAACTCCGGCATATCCAGTTTCTTCGCGATCCGAAACGCCGCGTTGATCAATCCCACATGACTATACGTTTGCGGGAAGTTCCCCCATTGCGAGCCATCAGTGGAAACATCTTCGCTGAAAATACCCAGGTGGTTAGAGAATTTAAACAACTGCTCCAGGTTCTTCCGCGCGTCATCGATCCTGCCCACACAAGCCAGTGCATCCACATACCAGAAGGCGCATACCAGGAAGGTGCTTTCCGGGAAACCGAAATCGTCATAGTGCTTATAGCGGTAAAAAAGACCGTGTTCAGCGAGCAACTCTTTCTCTAAAGCTTCAATATGGAGTTTGGCGGCTTCTTTGTTGTGATCGAGGTAGTTCATGGTCACCATCGCCAACGTACTCGCATCAAGGTTAGAAGTATGCATCGCCTGGGTATATACTTTCCGATCCACATCGTAGCAGGACTTCAGCAAAGCATCAGCTTCTTCAGCCAGTTTACCCGCCTTTTGCATCAGCGCCATATCGGAGAACGCTTCGCCGATTTTATAAGCGGCTTTTGCGCCCGCCCAATGGAACAGCAACGTATATGAGTGTACCTGGGTCTGGTTCCTGAATTCCCATAAGCCGGAATCCGGCAATTTCATAGTGCGTTCAATCTGGTTGAGGAGCCAGGGAACAATTTTGTGGTAACTGCTTTTCTTGGAGAAAGTCAATCGTTTGTCTGTATAGAGTGGCAGCAGGTTCACCAATACCTGACCGTACACATCGTGTTGCGTTTGTATGTACGCTTTGTTGCCGATGCGCACGGGCTTGTTCCCCATATAACCGTGCAGGTCCACTTCCAGCTCTATCAGGTCTTTTTCACCGGTAATAGAATACAGGGGCTGAAGGGAATCTTCCGCATTGTAGATGATGTTCTGAATGAAGTCGAAATATTTTTCGAGTTCTTCAAAATGACCAATCTGGTTGAATGCTTTAAGTGTATAGTATGCGTCGCGGAACCAGCAGAAGCGGTAATCCCAGTTGCGGGTACTGTCGTGGAATTCGGGCAGACTGGTTGTTCCGGAAGCGATGATACCACCTGTATCTTCATATTGGTGCAGCTTCAGCACCAGTGAAGAACGTATGATCTGGTCCTGGTAAATCGTGGGGATATAAGAACTTTTCACCCAGGTTTGCCAGTAGTCAACTGTTTTGCGGATAAATTCTTCCGAAGTTTCCTGCAAAGGCGCTTCCAGCGGAGCACCGTAAGTAAGCACGATATACCGGTTCTGGTCCAGCACGAAAGGTTTTTCATCCTGCACATAAGTAAGCGGGATATCGGTGGTAATGCGCACCTGCTTTTCGAAGTTGAGAAACCTGATATGGTTACTGCCCATCACCGTTTCCGGCACAAGTTCACCATATTCCCCGCGTGGTTGGCACCGCACTTTAATGGCGGGATCACCATTCAGCACTTCAATTTTACGCACGAGCATCAGGGGCTTGAACTGTCTTTCGTGTACCATCATACGCGGCGCGCAGTCGATGACCCGGAAGCTCCCTTCAGCGGAAAGAAATTCGGTACATAAAACATTGGTGTTGGGCAGGTAATATTGCTTCGATTCGTATATCTCGGCTGCTGGACGAATATAAAAATCGCCTCCTTTTTGCTCATCTAACAACGATCCGAAGAGGAAACTGCTGTCGAAGCGCGGCATACACATCCATTTCACATTGGCGGTTGTGTCCACGTAGGCCAGGTAGGAACAGTTGCCCACCACGCCCATATTGTATTTATGCACCGGCATATTCTGGCTTATTTTGTTGAGTAGTTACTGAATGGAGGAAAGGAAGCACCTTATCCTGTGAGATGATATTGTACTGAGCGGCCGTATTGCCGTTTCCTATTTTGATGGTATAACCGCGATGTTCCAATACCTTGAACATATCTTCATCCGTGGTATCATCGCCGATGCACAGGATAAAATCCGGATGAGTCGCATCTACGATATTCAAAGCGGTAATACCCTTATCAACACCTGTAAGCCTTATCTCCACAACTTTATTACCGTCAATTACCTGGATGGGCGTATTCTGCGCAAGTTGCGAAATGGAGTTGATCAATTCCCTTGAACGCGTGAAACCAAATTCAGGCATGGTATTGCGGTAATGCCAGGCGAGGGTGTTTTTCTTCTCTTCAATAAAAGATCCGGCGCATCTTGTTACGAACACCTGGAGCAAAGGCCTGATTTCTTCTTTCCACGCATCCGGAATGCTGGTGGTAGAAACCCATTCTCCGCCTTTCTTCCTGATCTGCGCACCGTGTTCAGCCACTAGCGTAATGGGCAGGTGACCAAGCCATTGGTCGAGTGTGGCCGCATCTCTTCCGCTGATGATCGCCACTTCGTTTTTTTCATCTTCCGCCAAGCGTTTGAGCAAGATGATTACGCCTGATTCAGGCCGCGCATCACCCGGAAGTTTGGTGAATGGCGCCAGTGTTCCATCGTAATCGAGGAGAATGGCTCTTTTCTGCGCGCTGGCATAACGCTGCTTGAGCATACCTGTTATGCGGTCGTCTAATAGCTTTACGCCGATCTTGTTCTGTTCTTTTTTCACCGCTTTAAGTTGGTCCATAAAATCATTTACCCATCTGGTTACATTATAATCCATCAGCCTTTTTTGCATCAGCAGGATGCGGTTGCGTTGTTCGGCAACGGGCATGGTAAGTGCCCTGTTGATTGTGGCTGCCACATCTTCCACATCTGTAGGGTTCACATGCAATGCCTCACTCAGTTCGCTTGCAGCACCGGCAAGTTCACTCAATACCAATACGCCCCGGTGAGCATTGCAACTGGCCACGAACTCCTTTGCCACCAGGTTCATCCCATCGCGGAGCGGCGTAATCAGCGCCACATCTGCGGCCTGGTACAAGGCGCAGAGGTCGTCAAACGGCAAGTGGTTGTACCGGTAAATAACCGGCTGCCAACTGAGGTTGGAATAAATACCGTTTATCGTACTTACCTTTTCCTCGATGCGGCGCTTCATTTCATTATAAGTTTCAATGCTATCCCGGGAAGGCACCACATTCAGAATAAAAACAACATTTTCTCTCCATTCCGGGAACATTTCAAGAAATTTCTCAAAGCCTTGCAAACGGTACATCAAACCCTTCGTGTAATCGAGGCGGTCTACGGAGAAAATGATTTTCTTTTCGTAGAAATTCTTTTTGATGCCATTTCTGATCTCCAATACTTCGTGGTTATTGGTGGCATCATGAAATTTATTAAAATCAATGCCTATCGGGAAGAGGTCTGCTTTTACGAGCCGGTGCTGATAAGTGAGTGTATTGTAGTTGTTGTCGATGCGCAGCAACATCTTTACGGAATGAATAAAATGCTGCACATAATCGAAAGTATGGAAACCTACAAGATCTGCGCCCAGTAAGCCTTTCAACAATGCGTCCTTCCATTCCGAAGGCAGCAGACGCAACAATTCGTAAGAAGGAAAAGGAATGTGCAGGAAGAAACCGATGGTTGCGTCAGGGATTTCAAGCCGGAGCATCTGTGGCAACAACATCAGTTGGTAATCGTGTACCCAGATCACGTCGCCAGGTTGCAACATGGGAATCAATGCATCGGCGAACTGGCGGTTCACCTTTACATAGGCATCGAAATATTCTCTCTTATAAACCGCCAATGAAGGGAAATAATGGAACAGCGGCCAAAGTACGGAATTGGAAAACCCATTATAGTAATCGGTATACAATTGCTCATCGGTGAACAATGGTAAAATGGAAAAATCCTGGGCATCCTCGTTTTTCCTGATTTCTTCCCATTCTTCAGGAGAAAAATCGGCCACACCGGCCCAGATTTTTTCGGAGAACTCACATCCCTCCTGCCCTTGTTCAATATAACTTTTAATAGCCGATACCAATCCACCGGAACTTTGCCTCAGGCCCACCTTATCTCCTTCTTTTTCAAGGGAATAAGGAAGCCTGTTTGAAATTATGATCAATCTGCTCATAGTATAGGGTATTTGATGAGGTGATAGAAAGGGTATGGCAATTTCCATACCCGTGCGGGAATGCATCAAATATGCCCGGGGCAGATTAAAACCTGGTGAAACTCAGATTAAAAGAGCATTAAAAACGGCTGTCCAGATCGAGTTTGTGCGCTTTGGCTGTTTGCTCCGCAAGCTCGTAACCGGCATCGAAATGCCTGATCACCCCCATGGCCGGATCATTCCTCAACACCCTCGACAATCTTTTATCAGCGACATCAGTACCATCGGCCACAATCACCATTCCCGCATGTATGCTGTATCCCATACCTACGCCGCCGCCGTGGTGCAGACTCACCCAGGATGCGCCGCCAGCAGTATTTACAAGCGCATTCAGGATGGGCCAGTCGGCCACGGCATCAGAACCATCCTTCATGGCTTCCGTTTCCCGGTTGGGCGAAGCGACCGATCCGGTATCCAGGTGATCCCTTCCGATCACGATAGGCGCCTTCACTTTACCCGAGCGCACCAGTTCATTGAAGGCGAGGCCGGCTTTTTCCCTTTCGCCTTGCCCCAGCCAGCAGATACGGGCGGGCAATCCCTGGAAAGCGATTTTTTCTTTGGCCAGTTTCAACCAGCGTTGCAGTGATTCATTTTGTGGAAAGAGTTCCGCAATTACTTTATCGGTAACGGCGATATCTTCAGGATCCCCGCTCAATGCAGCCCAGCGGAAGGGGCCCTTTCCTTCACAAAATAACGGTCTTATGTATGCGGGAACGAAACCCGGAAATCCGAAAGCGTTCTTCAGGCCTTTTTCCTGCGCGCGGGCCCGCAGGTTATTGCCGTAATCGAAAGTAATGGCACCTTCATCCTGCAGTGCCAACATCAGTTCCACATGCTCCTTCATACTGATGTAAGCGGCTTCCAGGTAAGCGGTTTTATTATCAGACCGCAACCTGTTCGCTTCTTCCAGGCTCATGCCATGCGGAATATAGCCGACCAGCGGATCATGGGCCGAAGTCTGATCGGTGAGTACATCGGGAACAATATTTCTTTCACGGAGCCTGCGCAGGAGATCAACAGCGTTGCACAACACACCTATTGAAAGCGCTTCGCCTGTATTCTTCGCTTCCAAAGCACGATCGATGGCGGCATCTATATCTTCGATCAGCACATCACAATACCGGGTTTCCAGTCTTTTTTCAATGCGCCAACGTTCCACTTCTGCGGCGAGGCATACACCATTGTTCATGGTCACGGCAAGTGTCTGCGCGCCGCCCATACCACCAAGTCCAGCAGTAACACAGAGTTTACCTTTCAGGGTTCCTTCGAAATGTTTATCTGCAACAGCGGCAAAAGTTTCAAACGTGCCCTGTACGATGCCCTGGGAGCCGATATAGATCCAGGAGCCCGCGGTCATCTGGCCATACATCATCAGGCCTTTCTTTTCGAGTTCATCGAAATGTTCCCAGTTGGCCCAGTTGGGCACGAGTTGCGAATTCGAAATAAGCACGCGTGGTGCATCTTCATGCGTGGGCATGATGGCTACGGGCTTACCGCTTTGCACAAGGAGGGTTTCATCATTCTCCAGGTTGATGAGCGCTTTCTTAATGGCTTCGAGCGCCTGGTGGTTTCTGGCGGCTTTTCCCCTGCCGCCGTATACGACAAGATCTTCGGGGCGTTCGGCTACGTCGGGATGGAGGTTGTTTTCGAGCATTCGGAGGGCGGCTTCCTGGAGCCAGCCTTTGCAGCGGAGGGTGGTGTTGTTCATGGTAGTTTTTTTTGCGGTGGTGCGGGATGTGATTCTAATGTTATTTATTTTTTCACGCCACTGCTTTGTGCTTCGCACTGCGCAGCGCAAAGGAGCAAGGACGCAAGGCGTTGTTTGTGTTTGGAATGTTTCATTTGGGGATATGTTTTTTTGTTTCACGCGGCGACGCAACGGGCTGCTTATTGAGAAATGGTTGATTTCTTTGGAAGACTTATTTTTCCTTTGTGTACTTCATACTGATTTCTTTCAAAAATGCTTTTTATTAGCGAGCAACAAATCACCTCTTTCAAATCAATCAACAGTATTCAATATTAATCCAACGTTGCGTCGCCGCGTCGTTGCGAGAAATAACGCTTCAGTAAGCTACAGTCTCAACCATTCCTCAGCGAGCCGCACCACAACCGCCCCTTGCGTCCTTGCTCCTGCGAGGCACGAAGCAGTGCGTCTTGGCGAGAAACTCACTTACAACTCAATCCCCTTTTCCCCCGCGAAACCATTCACCCCCTTCACAAAACTTTCATCAGCAACGATCGCATGAATCTTCCGGATATCATCGGCGAAGATGCGGTCCTCTTCCGCGAAACCCACATACGTGCGTACATAATCATGCGCAAATTCAAGCAATGCACTGGAACGAAGTGGTCTTCTGAATTCAATGGCCTGACAAGCTGAGAGCAACTCTATGGCCAGTATCTGTTCAAGGTTATCAATCACGCGGTTGAGTTTTCTGCCGGAGATACTGCCCATACTTACATGATCTTCTTGGCCGAGAGACGTGGGAATACTGTCGGCGCTGGCGGGGAAACACAATGTTTTATTTTCGGTAACGAGTGCGGCGGTGGTGTACTGCGGAATCATAAAACCACTGTTCAGTCCTACATTTTTCATGAGCAGCATGGGGAGCCCCCATTTTCCTTCCAGCAAAAGATAACAACGGCGATCGGATATATTCCCCAGTTCAGCAGCTGCGAAGCAGGCATAATCCAATGGAAGTGCCATGGGCTGACCATGAAAGTTCCCACCTGAAATGGTATCATCGGCGCTGAAGATGACGGGGTTATCAGTCACTGAATTCAATTCTATTTCGGTAAGCGCTTTCAGGTGCATCCAGGCGTTACGGGTGGCACCGTGCACCTGCGGCATACAGCGGAGGGAATAAGGATCCTGAACGCGCCCACAGTCCATGTGACTTTGCATGATCTCACTTCCTTTCAACAGTTTGCGGAGCCTTTGCGCTACGAGTTTGTTGCCTTCAAATGGACGGAGTTCATGAAGCCGTTCATCAAAAGGCGCCTGGGTACCGGTAAGCGCTTCCAGGCTCATCGCGCCTATGATATCGGCGGCTTCGAGACAGTTGAACAACCGGGCTACAGCAAGTATGGCATAAGACAAAATAAACTGGGTTCCATTAATCAGTGCGAGTCCTTCTTTAGGCCCTAACACCACAGGTTCCCATTGCAGGGCTTTCATTACTTTGGCAGCCGGTTGCCGCGCTCCTTTATACCAGACTTCCCCTAATCCTATCAAAGGCAAACAAAGATGCGCGAGCGGCGCAAGGTCCCCGGAAGCGCCTACCGAACCTTGTTCTGGTACCACAGGCGTAACGTCTTCATCGATGTGCGCGCACAATCTTTCCAATGTGGTCAATTGCACACCGGAAACACCCTTCGCCAGCGCATGCACTTTTGTGATGAGCATGAGGCGGGCAATCTGCACCGGAACCGGCTGTCCCACCCCTACGGAATGACTTTGCAATATCTTGTATTGTAGGGTACGCGTATCTTCTTCCGAAATGGGCGTGTCGGCCAGGATGCCAAAACC
>CAMLRX010000122.1 GCA_946482545.1 uncultured Flavihumibacter sp. | reverse complement strand
GGTTGTGGTTCAACTTCCGGATTGGCCTGTCCGCGTTGTTGACCAACAGAGTGCGCGCCCTGCTTACTTCTCTGGGTATCATCTTTGGTGTGGCATCTGTAATTGCCATGCTGGCCATCGGGAGGGGTGCGGAAAAAGAAATACTACAACAGATCAAACAGGTCGGCTCTAATAACATTTTGATAAAGGCTGTACTTCCAGGTTCAGGACAGCAGGAGCCCGGCGCTGATCAGACCGATGAGTCCGGAGAAGAGAAGTCCGTTGAAAAGAACATGGCCCCTAAAAGGAATGTTTCTTCCGGCTTACGTCTTGCAGACCTTGAAAATCTTTTACAGATTCCTTCCATCGACTATATCAGTGCCGAATCTGAAATGGATGTCAATATTCTTTACCAGGGCATTTCTGGTAAGGGAAAACTTACCGGTGTTACCAATCATTTTTTTGAGTCTACGAATACCAAACTGGCCAAGGGCAAACTTTTTACCGAACAGCACCTGGCCGAGGCCATTCCGGTATGCATCATTGGCTGGAACATAGAGAAAAAGTATTTTCCGGGCATTAACCCCATTGGCCAGTCCATCAAATGCGGGCGTGAGTGGCTGAAAATTGTTGGGGTGATGGAGCAGGGCGAAACCATTGGAAAGGAGTCGGCCCGGTTCTCTATCCGGGATGTGAATGAGCAGATATTCACCCCGCTACCCACCATGCTCATGCGCATACAGGACCGTTCCCGTCTTACACCGCACAAGATGCAGGTGTACCGGAATTCCGGGGCAAGAGGCAATTACCACCAACTGGACAAAATGGTAGTGCACGTCGCTGAAACCGGCATGGTGCAGCCTACTGTAGAGCTGATGACCAGGATGTTGAACAGGCGGCATGGCGGCAGCAAGGATGTTGAAATCATTGTGCCCGAATTGCTGCTGAAGCAGGAACAAAAGACCAAACAACTTTTTAATATAGTACTGGCCATTATCGCCTCTATCTCGCTGATCGTTGGCGGGATCGGCATCATGAACATTATGCTGGCCTCCGTACTGGAAAGGACCAGAGAGATTGGGCTCCGGCTCGCCATAGGCGCCACCAAAAAAGATGTGGTACTCCAATTCCTCAGTGAAGCGATCAGTTTATGTGTGACAGGCGGGCTCATCGGCGTGCTGTTAGGGGTGGGCATCAGCTTCGCCATTCAGAAAGCCACGGATATTGAAACTTCAGTGAGTCTTTTCTCCATCCTGCTTTCTTTCTCCATCTCAGCACTTACCGGATTGCTTTTTGGCTGGTTCCCGGCCCGGAAAGCTGCGGCCAATAACCCGGTTGTTAGTTTAAAAAGCGAATAACACACATAAACCCTTATACATGAAGTTATTAACCCTTGCGGCAGCACTTTTATTTACAAGTGCTTTCGTTTCCGCACAGGATAACATGCCCCTTTCACTGGAAGAAGCCATCAATATGGGAAAATCCCAAAGCATGCTTTCCAAAAAAATAAATGCGGCATACGAATCCGTTCAACACCGTTACAACGCGTTCATGGCCGGTTTAAAACCCCAGGTATCCCTGAGTGGGGTGTTGCCTTCTTACGACAGCCGGCTGGATAATGTGGTACAGCCCGATGGCTCATACAAAGTGCAGTCATTCCGGCGGTCCAATATCAGTACCAACCTCACGGTGGAACAGAATATCTTCTGGACGGGCGGAACGGCCTTCGTAACTTCTAACCTGAGCCAGTTCACCAACAAGCAGCCGTTTTTCCAGAAGCAGTTTCAGACCACGCCTTTCGCCATCGGTGTTCGTCAGCCGCTCACCTTGTTCAATTCCGTAAAATGGAATTTTGAGCAGGAAAAACTCCGCATCAAACAAGCGGAAAAAGGGCTTGTGGAGGACAACGAAGACCTCAGCGTACGCATCACCCAAACCTACTTCGATCTGTACGTGGCCACCATGGAATACGAGAACGCCCGCAGCAACGAAGCCATCAACGATACACTTTTTAAGATATCGCAGGGCAGGTTCAATGTAGGGAAGATCGCGGAAAACGAACTGCTTCAGGTGGAACTCCAACTGATGAATGCAAAGAACGCCGTAACGCAAAGTCAGGTACGTGTGGAGGTAAATACCAAGCGGCTCAGAAACCTGCTGAACATTACTGCACCCGTAACTTTTAAACTCACTCCCGTTAAAGACGCACCGATCCTTGCCGTGGATAAAACCATCGCCATAAGAGAGGCCCGTGCCAACCGTAGTGACCTTATCGGGCTCAGCCTGCTCGAAAACCAGGCGAAAGCCGATGTAAAAAGAAGCCAGAGCAACAGGTTCGCCAGCGGTGATATCTTCCTCAGTTACGGACTCAACCAAACTGCCACCTCTTTATCCAATGCTTATCAGGATCCGCTGAATGCACAACAGGTGAATATCGGGTACAGCATTCCGCTTTTCGGGTTTGGTAAGAACAAGCACCAGGAAGAAGCCGCCAGGAAAAACCTGGAAGCCGTGCGGGCCGAGCAACAATACCAGCAGAAGGATTTTGATATTGAAGTAGAGAACGTAGTGAACAGGTTCATCCAATTGCAGACGGGTATTGTGATTGCCGCCAAAAGTGATACCATCGCCCAAAAAAGATACGATGTGGCCAAAAACAGGTATCTCCTCGGAAAGATCAGCATCACAGACCTGGGACTGGCACAAGATGCCAAAGACAAGGCCCTGATCGATTACACCAGGATACTCCAGGAGTATTGGGTGGCTTATTATACGCTAAGAAGAATTACCTTATTTGATTTCGAAAAAGAACAAAAAATATCGGCTGAGGTTAGCCGCAAGTAACCAACCATTAAACCTTAAGAGGCGTATCAGTTAAGGCGGCTTCCCGTTTTAGCTGGTGCGCTTTTTTTACTGTTATTGTTTATCCTTGATTTCCTGGATACGGATATTTTTCCAACGAACTTTTATTCCTCCGCCATCATGGATTTGTAAGGCGAGAAACCCGTTCGCAGTTCCGATCTTTTCATCTTTCAGAAAGATCATCTGCGTACCGTTCAGCCAGGTAGTCACTTCATCACCAATCACCTGTATTTTCATGGTGTTCCATTCTCCGGGCTTCAGCGCCGATTCTTTTTCAGCATCTGGTTTAATGAGCCATCCACGTCCATAAGACTCATAAATGCCGCCTGAATGTAATCCCGGTGGCGCCACTTCAACCTGCCATCCCTGTATCTTCACACCTTCAATGGAAGAGCGAAAGAATATCCCGGAATTGCCATTGTCCTCCTGCTTGAAATCCAGTTCAAGAATAAAATTCCTGTATTTCTTTTGGGTAGACAGGTAGCCATATTGCTTATCCGGACCGCTTTCGCAAACCAGTTCCCCTTTATCGACATACCATTTTTCAGTGCCGTGCACTGTCCAGCCGGAAAGGTTCTTTCCGTTAAAAAGTGATTTTCTTTTTTGCGCGTTTACGGATACGCCTATTAGGGTCAGGAAGCCGATTGCAAGCAACAGTTTTTTCATCTGGTCGATTTATGATTGTGACGAAGGCTATAAAGATAGCGCAAACTACCATCCGGGAATGAATGCTACGATCTCTTCCAGGAATTTTTTATCCGTTTCATCAAAATGATCCAGGTGCTCACTGTCAACATCCAGTACGGCCACCACTTCACCGTTCCTCATTACGGGTACAACTATTTCCGATTTGGAAAGACTGCTGCAGGCGATATGTCCCGGGAATGCGTCCACATCGGGAACGATCAGTGTTTCGGCTTTTTCCCAACTGGTTCCGCATACACCTTTCCCTTTTCGGATACGGGTACAGGCTATTGGTCCCTGGAAGGGCCCGAGTACGAGTTCATTGTCTTTCACCAGGTAAAAACCTACCCACCACCAACGGAACTGTTCTTTCAATCCGCCTGCGATATTCGCCAGGTTGGCAATAAGGTCGGGTTCACCTTCCACCAGCGCTTTCAGTTGCGGTACCAGTGAAGTGTATTGTTCTTCTTTGGTCCCTTGTTCCACCAACAGGTCTTCAGCCATTTTCTTTTTTTGCAAAGATACCGAAAGGATCGAAAAGGGAGGC
The DNA here is from genome assembly GCA_946482545.1 of uncultured Flavihumibacter sp. The sequence continues at coordinate 10,988 of CAMLRX010000122.1, read as the reverse complement.
CTCCGCCGGAGCTTCGGCCTCCCGGACCTACCACTACCACCACTACACTTTCTTTCCCTCCAAAACCAGGAGTTCCTGTGCGCAAACTTCAGTTACATAGCGCCGTATGCCTTCTTTATCGGTATACGTCCTGGATTGCAGTTTCCCTTCCACGGCCACTTCGGTTCCTTTATCCAGCAATTTCTCCGCGATCTCGGCGAGTTTCCCCCAGGCAATCACCTGGTGCCATTGTGTTTCCGTGACTTTCTCGCCCTGGCTGTTTTTGTACGTTTCATTGGTGGCGATGTTCATTTTTGCCAGTTTCTTTCCCGTATCCATCTCCCTGATATCCGGTGCCGCACCAAGGTGACCGATCAACTGCACTTTGTTTTTTAAAGCATTCATGTTACACGATTTTTGATTTCTGAATATTCACGGCCGTTTTCAATACAAATTTGCTCCTTCCGTTTCTTCGCAGTCGAACGATAAGTGTTTATAACATGATATAAGCGTTAAAACACGGTTCTCAGCGCAAAACCCCACCTGTAGCTTTGCTTTATTGTTCACCAACAACTGATGTGATGGAAAGAAAATGTATACAATGCGGCGAGAAGATCAGGGGCCGGAGCGACAAAAAATACTGTGATGAAAACTGCAGGAACAACTACAACAACAGCCAGAAAGCCTGTACCACGCCTGATATAAGAATTGTGAATCACCTGTTGAAAAAGAACAGATCCATCCTGGATCAGTTGCTGAAGCAATATGAAGAAGTGCTGGTTACCAAAGAAGAATTGCTGGCCCGGGGCTTTAGCTTTTATTACTTCACGCACCAGGTGCCAAAGGAAACGGGCGGTTTCCGATGCGGATGTTATGATACCAGTTATGAAATGAAGGCAAAGGAAATGGTGCTGGTGCGGCGGCTGCGACCGATATATGCAGCTTTTTCACCTCATTCAAAACCATTACTCAACGAGCAATAGGGTAACCGATTTTTTCTTACTTTCGCAGGGCAATGATGAATACTACCTTCTTTTTGAAAGTTACTCCACCCTGATAAGAAACTGATCCCTTTGCAGGCGTAAGCAATTCCTTACGCCATTGAACGATTTCTATCCATTCTTTTTATTCTTCTAATATTTACTGCATGGCAGCATTGTTTAATTTATTTGACTTTTCACAAAAAGTAAATTATAAAACCGAGATACTCGCGGGGCTTACCGTTGCGATGACGATGATCCCCGAATCCCTTTCTTTTGCAATCCTGGCTGGCTTTTCGCCGCTTACAGGCTTGTATGCGGCATTCATCATGGGATTGGTTACCGCTGTACTAGGCGGTAGGCCGGGTATGGTTTCAGGTGGCGCGGGCGCAACCGTAGTGGTATTAATTGCATTGATGCAAAGCCATGGCCTGGAATATGTTTTCGCCGCGGTGCTGCTGGCAGGACTTTTACAAATACTGGTGGGCGTTTTTAAACTTGGGAAATTCATCAGACTGGTACCGCAACCCGTTATGTACGGGTTCGTGAATGGATTGGCGGTGATCATTTTCATGTCGCAATTACAGCAGTTTCGTGTAAGCGGCACTGAGTCGTGGCTAAGCGGAACACCTTTGTATGTGATGCTTGCACTGGTTTTGCTCACTGTTCTTATCGTAATTTTCTTCCCTAAAATCACCAGAGCGGTACCCGCCTCACTGGTGGCCATCGCCATTGTATTCGCGATTGTCGCCGGGTTTGGCATTGATACGAAAACGGTAAAGGATATCGCTTCCATCAGCGGAGGATTTCCTCCTTTTCATCTTCCGGATGTGCCGTTTAACCTGGACATGCTGAAACTGATTTTTCCTTACGCACTGGTGATGGCGGGGGTTGGACTCATCGAAAGTTTGCTGACACTGAATGTAGTGGATGAAATCACAGGAACCAGGGGCAGAGGCAATAAAGAATGCGTGGCGCAGGGCAGTGCGAATGTATTGAATGGATTATTTACTGGGATGGGTGGTTGTGCGATGATCGCGCAAACATTTGTGAACCTTTCGGCGGGTTCGAGAGCCCGTTTGTCAGGCATTGTGGCGGCGCTTACGATATTGCTGATCATTCTTTTCGGCGCGCCTGTGATAGAAAAGGTTCCGATGGCCGCTTTGGTGGGTGTAATGGTGATGGTGTCTATCGGTACTTTTGAATGGATCAGTTTACGCATCATCAACAAGATGCCGAAATCTGACATCATTGTGGGGGTGCTTGTTGCAGTAATCACCGTTTGGCTGCACAACCTCGCCCTGGCGGTGCTGATTGGCGTGGTTATTTCCGCGCTGGTATTCGCGTGGGAAAGCGCGAAAAGGATTCGTGCCCGGAAATATGTGGATGAAAATGGCGTAAAGCATTATGAAATATATGGGCCGCTGTTCTTCGGATCCGTCACAAGATTTACGGAGAAATTCGATATACAGGACGATCCCCAGGAAGTGATCATTGACTTTAGGGAAAGCAGGGTAGTGGATATGAGCGCGATTGACGCTTTGAATAAGCTCACAGAAAAATACAGCAACGCGGGTAAAAAATTACACCTGCTGCATTTAAGTCCGGAATGCAGGCAACTATTAAAGAACGCAGCGGATGTTATTGAAGTGAATGTAGTGGAGGACCCTGAATACAGGGTAGTGGGCAAAGAATAGCTTGCTACTTCGCCCGCTTTACATCCACAATTGTTACCAACGGCCGGAAACGTTGTTTGTATTCCGGCTGTTCATGAATTTTCTTCACCACGTCCATGCCTTCCAGTACTTTTCCGAAAGGCGCATAACCTAAACCGTCAGCATTGTTTTCGCCGCCAAAGTCGAAGCCCGGTTCATCTTCCAGGCAGATAAAAAATTCGGAGGTGGCGGTACCCGGTTCAGCACGGGCGAGGGAAACGGTGCCCCGCTTGTGCAATAAGCCCGATGCTTTGGTTGATTCATGCGGGATGGGTTTCATCTTAGCCTTCAGTTTATAGTTGGTGACCCAGATGCCGCCCTGAATGAGTTGGGCATGTAATGCGCCGGATACCTGGTTGTCGTCGCGCAAAACACGGTAGAAGGCGCAGTTCTTATAGTAACCTGAATCCACGTTGGTAAGGAATCCTGCCGTGGTGGCAGGCGCTTTTTCAGGGTAAAGCTCCATTTTGATGTCACCAAACTTGGTTTGTACGATCACTACGGGATGATCGTACTGCTTTTGTGGTTCCTGTTCTGTACAGCCGGACAGGAGTATCGCGGGAAGGAACAGGTATGTGAAAAGAGATCGGAAATTCATACCTGCGAATTTACCGCCTTTTTGCTAACGTGCAGCCGTGTGTAAACATAGTATTTGCTTGCTTTTACCCGTTTTCTTTTCGTTTCACAAATTCCGAAGGCAACAGCCCGAACTGCTTCTGGAAATTTCTCGAAAGATGGCTGTGGGAAGTGTAACCCACCATTTCCGCTACCTGGTTCACCGAAAGTTGTCCTTCCGCCAGTAAGGCCGCGGCTTTTTTCAATCGGGTGATGTTAATGAGTTCGTTCGGCGTCAGGTCGGAAATATCTTTCAGTTTGCGGTACAAAGTTGGCCGGCTCATGTTCATGTAACGGGCCAGGTGCTCCACGTCCAGTTCTGTATCAGACAGGTGTTGCAACACAATTTCATGCACCTGTTCCAGGAATTGTTCGTCGGCTTTGGTATGCGCCATCGAACGGATATGTGTAACCGGGGAATTGGAGAAATATTCCTTGATTTTATTGCGGTTGATGAGCAGGTTCGCAATTTGTACATGCAGGAATTCCGGAGAGAATGGTTTTTCGATATAAGCATCGGCGCCCATTTCCAGCCCATCCATTTTAGATTGAAGGGTGTTCTTCGCTGTAAGGAGGATTACGGGCACATGACTGGTTTCCACCTTCGATTTAATCTCCCTGCACAAAGCGAAGCCATCCATTTCGGGCATCATCACATCGCTGATAACGAGTTGGATGCTTTCAGCGGAAAGGATTTCGAGTGCGTCTTTGCCGTTCACGGCGGTACGGATGGTGTATTTTTCACCGAGGTCATCTGAAAGGAAGTCCAGGATTTCTTCGTTGTCGTCAATAATCAGTAATACGGGTTTCATCGGGAGCAGTTTCGGTTATTGGTTCAGGCTTTAAGGGTATCGAAAGTATGAAAACATTCATTTCAGGCACGGCGGTATCCAGCTCAAGCGTACCGTGGTGCAATCCTGCGAGCGACCGCGACAGGGCCAGTCCGATGCCGCTTCCGGGCCGGTGACTGTGGTGGTGGATGCGGTAGAACGGCTCGAATATTTTTTCTTTCATTTCCGGAGGAATCACAGGCCCATCGTTGCTAACAGTTATGGTGAAATGTGTTTCCGTCAAACGCAATACAACGTCCACTTTCTTTTTGCCATAATTGAAAGCATTGGAAAGCAGGTTGCTGATCATTTTCTGCAATGAATCCGTATCCGCGAGCGCCAATACTGGGTGAGGAGGAACATGCAGGCTGAAGCTGATCTTTTTCTGTTCCGCCAGTGGTCTGAATACGGTACACATATCTTTCAACAGTGCGCCAATATTGGTTTCAGCAAAATCGAGCCGGAAAGCATTGGTTTCCACGCGACGGAAATCGAGCAACTGACCGGTCAGTTCGAGCAACCGGTCGGTGTTCCGTTGCATGATCTTCAGTTGTTGTCCCCATTCAATGCTATCGCCGACTTTCTTCATGATTTTCTCCATGGGGGCGCGGATCAGCGTAAGCGGGGTGCGTATTTCATGGGCCACATCGGTGAAGAAATTTATTTTCGTCTGGTACAATTCTTTCTCCTTTTCGTGTTCCATCAATTCGATCTTACGTTCGGTTTTTTCGTGCATCCGTTGCTGGTAGTTTCTGAAAAGCAGGTAAACAATTACTGCGGACACCAGTAGGTATGCGGTAAAGGCCCAGTTGCTTTCCCACCAGGGCGGATGAATCAGAATCTGGAGCGTGGCGGTATCTTTTCCCCATTGTCCTTGGCTGTTGGCGGCCTGTACTTTGAATGTATAATTGCCGGGCCTGAGGTTGGTGAAATATACTTTCCGGTTGCTTTTCAGGTAGGTCCAGTCTTTATCGAGTCCTTCGAGAATATATTTGTAACCCGTCATTTCGGGGGCCGTGAAAGCCGGTGCGGCGAAATCAATGCTGAACGAGGATTCATCGTAAGAAAGCACAACTTTGGAAGTATGTACATTGGCTTTTTGCAGCGGCAGGGCAACAAGGTTAGAAGAGGGTTCCTTGTTATTGATGTACAACCCTGTAATGTGCACAGGCGGAAAATATTGATTGTTGGTGAACGATGCGGGGCGGAAACGGATCAGTCCTTTTGCCGTGCCGAGGTAAATTTGTCCGGAAGCATCGCGGTATCCCGAATTGTAGTTGAACTGGTTGCTGAGCAGGCCGTTGAAAGTGGTGTACACCTGAATGGCACCCGTTCCGGGTTGGAAACATACAAGTCCGTTGGAGGTGGTGATCCAGAGCAGCCGCTGTTCGTCTTCCAGTATCCGGAAAATCGTATTGCCCGGTAAGCCTTCTTTGGTGGTAATGGTAGTGAAGTTTTGTTCTTTTTGATTGAAGCGGCAAAGTCCTCCGCCTTCTGTTCCAAACCACAATGTGCCATCGCTGGCCTGGAAACCGGTAGTAACAGAGTTGCCAGGTAAGCTTTTTTTCTGCTTCGCATGATGGCGGTAGTTGGACACCTGGTTGGTCCGCGGATCGTAACTATAGAGTCCGTTTCCTAAAGTGCCGATCCACAAATTACCCTTGTTGTCTTCTGTGATGGAATGAATGAATGCATGCTCCGACACTTGCTTTACGGCTTCGAATTGCTGATCTGCTTCGCGGAAGCGGTACAAACCCTGACGGGTACCAATGAATATTTCTCCCGCCCGGGTTTCATTGATCACTACAATAAAACTGCTTTTCAGTTGTTCCCCTTCTTTCCCTTCGGGAAAATGACGGATCACTTTCCCCGAGTAGATATCCATGATATCCAAACCATGTTCAAATGTGCCCACCCAGAGTTCATTTTTCCGCGCCAGCAAGCCATGGATATTAGGGTAGGAGATGCCGATATCAGCACCCGTTAAACGATAACTGGTAAAGGTTCCCTTTCGTGGATCGAAGCGGTTCAGTCCTGCATCTTCAGTACCCACCCAGATGTTGCCGAAGCGGTCCTCACAAATTTCCCGCACCGCGTTGCCATGGATGGCGCCAGGTTCAGGCAGCGGGAAAAATTTCTCGAAAAGCGTATAGGGCTTGGCGTAATAGGCTGCCCCGCCGAAATACGTTCCAGCCCAGATGCCACCTTCTTTGTCTTTCAATAAGGTGTAAACGGCGTTGTCGGGTAAAGAAAACGGATTACCGTATTGTTTGCGCAACTGTGTGGTTTTGCCGGAATTAATATTGAGCAGGAAAACTCCGGACTCGGTGGCCACCCAGTATTCGTCCTCTGCCGTTTGCAGGAAATCGCGGGCGAATATTTCATTTCCCTCTGTGTTATAAGTCAGGATATCTTTATGTGTCCTTTGTATGGAATGGAAGTGTTTCACCCCGTAATTGGAGGTGCCCACCATGATAAACGGGCCTGAACCGGCGTAGATTTTCTCGATCCATTTGGGGAACGCGTAGGTTTTACCGGGGAAGAGGTTATAGGAAAGAAAAGCATCTTTCTCCGGAAGATATTGCAGCAGCAACCCTTGTGCAGTGCCCACCCATACGGTACCCTGTGCATCAATACATACAGTGGTGGGCGATTCAACGGTGCCGCCGGGGTACAATTTTGATTGGCCGCTTTGTTCATGAAAGCGGATCAGCGAAAGGCCGGATATGATCCATAGGTTGCCTGATCGGTCCTTGCAGATGTCTTTCACTTCAGCTCCGCTTTTGAAAACATGCCGGAATTGTTCGGTGGCCGGAAGGTATTTGTACACGCCGTTCCGTGTTCCGGCGTAAAGTGAATCCGTGGTATCTATAAACATACTCCGGATAAAATCATCCCCAATACTCAGACTATCATCCGGATCATTCCTGAATACTTTGAAACCATATCCATCGAACCTGTTCAGTCCTTCTTTTGTTCCCATCCATACAAATCCGCCTTTGTCCTGGGCCAGGCAGAACACCGTGTTGTTGGAAAGTCCCTGTTCTACCTGGTAATGCCTGAAATAATGGGGCTGTGCAAACACGGGCACTGAGCACGCCGCGGCCATTATTATCAGGGAGCATAAATACTTCATCATACAGCAGGCATTGGGATGGGAAGTTACATTATAAAACGAAAGTGAACGGGCGATGAAAGGTGAACATTGTCTGAATATGGAAAAATGAGACGGAATAAAACATTTATGAAACGTTTTTTAAGCGATACTAACTGTTTAAGTATGAATTTCACTGCTTCAACGATTGCCGAATTGCTATGCCCACCACTTCACTTCTTTTCCGGATCATACTTCCGGCGGACCAGTTCCGGCGATCTGACTTTTTTATCAAAAACTAAACTGCTAACAATGAGTATGACAAAACGATTGCTCAGGTTTCTGCTCTTTGCTGCTATTTTTCTTCCCGTTTCACATGTTGTTTACGCGCAACAGGTGGTGAATGGTACACTAAGAACTGCCTCGGGGGAAGCGATTCCCGGTGGCACCATCACGGTTAAAGGAACACAGCGCTCGGCTGCTGCCACAGCAAATGGTCTTTTTTCCATCGAAGCCGCATCCGGAAGCGTATTGGTGGTTTCCAGCGTGGGGTATAATGAAAAAGAGGTGACCGTGAATGGCACCACCCTCAATATTGTATTGGAGCCAGCGGATGCCACGCTCAATGATGTGGTGGTGATCGGCTACCAATCGGTGCGCCGCAAAGACCTCACCGGAGCCGTAGGCGTGGTGAATCCAGCGCAGGCCAACAGGAACGTGGCCTCTTCTGTAGCCGAATCCATCCAGGGACTGGCTACCGGGGTTACTGTACGCAACAGTGGTTCTCCCGGTGCCATGGCTAAGATAGACATCAGGGGGGCAGGAACTTTCGCCAACAATAACCCGCTTTATATTATCGATGGCATGTACAGCGATGCCACGCCGGACTTCAATCCCAACGATATTGAATCCATCCAGATTCTGAAAGATGCTTCCGCCGCAGCGATCTATGGAAGCCGTGCCGCTAATGGCGTGATCATCATCACCACGAAAAAAGGAAAGGAAGGCCCCATGGTGGTTACCGGCTCCGTGAAAACCGGTTTGCAGCAGATCCATAAAAAATGGGATATGATGGATGCGGGAGAATACCGCACACTGGCTACACAGTTGTATGCCAATGGCGGACTTCCGGTGCCAACAATTCTCACCAATGATTTCGATCCTTCCATTAATACGAACTGGCAGGATGCCTTTATGCGTACCGGAAATATCCAGGACTACAGCATGGCGCTTTCCGGTGGCAGCAATTCCGCCAACTATTATGTGTCAGGAAGCTATTTTAAGAACAAAGGTGCCGTGATCGGGAACGAATTTGAACGCGCCAGTTTAAGGGTGAACACCAGCGGCAGGAAGGGCCGCTTCAGCTTTGGCCAGAACATGTTGCTCTCTTATACGCAGGATGATCCCGTAGCCGGAGACATCTTCACCAATCCTTTTGTGGACATGATCACCATGATTCCCGTGATCCCGGTTAAAGACGCGTCCCGGTTTGCTTCCGCCACCAACCCCGAAGGCTGGGGGATAGGGCTGAACAACGCTTATGTGAATACCCTCGCCGCAAATGTTCCGGCATTGCAAAGCCTGCTTCAGACCAATCAATATAATTTTAAGATAAGAGGGAATGCTTTCGCGGAATTCAAAATACTCAATGGACTTTCGTATAAATTCAATGCAGGCGCCGAGACCAGTTTCGACCGTTTCAAAGGCTTCCGCCGCCCCGGCACCATCCGCCAGGGTACGCCTTCTCCGATTGCCACTGCCGATGAGAACCGCGCGAATTTCCGCTCCTTTTTGTTTGAGCATACCCTTAACTACGACCAGAGTTTTGGTGCCCATCGCATCAGTGCAGTAGGCGGTTTTACCAACCAAACGAATACTTACGAAATACTCACCGGACAAAAATCAGGCTTCGAACCCGATGCCAATGGTAACTATACTTTCACCAACCTGAACCAGGGGCAGAACGCTATCACCACCAGCAGAACAGATAAATGGAACCTGGTCAGTTTCCTCGGACGCCTGAACTACAGTTTCGAAGAAAAATACCTGGCCAGTCTAACTTTTCGCCGGGACGGAAGTTCGTTGTTCGGACCTGCAAACCGTTGGGGCAATTTCCCTTCCGCATCGGTCGCCTGGCGCATTAGCAGGGAATCCTTCTTTAATGTAGCCTGGATCAACGACCTGAAACTCCGCGCATCCTACGGATCGCTCGGTAACAGTGAATTCCTTCGTCCCTGGCAGTATTTCGGTTCCATCAATCCATTTCCACGCGCGGTATTCGGAACAAATGAAGCCGAACAACTTGGCGCCATCAATACACAACTCGCGAATGCAGGACTCCGTTGGGAAACGAAAAAGACCACCAACTTCGGTATAGATGGTGCGTTGCTTGATAACCGCCTTCTATTTACGGCTGAATACTTTATCGCCAGCACAAATGATGTGTTGGTGGATCTTCCCATCAGTTTAACAACAGGTAACGCGGGCGGTAACCCACCTGTAAATGCCGCATCCATCCGCAACAAAGGATTTGAACTGGGCATTACTTACAAAAGTGATCCGCAGCGCGCCTTTAAATGGGATGCCACGCTCAACTTCACACTTATCCGCAACAAGGTGACCAGCTTTGGCGACACCACCACCAAATACACACAACTGGGCGATGCCCGTACGCAACTGGGCCGCTCTATCGGAGAATGGTATGTGCTTCAAACTGACGGCCTCTTTCAGAACCAGGCTGAAATAGATGCACACACCAATAAGAATGGCGAACTGCTCCAACCCTGGGCCCGTCCCGGCGATGTGCGCTACGTGGATACGGACGGCGATGGTGAATTGAATACCGACAAAGATCGCGTGTATGCAGGTACACCTTGGGCTGATTTTGAAACGGGCGCTGTTTTTAATGCTTCCTGGAAGAACTTCAGCTTCAGCATGCAGTGGTACGCCGTTATAGGTAACCAATTGTACAACAGGCCGCGCTACAATGTTGACCGCATGGATCAGAATACGAATTTCAGAAAGGGCGCCAATCCATGGACAGCACAAAATCCCAACACCGATATGCCACGTGCGGCCATGGGCGCACCGGATCAGGGCATACAATTCAACGTATTGCCACAAACCGATCGCTGGCTGGAAGATGGTTCCTACCTGCGGCTCCGCAACGTGGAGATCGGCTACAATATTCCCAGAACCACGCTTTCAAAAGCAGGGTTCAGTTCCGCAAGGGTATTCGTGAGCGGACAGAACCTGCTCACCTTCACAAAATACAAAGGACTGGATCCCGATATTACCGGTGTGAACATTTTTGAAAGAGGGCTCGACAACGGACAATATCCCGCCATGCGCATCCTTTCCGCAGGCATCAATTTCGGTTTCTGATCTTTCACTTTCAATCTTCAGCAATGAAAAAAATCATTCTATATTCCATACTGCTCTTCACCTTTGCTTCCTGCAAAAAAACCATGGAACTGGATATTCCGAACCCGAATGTTCCGGATGAATCTAATTTCTGGCAAACGGGAACTGACGCATTACTTGGTGTGAACGCCGTTTACGGCAATTTCTACCGCAACGGCGCACCTTATTCGAGATGGATGCCCTTTTACATGGATGTGCGTTCCGATGATGGCTATTCCACCAGTCCCTGGAACGAACTCCGCAGTATCGGTGCGCACAACATCACCCAATACAGCTTTGAAGTAAACTACGATACCTGGTGGCACCACTGGAGAGGTGTTTACCGCGCCAACCAGGTGCTGGCAAGGGTTCC
>CAMLRX010000121.1 GCA_946482545.1 uncultured Flavihumibacter sp. | reverse complement strand
AAGTACCCATAGCGCCTGCTGCTCCTGCTTCCAGTCTGGTTTTTTCTCTTTCAAAGGCGCCCTTGTAAAGGTTGGCAGCCTCTTCCAGCAAGGTCTTTTTTTCGGACCAGTACAGGTATTCCACGTAGGTGTTTCTTACCTGAAGGTCTATGTTGGCTTCCTGTACATGAAACAGGGCTTCGGCTGAAGCGGTTTCTGTTTTCAGTAATGCTTTTTGTTTGGAATAGACACCCGGCCAGTGAATGGTCTGACTAACACCAAATCGGTTATCGGTAAACGCGGAATTGATGTTGCCATATTCTCCGGAAATATTTGTCTTGTCCGGGTTAAAGCCCGTTCTTTCCAATTGTTTCCGGTAATTGATATTGCTTTGTCCGCTCTTAAGGAACGGGTTGTTGGCATTTGCCTGTTGTAGAATTTCCGGCAACGGTGTTCCTGACTGCGCGAAAAGTCCGGAGGACGCGCAAAGCAACAGGAGAATTGAAAATGCTTTCATGGCCTTATTTTTACGTGTTTTTCTCTCTTCCGACCAAACATATAATATAGGTAATACAAGCAGTGTCAGGAGTGTGGCGGTAACCAGACCACCGATTACCACCGTGGCCAGCGGACGCTGTACTTCCGCTCCGGCACCATTGCTGAGCGCCATTGGAAGAAATCCCAGGGAGGCCACAGCGGCTGTCATCAATACAGGGCGTAACCTGATCCGCGTTCCTTTTAGAACGATCGCGCCAAGGTCTTCCATCCCTTCCCGCCGAAGGCGGTTGAACTCAGTAATCAACACAATGCCATTAAGTACCGCCACCCCAAAAAGTGCGATAAAGCCTACGCCAGCTGAAATGCTGAACGGCATCCCGCGCATCCCAAGCGCGAACACGCCACCAATGGCCGATAACGGAATCGCGGTAAAGATGAGCGATGCCTGCCTGATGGACCTGAATGCGAAATAAAGCAACAGGAAAATCAGCAATAAGGCCACAGGAACGGCAATGGATAAACGTTTTTGCGCTTCTACGAGATTCTCGAACTGGCCGCCATAAGTGACGTAATAACCTGGGGGGAGTGAAAGTCCCGCCGCGGTTTTCTTTTGCAATTCTTCCACAATAGATTGCACATCGCGCCCCCTTACATTGAAGCCTACTGTAATTCTTCTTTTGGCATCTTCACGTTGTATTTGCGAGGGTCCTTCCTTAATGGCCACATCCGCCACCTGGTTCAGTGGAATCTGTATTCCGCCGGGTGTCTGGATTAACAATTGTTGCACATCTTCCAGCGATTTTCTTTGTTCTGCACCAAGGCGTACCACCAGGTTAAAACGCCTTTCTCCTTCGTATAATAATCCTGCAGATGCACCCGCGAATGCGGTGTTGATTACGGTATTCACGTCTTCGATCTGTAAGCCGTAGCGGGCCAGTGCCGCTCTTTTAAAATCTATTACGATCTGCGGAAGACCGGCTACTTTCTCCACGTAGAGGTCCTTCGCTCCTTCAATAGCACCAGCCAGGTTACCCAGTTTTCCTGCGTAGTGCGCGAGCGTATCCATATTTTCCCCGAATATCTTGCAGACCACATCCTGCCGGGCACCCGTCATCAGTTCATTAAAACGCATTTGTACGGGGAACATAAAGCCTACATTGATGCCTGGGACATCTTTCAGGGCTTCGCCCATTTTTTCGGCGAGTGCATCAAAATTTTTCGCCGTGGTCCACTCGTCTTTATCTTTCAGAATCACCATCATATCGCCCCAGTCCATAGGCATGGGATCGGTGGGGATTTCTCCGGAACCCAGTTTGGTCACCACTTTCTCTACTTCCGGGAAACTGTCTTTCAGAATACGTGCCGCCTGTTGCACATATTCCACGCCGGTGGTGAGTGATGTGCCGGTAAGCATCCGGGTTTCCACGGCAAAATCACCTTCTTCCAGTTGGGGGATGAATTCCCCGCCCAGTCTCGTGAGCACGAATACGCTGGCCGCAAACAGCAGGATTGATATCCCCATGATCCAACGGGGCAATTGCAATGCACGGGCAAGCACGGGTTGGTAACGTTGTTCGAGCCAGTGCATCATTTTGTCGGCCCAGGTATCGTGGTGCGTGATTTTTTTGCTGAGCAGAAGGCTGCTCATCATGGGCACATAAGTAACGGAAAGCAGGAATGCCCCGATGATGGCGAAGGAAACTGTTTGGGCCATAGGTTTGAACATTTTTCCTTCGATCCCTTTCAGTGAAAGAATAGGCAGGTAAACGATCAGGATAATGATCTGCCCGAATACAGCGGCGTTCATCATTTTCCCGGCCGCGGAACTTACTTCAGTATTCATTTCTTCCTGTGTAATGCGTGTGGTGCCGGCGAATGCTTTGCTGTGGCGGAGCCGGTGCATTACAGCTTCCACTATGATTACAGCGCCATCTACGATAAGTCCGAAATCCAAAGCGCCCAGACTCATCAGGTTGCCGGAAACACCGAATAGGTTCATGCAGATGATGGCGAACAGCATGGATAATGGGATCACGGAGGCCACCACCAGCCCGGCCCGCAGGTTACCAAGGAACAACACGAGAATGAATACCACGATCAGCGCGCCTTCCAGCAGGTTCTTCTCAACTGTTCCAATGGCATTGTTTACCATTTTACTGCGGTCCAGGAAAGGCTCAATAGTAACGCCTTCGGGTAATGTCTTTTTGATGCTTTCGATCTTCTCTTTCACCGCTTTCACCACGCTGGAGGAATTTGCGCCCTTCAGCATCATGACTACGGCTCCTGCCACTTCGCCCTGGTCGTTGAATGTAAGTGCGCCATACCGTGTAGCGTGCCCGATCCCGATGGTGGCTACATCGCGCAGCAATACAGGTGTGCCATTCGCTGTGTTTTTGACCGCGATCTGTTCCAGGTCTTCAATGGTCTGTGCCAGTCCCTCACTGCGTATGAAAAGTACGCCGCTGCTTTTTTCGATGTAAGCGCCGCCTGTATTCTGATTGCTTTTTTCCAGCGCGGTGAATACATCTGAAAGCGCAAGGCCCATGCTTTTCAACTTATCGGCCTGCACCGTTACTTCATATTGTTTCAGAAAGCCGCCGAAACTACTTACATCGGCTACGCCGGGTGTACCCAGGAGTTGACGCCTTACGATCCAATCCTGCATGGTGCGCAGTTCCATGGCATCGTACTTGTTTTCATAACCTTTCTCGGGCCGGAGCACATATTGGTATATTTCTCCAAGGCCCGTTGTAATCGGACCAAGTTGTGGCGTACCTACGCCTGCGGGAATATCGTTCTGTACCTGGATCAGGCGTTCGCTCACCTGCTGTCGTGCCCAGTACACATCCACATCATCGTCAAAAACAATGGTTACAACGGAAAGGCCGAACCTTGAAAAAGAGCGGATTTCTACCAGTCCGCTGATGTTCGCGTTGGCCTGTTCCACAGGAAAAGTGATCAGTCGTTCAACTTCAGGAGCCGCCAGCGAAGGGGCCACCGTGATCACCTGAACCTGGTTGTTGGTAATATCTGGAACTGCGTCAATAGGCAGTTGCGTAACGGAATAACTGCCGAAACTAATAAGGCCGAGCAAAAGAATGCCTACAATAAGTTTGTTCCTTACGGAGAAGGATATGATAGCGTGAAGCATCGGGAATGATTCGGGTTCACGCAAAGACGGACCGCTTCGTACCTCGCGGAGCAGAGACGCAAAGCATAGCTGAGTTGGCGATCACTTGATTGTGCAAGCTCGTTGTCTTTGCTGACCGTAGGTCTATAAACGTCCAATAAACTGAACTGCTTTCTGCATTGAAACTGTACAAATAAAACAAACAGATCTTTGCGTCCTTGCTCCTGCGAGGCACGAAGCAGTCGTCTTTGCGTGAAAATTAAAAAATGAATTACAACATAACAGCCTGCTATACCCGCGGAGGCTGCCAGATATTCCCCGTCGTAGTAGTGGGAAGCGATGTTTCCCTTGTAATGGGAAAAGAAGCAATGGCTTCAAAAGAAGGAATAGAAATAATATCGAACGAAGGTGCGGGGTTATAAAATACAACCGCTGCGTTTACGCAATCGTGCGTTTTGAACGGCAACTGCATATCGCGGTCATAATCCGCATCCCGTTCATCGAAAGCGGAATAATGTTCTTTGAGAAAGGCGAGGAGAGAAGTGGTTGGATCTTTTTCACGGTGCTCCATGAAATGCTGTACCAATACGGGAAGTTTCAGCAACTGATGGAACTCCGTTTGGGTGGATACACATATCCCGATCAGGAAAAAAGCGATCCATTTTCGCATGGGGCAAAGGTATCAATATTTTCGGGACAAAAAAATCTATACCTTCAGGTCAATAAGACAGCACAATGATTGAGTCCATCAGAAAACAATACAATCAGTTGTTTACCCCGGAGGGATACGGTTCTTTTCTTGGTGCTCTGGAAGAAAAATACCCTGGTGTGGTGGAGTTCCGGATTGCCGAAACGCCCGTGTTTATACCGCGTGATTTCTCCCTCAAAATGGAAGAGACCTGTGATTATATTATCAACAGTATGATGAAGCCGGGGTTTATGGAAGCTACGGCAAGAGCGGTTCCAACTGAAGAATGGACCCCGGGCGAAACGGCGCACTGCCATTGTCTTGCATTTGACTTCGGGATATGCAGGAACGCTTCAGGGGAATTGGTGCCCATGTTAATAGAGATGCAGGGGTTTCCTTCACTTTTCGGTTTCCAGGTGATGTTCCCGGAATTGATGAAGGAGTACCTTTGGATGCCGGAGGGGTACAGCCAGTTTATGGGCGGACATTCCAAAGAAAGTTTTCTGCAGTTGTTCAAAGAAACCATCGTGGGAGGGCATGCACCGGAAGAAGTTGTGCTGCTGGAAATAACACCTCATGAACAAAAAACACGCATCGACTTTTATTGCACTGCACAGTATCTCGGCATTCAACCGGTTTGTATTACGGAAGTGTTTTCAGAAGGAAATGAATTGTATTATGAATTGAATGGACGAAAAATTAGAATAAAGCGCATATACAACCGTGTTATAGCTGATGAACTGAAAGGTAAAAAAGATATTCAGGAGCGCGCACTGGACTTTTCAAAACCATGGAACGTAGAATGGGTACCGCATCCCAACTGGTTCTACCGCCTGAGTAAGTTCACGCTTCCCTTACTTCAGCATGAATATATTCCTGAAACCAGTTTCTTGCATGAGCTGAAAGAAGTTCCCGCCGATCTCGAAAATTATGTGCTCAAACCTTTGTTTTCGTTTGCCGGACAGGGGGTTGTGATTGATGTAACAATAGAAGATATCGCAGCCATTAAAGATCCGGAAAACTGGATATTACAATCGAAAGTGAATTACGCAGATGTGATTGAAACACCTGATGGTGCTGCAAAAGCAGAGATCAGGCTGATGTATTTATGGCCCGAAGGGGCAGCACGTCCGCAACTGGCCATTAACCTGGCACGCTTGAGCAAAGGCAAAATGATTGGGACGCGGTACAATAAAGACAAGACCTGGGTGGGCGGAAGTGTGGCGATGGTGGAACAGGATCAGGACAAGCGCCCGGGTTGAGCAGCCAACTGATTGTTACCGAAAACACCCTCCTGTAAGAAGTTTGGCAGCACATTGGAGTAGGTCCACAAAATTTTATCCGGATCGTTCAGTTGTTCGATCATGCTTTGCCATTTTTCGAAGCCGTGGTTCTCGATGATGGTCTTTTTTTTGTCGTCCCTTTTAAGGTACATGGTCATGCCCACCGCATCCGCTTCCGGATGGAACTGTGTTCCGATCATGTGCTCATTAAAACGTATGGCCATAATGGCCCTTTCCAATGCTACATGGGGCCGTTCTTTCTCTATCGCCAATATACGTGCACCGACTTTTTCCATACGCAAAGCATCGGGTTCAATCACCTGGAAATCCCTGCTGTCCACCACATAAAAAGGATCCTGCAAACCATCGAATACAGGTTCGCCAATGCCGGCTTCCATGAGGTGTACAGGAAAAATACCGAACGCGGTGGATTTGCGTCTGCATACATTCGCGAGTTGCAGGTGCCTGCATATCAGTTGGAAGGAATGGCAGATGAAAAAGACTTTTTTGGGTAGACGACTACCATCAGCGTTCCATGCCTGCATGGCAGCGAACCAGTTGAAATAAGCGGTCTCCCATTCGCTGCCTTCCGTATCCAGCGGGCTGCCTGGGCCCCCGGAGGAAATGTAGAGGTCGTAAGAGGTATCGGGAACCTGGTGGCGCAACCGGACATCGTATTCATCCCAAACCAGGTTGAGTTGGTGTAACGCGCCGAATTGTTGCAGAATCTCCCGTATACAGCGCATCCCTTCATTGGGCTGGCCTTCATACAGATCAAGTATGGCCACACGGATATTTCTCTTCGCACTGAACATGGCGCAAATATAGCTGAAATTTATCAATTGATGACGGGGCGAAGCGTAATCGATCCGTTAAAAAACGGGCTTAAATCCGGTGTTAATACGGGGTCAAGAAATTAGAAGGATTGATTTGCTGTGTCTAAATTTGCTGTTACACATCCTCGAGGAACTGATCCCTGATATAGTCCACCACCTGAATCAGGTTGCCACCACTCTCTTCATATACTTTCAGTTGTCTGTCGGCTCCGGTGCCGCGGTCAAGCATGGTATGGATATAAGAGATGGCGTGCCTGCAGCCGAGGTGATCGGCGACATCATCCACGAAATCCAGGAGTTCGTAGATGAGTGCGCGGGTGTTTACTTCTTCTTCTTTGCCGAAATCGATGAGGCGGCCATCGATGCCATACCTGCTGGCGCGCCATTTGTTCTCGTTGATGAAGGCGCGTTTGTAGATGATGAAGTTGAGGTTTTCCATCCGGAGTTTGTAGAGCTTCGCACAGATGCACTGAAACAGCGCCGTGATGGCGATGGTTTCGGAGATGGTCATGGGTACATCGCAGATACGGAACTCGACGGTATCGAAAAAAGGATGTACACGGAGGTCCCACCAGATCTTCTTGGCGTTGTCGATGCAATTGGTTTTCACCAATAGCTTGATGTAGTTATCGTACTCCTCGATGCTTTCGAAATAATCGGGTATCCCGGTGCGGGGGAATTTGTCGAATACCTTGGTACGGAAGGATTTGAAACCGGTGAGCCTTCCTTCCCAGAAAGGGGAGTTGGTACTGAGTGCGTACACGTGGGGGAGGAAATACCGGGCGCTGTTGGCGATGTGGATGGCCATTTCCCGGGTTTGCATGCCCACGTGCACGTGCAGGCCGAAGATGAGGTTGCTGCGGGCGGCTTCCTGCATTTCGTTCACGATCTCGTGGTAGCGGGCATGGTCGGTAATCAGTTGGCGCTCCCAGTGCGAGAACGGGTGCGTCCCTGCTGCGCCTATGGAGAAACCAAGATCGCCGGCGATGTTGGAAAGTGTTTTGCGGAGGAGGGCCACATCTTTGAAAGCCTCATCAATGTCCTGACAGATATCGGTGCCCACTTCCACTACGGCCTGGTGCATTTCGGCCTTCACTTTGTCTTTGATCACTTTCTGTCCTTCCTGAACGATCTTCTGTTCATGGCTCCTGAGTTCCCGCGTTTCGGGATCCAGTACCATGTATTCTTCTTCCACGCCCAGCGTGAAATGCTTGTAGTTGATGTTGGCCATGCTTCGTTTGATTGCTTGTTAGCGCAGCGTTTGCTGGTGTGAACTTCTGCGGATGTATTCGCCCCAGGTCAGGTTGTCCTTTCCATCCACCTGCGCCAGCGCTTTTTCAATGGCAAAAGTGGCGGCGGTTTCCACCACCCATTCAAAATTCTCCGCTCCCACGCTGTGAATATCGGCATCCGGAGCGGGATTACAAAAATCTATCGCATAAGGAACGCCGTCACGAACGGCCAGCTCAACAGTATTAAAATCATAACCCAGGTACTGGTTGATGCGCAATACGATTTCTTCCATTTCGCGAAGCCGTTCAGCCGAAGGCGAAAAATCCGCCACATACCGCAGGTGAAACGGATTACGGGGTTCATAAGGCATGATGCGTACATATTTACCACCTATGCAATAGCAGCGGTAGTACTCTTCAAAAACAATTTCCTCTTGCAACAACATCACAAGTTGACCGGTTTCGCCGTGTTTTTCAAAGAAATCTTCTGGTCCCGTGAGCCGGTAAACACTTTTCCAGCCGCCGCCGGCAAATGGTTTCATATAAGCGGGAAAACCAACATAGGAAAAAATGGAAGCCCAGTCCATGGGATAAGCCAGGTTGGAAAAGGACGCTTCCGATGTGTCCGTGGGCAATTCCCGGGAAGGAAGGATCACAGTTTTGGGAACAGGAACCTCAATTTTTGTGGCCAGACAGTTGTTGAAGAATTTTTCGTCGGCACTCCACCAGAACGGGTTGTTGATCACCGCCGTACCACACAGCGCCGCGTTCTTCAGGTAAGCGCGGTAGAACGGGACATCCTGCGATATCCGGTCGATGATCACGGCGTAGCCGGAGGGTTCTCCCTGCATCACTTTGTCGATCACCACGGGTTCGGCTGTGATGCCCGCGATGCCCCGGCTGTTGATGCGTTTAATGAATGCTTCGGGAAAACTTCTTTCTTTTCCGAAAAGGATGCCTATTTTCTTCATACAAATGTTGTTAGCGTTGGAGTTATGCTTTATAAAAATGGTTATTTCACCAATGAAAGATAATGGGGAAACATGTTCAGCCACAAGGGCCAGTCATGTACGGCGTCGGGACGAATATCCAGCCAGTGGTTCACTCTTTTCTTCAGCAGTATATTGCTCATTTCTTCATTGTAGGGGCGGCAGATATCATTTTCTCCCGTGCCCAGCACGATGCCCAGCCGCCAGATATCCGGATGGTTGGCATCCGGCACGAAATCAACGGGATTATTAAAGTACACATGGTCGTCGAAATAGCCGTCCAGTCTGCCTTTGATGTTGAATACACCGCTCATGGAGAAAATATAGCTCACAATGTAAGGATGCCTGAACCCGAAATTGAGGGCATGGTAACCCCCGAAGCTGCAACCGGCTGCAATGATGCGGTGGTTGCCCGTTTCGTGTTGCATTCTCGGAACGATTTCTTCTTTCAGCATCGTATCATAGCGGTGCTGGTTCCAGGCCCTTTCACCGGGATGCGCCTGTTTGTTGTACCAGGAAAAACTATCGTAACTATCAGGGCAATAGATTTTTATTTTTCCCTGTTCAATAAACCAGGATGCGGCTTGTATCAGGTGCCTGTCTTTTGCCTCGTAATATTTTCCCATGGAAGTGGGGAAGAGCAATACCGGGATGCCGGCCGTTCCAAAGACCAGCATTTCCATTTCGCGTTCCAGGTTTGGGGAGTACCAGCGGTGAAATTCCTCTTGCATGCAGTGTATTTGAGGTGCTACCAAATATATCTTTTTTACGGCAGAATTCCTACATTTGGCGTTTACATTCATGAAAGGATCATGTACGGCAATCACCGGTCGTACATATGTTTCCAAGAATAAACCTAGAGATGTCTGTTATTGCCGCGAAAGAAATGTGCCACCACATTACACTGCTTAGTTCACTCCACCTTAACCGTGAGGTAAAGGTAGAATGTTGGTATCCGGCACCTGGAAATCCACGGGAAGAATACCGCCTCATTCTTGTAAACGATGGTCAGTTGTTACACGATGCAGGATTCCCGTCCATACTTTCAGCTTACCATTCCGAAGAAGCCAATGTGCCTGTTTTTTGTGTGGGTATTCACGCGGGTAAAGAAAGGTTAATGGAGTATGGTACTATAAAGGAAAAGGATTACCTGGGCCGAGGCGCTAGGGCCGGACTGTATGCGCGTTTTGTAATGGAGGAATTGCTGCCCTGGATACGCATGCAATACCGCATTTCAGCTTTCCGTGAAAAAATATTCGCGGGTTTCTCACTTGGTGGACTAAGCGCTTTGGATATCGTGTTGAATCACCCCTTCGAATTCTCCTGCGCTGCTGTTTTCTCCGGCTCACTCTGGTGGCGGAACCTGGCTTTGGATCATGAACATTATGCAGATGAAAATAACCGGATCATCCACAACAAGGTGAAGTCCCTCCCTTATTTCCCCTGGATGCGTTTCTTTTTCGAATGCGGAACGGAAGATGAAGCAGCGGACCGCAACAACAACGGCGTGATCGATTCCATTGATGACACGCTTGACCTGATAAAAATTTTGAAGGAGAGAGGGTATGGGGATGAGCAGGTGAAGTATTTGGAAATTGAAGGAGGAAAGCATGATGCGAAAACCTGGGGAGCGGCATGGCCCGCGTTTTTGAGGTGGGGATAGCGCATTTGAATAAAGCATTTCATATAATAAAAAAGTCCCCCGTTAATGGAGGACTTTTTTATTATTAAGAAAGGTTCATCTCTAGAAGATATACCTCAAACCAAGTTGTAAACTCCACGTACTGGATGTGGTGTAGTTTGGTTGGTGTGCCTGTAAAGCGCCGGCCGGGTTGAAAGTATACTTTGGATTGGCACGGTTAAATGCTTCGTTGCCGGTATTGTTACTTGAACTTCCTGAAGTAGGTGTTCCAACGATACCCATATCCTGGAATGTTCCATACGTAAATGAGTACCTGTATCCCCAGTTTTTATTGAGCAGGTTCAGCATATTGATCACATCGGCGCTGAATTGAAGCGTATGTTTCTTTCCGCCTGCCATAATACCGAAATCCTGGAGAATACGAAGGTCGAGGGAGTGTGTCCAGGGCATGGTGCCTGCGTAACGCTCCATGTATTGTCCTTTGTGTTTGCTCATGTAAGGATCGTTCTCGATGAACTTGAAGAATGCCTCACTTTGCTGTTGGGCAGTGTAGGTGTTGCTGCCTACTTTGAAACCTTCCACGAACTGGATTTCTGACGGGTTGGCCGGAATGTAAAGGATGTCATTGCTTTGTCCGTCTCCATTGATGTCAGCGCCATACCTGTAAGAATATCTTTCCTGTGGTTGCGCCGCGTAGAAGATAGAGAAAGTGGTTGCCATCGTTTTATTCGCATATTCAAGCCTGTAAGAACCGCTGGCCACTACTCTGTGTGGAACAGCGAAGTTGGAATGGCCCAATTCAGGTTTGTTGGGGTTTCCTGCAATGTTATTGGTGTTGAATCCACTTCCTGATTGATCAGAACTGCCAATAGCCACATCCTGCGCGAGCGTATAAGTATAAGCGAGGCTGGCTTCCCAGTTTTTAGAAAAGGTTTTGGTGATCATTGGGGTGAAAGAGAAACTATATCCCTTGTTGGTGTTGTCCAATACGATCATCTGGTTGATTACTGCATTTGGTTTGGCGCCTGCGAAGATCGGGCGCTTATCGGCAGCACCTCCAAGATTTCCGCTCGCCGCGGGAAGGTTAGCGTTCCTGAAGTAGGCGTTGTTTACCATTTTGGTAAAGATACCTTCCAATGTAAGCACGAAATCGCCCTGGAGTTTTTTATCGATAGCCAGGTTTGATCTCCAAACCTGTGGCATCTTAAAGTCATCTGCTACAGCTGTATATGATGAGCCTGAAGGAATGGAGTTGCCAACCACTGGAGGGTTAGGAACAACGAATTCTTCAAGGTAAGTGCTTCTGTCAGTGTCATACCTGATCTGTGAAAGTTGCGAAGCATTGGCCTGGAATATTGCCCGTACAACACCATTGTCTCCCACCTGGTTTACCAGCCAGATGAATGGTATACGCCCGGTGAACAGGCCTGTTCCGCCGCGGAAGATCAACGATTTGTCTCCTGCGATATCATAGGAGAATCCTACGCGTGGAGAAACAAGTGGTCTTGCTTTGGGCCATTTGCTAACATCAAACTGCTCAGGATTGCCGTCTTCGTCTGCAAAAACAACAGCTTCCAGTGCCTGGTTCCTTGGCGGATCATAGGGGTAGAAGGGTTTATCCACCCGCAATCCGTAGGTGAGTTTAAACTTGTTGGAAGGACTCCATACATCCTGGAGATAAACGCCAAGCTGCGAAAACCTTGCTTCCGGCACCTTTATGCCCAATGGGTTATTGGGGTCATAAGCCACGGCAAAATAGGCGGGTGCCGAATTGCTGAGGAAGTCTGCAAGCGAATTGTAACGATAATAGCTTGGACCGCCGGCACTGGTAAAGGAGTTCGCGAACTTCATGGCTTCAAAGGAAGCGCCTGCTGTAAGCACATGTTTGCCCAGGTTGAAAGAAACGTTGTTGGCGAGGTTCAGCGCTTGGTCATCAATCTTGTTTTCGTAGGAGAAGAGGTCCGTTCCAAAAGATATGTATACATCATTTGCGCTGCGCATAATGTCCACAAACGCTACATTGCTGTTGGGTACACGTTCCAGTTTATTGGACGTATAGGATGCAATGAACTGGTTGGATATGATGTTGTTGAAACGCGAGTTCAATTCAGCGACAGCGGATTTCACCCGTACATTGTTTTTGAAGTTGGAACCCTCGTAGGCCAACCCTCCGGTAAGACCACCGCGGCGTCCGTTGTTGATCCGGGGAGGAGAAATGCCCGTAGTGGACGATGTGTTAATCTGGTCATCGTCATTCGTTTCTGAATGCGTATAGCGCAAGGTAAGCCTGTGCTTCTTTGTAATCTCCCAGTCTATTCTTCCCAGGAACTTGGTATTGCTGGTTTCAAAATCGTATCCCTCGTATCCTCCCGGATCATATTGGTAATTTGAAATGAGGTAGGTCCTCAGGTTGTCAAGGTCGCTGGCAAGTACGGGAGTTACCTGTGGGTTGTTGTCGTTTTGTCCGGGACGCTTTGCGAGCCATGTCTGGCCGGGGTTGGTTCTTGTTTCTCTTTCCGCGTTGAGGAAAAAGAACAATTTATCCTTAATGATCGGACCGCCTATGCTTCCGCCATATATCTGTGTTTTACGGTCAGGATTGGCAACGGTCTGATCTTTAACTTTTTCTCCTGTAAGCGACTGGTTCCTGAAATAGCCGTAGGCTGTACCGTACCAGTTGTTGGTTCCTCTTCTGGTAACTGCGTTGATACCACCACCCACGAAGCCGGACTGGCGCACATCATAAGGTGCAATATTTACCTGAACCTGGTCGATCGCATCAATGGAAATAGCTGAAGATGCGCCTCCGGGAACCAGTCCGTCGCCAGAGCGTCCGAAGTTGTTGTTGAAGAGAGAGCCGTCAATGGTGATGTTGTTGTAACGGTTGTTCATCCCTGCAAAACTGTTGCCGTTCGCTTGCGGCGTCAGCTTGGTAAGACCCGTAAGTGTTCTGCTTGTGTTCGGGATATTCTGCACCTGTCTTCTCGATATCGCCGTACTTGCACCGGTTTTTTCCGTGCTGGTCCTTCTGCCCGCGCTTATAACCACGCTCTGAAGTTCCTGGGAACTGTTGGTCAGTTCAATCTTGATATCGAACCGTTCTCCCAGCGGAATATTGATGTCCGTCCTGGAAAAATCTCCATAACCCACATAAGTGGCTTTGATGGAGTAGGGGCCGCCCGGTGGTACGTTGTTGATCACAAACTGTCCGCCGTTCCGGCTCTGAACGGTAAATACTGTTCCGGAGGGTACATAAGTAACCACCACAGTCGCGCCCGTGAGGGGAACGCCCATGGCATCGGAAACAGTACCGGAAATACTACTGGTGGTCACCTGCGCGAACATAGCCGCCGGTAGTACCAACAGGGCAAGTAGGTACAAAATTCTCTTAATAAGCATAATGTATGTGTTTTACTGTGCAAAGATGACAAAATATGTGAAAGGCTTTTTTAGGATTTGTTAACAAATTATTAGGACATAAAAAATACCCAGATGCTGCATGTTAACAGGAAATTCATGGTAAACCCTGCCGTAAAGAAGCCGCTCAACTTTTGCCCGGCTTTAATCGTTACATTTGCACTTTAATCCCGATAAAAGATGTTAGACAGTATAGAAAGTGCCATAGCCGATATCAGGAACGGAAAAATGGTGATCGTAGTAGACGATGAAGACCGTGAGAATGAAGGTGATTTTGTGGTGGCCGCCCGCCACGCCACCCCCGAAGTGATCAATTTTATGAGCAAATATGGCCGCGGACTCATTTGCGCACCAATTACAGAAGAGCGTTGCGATGAACTGGGCCTGGAAATGATGGTGAACAGCAATACCTCCCTCCACGAAACGGCCTTTACCGTTTCCGTTGACCTGCTCGGACATGGTTGTACCACCGGAATATCCGCCCACGACCGCTCCAAAACCATTCTTTCACTGATCGATCCCAATACGAAACCAGGCGACCTCGGTCGCCCCGGACATATATTCCCGCTCCGCGCCAAAACTGGTGGCGTACTCCGCAGAACGGGGCATACCGAAGCCACCATCGACCTGGCCCGGCTAGCCGGGTTCGAACCCGCAGGCGTGCTCGTGGAAATCATGAACGACGACGGCTCCATGGCCCGCGTCCCCGAACTGGAAGTGCTCGCCAAACAATTCGACCTTAAAATCATCTCCATCAAGGACCTGATCGAATACCGCCTGAAATCCGATTCCCTCATCGAAGAGATCGTGCGGGTGGATATGCCTACCCAGTATGGTAATTTCCAACTGGTCGCTTTCCAGGAGCGCCATACCAGCAACGAACACATGGCGCTGATCAAAGGTTCCTGGGAAAAGGATGAACCGGTACTCGTGCGGGTGCACTCTTCCTGTTTCACCGGCGATATCCTCAGTTCCCTCCGCTGCGATTGCGGCGAACAACTCCATAAAGCCATGCAAATGGTAGAATCCGAAGGAAAAGGCGCCATCCTGTACATGAACCAGGAAGGCCGTGGCATCGGCCTTTTAAACAAACTGAAAGCATACAAGCTCCAGGAACAGGGGATGGATACCGTGGAAGCAAACCTCCATCTCGGCTTCCAGACCGATCAGCGCGACTACGGCGTTGGCGCCCAAATTCTCCGCCACCTCGGTATCAGCCGGCTGAAACTGATGAGCAACAATCCCAAAAAACGCACAGGACTTATTGGGTATGGCCTCGAAATCGTGGATACCGTTCCCATCGAATCCTGCCCAAACCCCCACAATGAAAAATACCTCACTACCAAACGGGACAAAATGGGCCACGAAATCCTGAACGGTATGCCCCAAAACCCCGTTGTGTCAGGGAACAGTTAATTCAAAAGAACACAGAATATA
>CAMLRX010000120.1 GCA_946482545.1 uncultured Flavihumibacter sp. | reverse complement strand
CCAATCTGCGCGCAACTGCCTACGGTTGCCCAGGTGTCTACCATGGTGCCTTCGTCCACGTAAGCGCCGATGTTTACGTAAGAAGGCATCAATACCACATTCTTTGCGATATAGGCGCCATAACGGGCCACGGCATGGGGAACGGCACGAACGCCCAGTTCCTTGTAATCGCGTTTCAGCAGCATTTTATCGTAAAATTCAAACGGCTCTAAGGTCCATGTTTGCATGGGCTGGATGCCGAAATACATGAGGATGGCCTGTTTCACCCATTCGTTCACCACCCAGCCATTCTCTGAAGGGGCCGCTGTGCGCAGTCTGCCTTTGTCCACATCTTCTATCACCGCACGCACCGCGCTGGAGTATTTATCTTCCTGCAATAATTCCCGGTTGCTCCAGGCTTCCAGTATCAGTTCTTTTAATTCCATGGTTCAAATTTTGGCGAAAATACTGCATGCGCCTAATTTGCACCTGAAATTTTTACCATGCACATCGCTTTCGACGCCAAAAGGGTTTACCAGAACGGAACCGGTCTCGGCCACTACAGCCGTACGCTCGTGTCTTCGCTCGCCCGTTATTTCCCGCAGCACCAATACACTTTGCTGGCGCCGAAAATCACGAACAGGTTCGATGACACCGACTATGAGAATATTTCAACCGTAATACCACAGCATTTCCCCGGAACGTTGTTCAAAGCCGCCTGGCGCAGCAGGGGCGTGGTGAAAGAATTAAAGCCCATGGGGGTAAACCTCTACCATGGGTTGAGCCACGAAATCCCGGTTGGTATTCAGTCTTCCGGTATTCCTTCCGTGGTCACTATGCATGATCTTATTTTTGAAAGGTATCTGGCACAATACAAACTGGCCGACCGCCTTATCCACAGGAACAAAATCAAATACGCCGCAAAACACGCTAATCGCGTGATCGCTATCAGCAAACAAACCCGCGATGATCTGGTTGAAATCTATAAAATCCCGGAAAGCAAGATTGACATCTGCTACCAGAGTTGCAATCCTTCCTTTGCAGTAAAAGTGCCGGAAGCGGAGAAAGAACGGGTGAAAAAACAATATGGATTACCGGAAAAATACTTCCTGTATGTGGGTTCTATTATTGAAAGAAAGAACCTGCTCACCATCTGCGAAGCGATAAAACTGCTGGAGGATAAGGTTGATATTCCCCTGGTGGCGATCGGAGAGGGAAGGGCTTATAAGGAGAAAGTAAAAGCATTCATCCGGGAGCATGGATTAGAGGGAAAAGTGATGTTGCTTTCGGAGCAGGAAGCCGCGCGAAGCGCTCCCGGCTTCCGGTCGGCAGCCGATTTCCCCGCCATCTACCAGTCCGCGGTTTGTATGATCTACCCATCTTATTTTGAAGGATTCGGTATTCCCGTGCTGGAAGCCTTATGGTCCGGACTGCCCACCATTACCTCCAATGTTTCGTGTATGCCTGAAACCGGTGGCGATGCGGCCTATTATGTGGACCCAGGCAGTGCTGGAGAAATGGCGATGGCTTTCGAGCGCATTGCAGGTGATGCGGCCCTCCGGGCACAAATGATTGAAAAAGGGTACCGCCATGCCGCTACTTTCAGCCAGGAAGCATGCGCTAAAGCGGTGATGAATGTATATGAATCAGTAATATGACAAACGATTTTTCAGAAGATATTGAATTGGCGCTGGAAACCCTCCGGAAAGGAGGGGTGATCCTGTACCCGACCGATACGGTCTGGGGATTGGGCTGTGATGCCACCAATGAAGCCGCCGTGGATGCGATCTTTAAACTGAAGCAGCGTCCGGCCGAAAAGAGCTGTATCCTGCTGCTGGCCGATGAACGTGATCTGTTACAATATGTTACGGCCCTCGATCTTGAAGTGTTCAACTTCCTCGACCAGGTGCAGAGACCTACTACCGTGGTGTATGATAATGTGGTGGGGATTGCCCCCAACGCCATGGCTGAAGATGGTTCCGCGGCCATCCGGGTGGTAAAGGAAGATTTTTGCAGGCACCTGATCAAGCGGTTCAGAAAGCCTATCGTATCTACTTCAGCGAACATTTCAGGGGCGCCAACACCCCGTTTTTTCACTGAAATTGACCCCCGTATTATCACCGGTGCGGATTATGTGGTGCAGTACAGACAGGCCGACAACACACCGAAAGCGCCTTCCGCCATCGTGCGCTGGTTCGCCAACGGGAACCACGAAGTAATCCGTTCCTGAAACATCCTTACTTTTGCGGGGCTATGGATATCCGTTGTTCAGATAAGGAGTTGTTCGTGTTTAAAAAGATTGCCCATGCCGCTGCGGAAATGGGTGTGCCCTGCTACCTGATCGGGGGCTTCGTCCGCGATAAGCTATTGGGGCGCCCCACGAAAGACGCGGATATCGTTTGCGTGGGTGACGGCATCGCCCTGGCCCACAATGTGGCCGCGCGTTTCAGCCCCTCACCGCAGGTGGCCTTCTTTAAAACTTTCGGTACCGCGCAAATTAAACTGGATGATTTTGAAGTGGAATTCGTGGGCGCCAGAAGGGAAAGTTACAGCGCCGATTCCCGCAATCCCGAAGTGGAACCAGGTTCACTGGAAGACGACCAGTTGCGCCGGGATTTCACCATCAACGCCTTGGCGATCAGCCTGAACGCAACTGATTACGGTAAACTGATCGATCCTTTCAATGGTATGGCCGATCTCGGGAAAAAACTGATCCAAACGCCATTGGAGCCATCCCGCACCTTCAGCGATGATCCACTTCGGATGATGCGGGCCATCCGCTTCGCTTCTCAACTGCAGTTCGAGATTGATCCGGGTACTTTCGAGGCCATTCGTCTCAACGCGGAGAGAATCGCCATCATCTCCCAGGAACGTATAACCGATGAGCTGAACAAGATATTACTGAGCACGAAACCATCCATCGGCTTCGATCTGCTTTACAGAAGCGGACTGCTGAAACTTATTTTTCCTCAGATGGTGGACCTCGCCGGCGCGGAATTTATAGATGGCAAAGGACATAAAGATAATTTCTACCATACCCTGCAGGTGATCGATAATATTTCACAAAACACGAAGAACCTCTGGCTGCGTTGGGCCGCTTTGTTGCACGATATCGGGAAACCCGCCACCAAAAGGTTTGAAGAGGGCCATGGCTGGACCTTTCATGGCCACGAAGTGGTAGGTGGGAAAATGGTGCCGCGCATTTTCGCAAAACTGAAGCTGCCGCAGCACGAAGCCATGCGTTTCGTCCGTAAGTTGGTGGAACTCCATCTCCGGCCCATCAGTCTTACAAAAGAGAACATCACTGATTCGGCTATACGCAGACTGCTGTTTGATGCCGGCGACGACCTCGAAGCGCTGATGATGCTTTGTGAAGCGGACATCACTTCCAAGAACCGGCAGAAAGTACGTCGTTACCTTGAGAATTTTGAAATGGTCCGCGCCCGCCTTAAAGAAGTGGAGGAAAGCGATAAAATCAGGAACTGGCAACCACCCATTACGGGTGAGATCATTATGCAAACCTTCGGATTGTCGCCATGCAGGCAGGTGGGCGATCTGAAAAACCTGATCCGGGAAGCCATCCTGGATGGAGAAATCGAGAACAACCTGGCCGCCGCGCAACGCTTTATGTTTGAAAAAGCAGCGGAAATGGGCCTTCATCCTGTCAATAACCCGTGACGTTTTCAACTGGCACGTTTTTTCTATATTTGACCCATAATAACACTCATGGCTGTACTTAAATTCAGGGCATATTTCGAAGAAGATGATAGTATTTACCGGGATATCGTGATCAAACATACACAGTCGTTCCGGGAATTGCACCAGATGATCCTCAAGTCTTACGAGTTCGACTCAAAACATGCCGCCACATTTTACAGGAGCAACGACAACTGGCAACGTGGCCGCGAAATATCGCTGGAAAAATATGATAAGGAATACAAGGCCGATCCGCTGCTGATGGACGAAACAACCATTGGCTCTGAGATCCGTGACCCCAACCAGAAATTCATTTATGTATATGATTTCGCGAAGAACTGGACTTTCCTTGTGGAACTGATCAATGTGTCGAAGGAAGAGAATCCCCGGCTCGAATACCCTGCTATTACCCGTACAGAAGGCATTCCCCCCAGCCAGTACGGCACCAAGAGTCTGCTTGGCGATAAATTCGTGGATGTGGAAGAGAAATATGACCTCGGGAAAGAAAGAGATGGTTTTGGCGAAGAAGGCGAAGATAATGGTGATACTGACAATGATGAAGATGGAGGTCATGGTGAAGGAGAAGAGAATGAGTCTGATTTTTAATGCTTTATTTTTGAATATTGAATTTTGATGGTGGATGTTCAGCTTCGTTTTCCTGGGATTCATCTTCAATAGATTTCAGGATACTTCTTTCACCCCAATTCAAAATTTAGTATTCAACATTCAAAATTGTCTAAAACCGCCATCATAATTGCCGGCCCCACCGCATCGGGTAAAACTGCGCTGGCCATTGCTGTGGCCAGGGCGCTGGGAACAGAAATCCTATCGGCCGACTCCAGGCAATGTTACAGGGAAATGAACATCGGCGTGGCGCGGCCTTTATCGGATGAACTTGCTGCTGTTCCCCATCACTTCATCGCTTCTCACAGTATAGCAGATGAACTGAATGCAGCCGCTTATGAACGTATAGCCCTTGATACGGCAGAAAAGGTTTTTTCAAAGTCCGATTATCTTGTGGTAACCGGGGGTACCGGTTTGTACCTCAAAGCGTTTACCGACGGACTGGATGATATTCCTCCTATCCCTGAACAGGTACAGCGCGAAGTGCGCAGTCTTTTTACGGAAGAAGGGCTTTCCGTTTTAACAGAAAAGCTCCGGGAAGAAGATCCGGATTATTTCGCTTCCGGAGAAATCCAGAACCCGCACCGTGTAATGCGCGCGCTGGAAGTAGTACGTGCCACGGGCAGGTCCATCCGTTCTTTTCAGCGTTCCCAACCGCGCGAACGTCCTTTCTCCATCCGGAAATTCGCGATCGATCTCCCGAGGGAAATACTGTACGACCGCATCAACAACCGCGTGGATGCCATGATGGAAGCAGGGTTGGAAGCAGAAGTGAGGCAACTGATCCCTTTTAAACACCTCAACGCATTGCAAACAGTAGGTTATCGGGAGCTGTTCGAGTTTTTCGATTGTCAGTGTACACTTGTAAAGGCTGTGGAAATGATCAAACAAAACACCCGCCACTATGCGAAACGGCAACTGACATGGTTCCGTCGCGACCCGTCCATTCAATGGCTCGACCCCGCTCAATTTGCTGCCTTGCCAGAATTAATGAAAGGATAATATTCCCTTAACGCCGGGCTTCGCAACTTGCTGAAAATTTTATTGTTGGATACAACATCATTTTCACTGAAAGTCCGCGATTTTGGCCCTGATTTCAAATGGGGCGTAGCCGTGGCCGCCGCACAAAACGAAGGCGCCTGGAACCAGGATGGGAGAGGACCCTCTATCTGGGATGTTTTTTCACGGAGACAGGGCAAGATAAAAAACGGACACAAGCCTACCATCGCCTGCGATTTTTACCACCGTTATAAAGACGATCTGATGCTGGTGAAAGCCCTGGGGTTTAAAGTGTTCCGTTTCTCCATATCCTGGTCGCGCATACTGCCGGAAGGGACCGGGAAGGTTAATAAAGAAGGATTGCAGTTTTACCATAACCTGATTGATGAGTGCCTGGCATTGGGCATAGAACCCTGGATCACCCTGTATCATTGGGATTTACCGCAGGCATTGGAAAAACAGGGGGGCTGGACGAGCCACCTCATCAACCGCTGGTTCAACAGGTTCGCCACGCTTTGCGCGGAGGAATTCGGCGACAGGGTAAAACATTGGATTGTACTCAACGAACCGATGGGCTTTACATCGCTTGGTTATATGCTGGGCAAACACGCGCCGGGTAAAACAGGTTTGTCCAATTTCCTACCCGCCGTGCACCATGCGGCTCTGGCACAGGCCGATGGTGGAAGAATACTGCGCGACACTGTTAAAAAAGCGCATATTGGTACGAGTTTTTCCTGCTCCGAAGTGCTGCCTTACACCGACTCCGCTTTGGACCTGCAGGCCGCCAACCGGATGGATATTCTCCTCAACAGGTTATTCATAGAGCCCGCACTGGGTAAAGGTTTCCCGGATGAGGGAATGCAACTGCTCGAAAAACTCCGCCTGCACAATACTACCTGGAAGTATACCAACCGTTACGCCTTTGATTTCGACTTTATCGGTCTTCAACATTATTTCCCGGTGGTAATCCGCCACAATTCCTTTATCCCCATCATTCAGGCATCGGAGGTGAAACCAGTTACGAGGAAAGTGCCGCATACCGCGATGAAATGGGAAGTAAACCCGAACGCGTTTTACCATATCCTGAAAAAGTTCTGGAAATATGGTGCGGTAAAAGAGATCATTGTTACCGAGAATGGCGCTGCCTACCACGATCAACTGAAAGATGGCGCGGTGAACGACGTGGAAAGGATCAGTTATTTTCAGCAATACATTCAGGCCATGCTGCGCGCAAAGAAGGAAGGCGTAAACGTGAAGGGATACCTTGCGTGGAGTTTGATGGACAACTTCGAATGGGCGGAGGGTTATCAGGCCCGTTTTGGATTGGTACATGTGGATTTTAAAACACAACTCAGGACTATCAAGAACTCCGGTTATTGGTTCAGAACGTTCCTTGGTGGAGCTGGATAAGTGTAACCCCTTAAAAAGGTGTAATGATTACAGTTATTGTGTGGAAAAAACAAGCCAAAAGCTTTTACTTTCAATTCATTGTGGCGAAATTTACACTGTAAGAAATCCAACAATCTTTAGAAAAGCCGAAAGGTCTGATTTTCTGTAAAAAACTTTTTTAAATCCAATTCCGTTGAAGAGATCATTACCCGTACTCTGAGCATCTAAGCATCTAAAGGGTTTGTCCCCGTTTTTCGTAAGCGGGGATATTTTTTGAAAGTATAAAAAAAGCAACCGCCCAAACGGTTGCTTTTTCTTTAAGGTAATTTATCGTTTAAAGTTTCACACCAAAGGTCAGCGCAACATTGCCATAATTTCCTTTAATGTCGGCGAATGTATTGGGTTTATCTCCGAGGCGATAAGGGAAGTTCACATCTTTGGAAACGTTGTGTACGTAAGTCAGGTCGATGAAGATACCATTGTCTCTGTAGCCTAATCCTCCACTCAGCAACATGCGGTTATTTTTCAGCGCTTCATCTTCGTAAGGATTGCCATAGTAAGCGAACCCGGCACGGGCCATGATGGTATGGAACTTCAGTTCGCCACCCAAACGGAAGTTGAAAACGCCTTTGTAGTAATCTTTCACTACATCGTTCAGGTCGGTATAGAACTGGTCGTTATTGGTATTGATGGTAGAACCGTCTCTGAAACGTGAACTATTATACGTAACATATTCCACGTCTGCCGTTATGAATCCTTTCTGCCTGCGGGTATCTTCTGTTTCCCGGATCACGTAGGAAGCGCTGGCGATAAACTTCCAGGGGGTGGTTACATCATATTGTATTTCGGGGGAACTGTTGCCGTAGATGGTCCTGCTGTCTGCGCTATCGAGACCAGGTACGTTGATGTTCATCTGATCAGGATAATTTTCGATGTCCCGTACCATTTTACCGTAGAAGGTTTCATCCATGCCGTAAATGGTGGGAGTATGGATGGCCGCGCCCAGGCGAAGGTATTCTTCGGGTTTGAACATCACGCCCAGTTTAGCGTTCAGCCCAACGCCCTTGGAAGAATATTCTTCATAATAGCTGGCGTAGTTGAAATTATTATTGGTGTTACCCGTTTCATCGGCTTCTCTGAAATAAGTGGTCCTGCTGTAATTCATGATGGGAATACCCACGCTTCCCCCGATCATGAACTTATCGTTGCGGTTCCCGGCGAAG
This sequence comes from uncultured Flavihumibacter sp., assembly GCA_946482545.1. The sequence goes on along the minus strand of CAMLRX010000120.1, from coordinate 7,258 downwards.
CCGATGGCGATTTCCGTAACTCCACCTTTGGTGGTGACGTCTTTTTGCTGACTCAGCAGTACGCCGGTATTGTTGATGAGTGCGTCGCGCCAGGGCAGGCCCACCACCTGGAGGTTGCCATTGATGGTGGCCGTGTCAATTAGGTAATTGTAAAGCGCGAGATTGGTACCCAGGGAGAGCCGGTCGTTGGTTTCATCAATCGGCAGACCGGAATTCGCGAATTCTTCCGCGTATTGTTCGGAGAAGGAACTGAAATCGTTCTGGCCCCGGTAACTGAACCTGTTGTTGAAATCTGCGGTTCTGTTTACTGCGATAGAGAAGGCTTTGCTGGTCCATTTGCTGTAACGGTCTCCGTATCCGAAAACGAAACCCGAGGTACCGAAACTAAAATTGTTTTTATTGGCCGATTGGTCGGAGCCCCTGAAATTTCCTTTGTTGCTGAGGAACTGAAATCCCGGACTCAATACAAGTTCGCTGGTTTTATACTGACCAAGTCCTGCCGGGTTCACGAAAGTGGCGTGGATATCGCCCCCCAGGGAACCCATCGCACCACCGATCGCCATAATACGCGCACTGGCTTTGGGGTTGGTGCCGGAATACCTGAGCACATCTTCCGGTGTTTGGGCAAAACCATTCATTGTCAGCAATCCTGCTGCTGATAGGAGGAGTGTATATTTCATTTCAATGGGATGTCTGTTGCTGAAAATAGTGCTTTCAAAGAGAGCCGGTGGTATGCCGGCTCCTTATATGGTCTAAAAAATCATTCCTGTGTTAGTTTCCACCTCTTCCCGGACGGGCTACGCCGCCACCGCCACCTGTTGATCCGCCACTGCTGCGGCTGGAGCCGGAAGACGATGATCCGGTATTGGTCGGATTATAAGTCCTGGTAGGCGTATAACTGTTGTTATTGGCCGGAGGAGTGTACGTATTATTGTTGTTCTGTCTGTATTGTGTGTTATTCGAATTGTTGTAACCCCTGTTGGCATTGGTGTTACCATTTTTGAAGCCATTGTTCACCTTGTAATTATTGTTATTGGAAGGTGAGGTGGGACTGGTATTACCATTGGTGTACCCATTCTTATAACTGTAAGGATTAAACGGCTGCGCCCTTACGTTTGTTTTAGGCAACGTTACGGTTCCACCTGATCCCGGCTTTCCAGGATATACGGGATAATAGGGCATCACCAGTACTGGCGGCATATATGGATTGTAGAAGTTGTTCCAATACCAGTAATTATTCCAGCCTGAATTGAAACCTACCCCGAAATTATTGCCGTAAAAATAGGGGTTGTTGACACCGTAAATGCTGTTGTAATAATAAGGATCCAATGTAGACCACCTGTTCCTGTTGCGCACCATCATACGCAGGTAACGGTCATCCGGGTCCTCGTAATTATTGTACTGGTTATTCTGGCGGTTTTCCATCACCACATAAGCATCACCCTCCCTGCCGGGAGAATAATACACGTCATCGGGCGTTTGACCAGCCTTGTACGCAGTGGAACAGGCCGACAAACTGATCGCCGAAATTGCGCCCAGAAGGAAATATTTTGAAATCATATAGCAGGGTTTAATGTTTTAAAATTGAAGTTCCTACTTTTGCGTGCTGAAATTTTGGATACTCCGGTTTTTCAGACACGTATAAAATTAAGTTTTTTTATCGGTGAAACGGCCAAATGTGCCTGTGAAACCGCTGTTAAAGTTGCCTAAACAACAATATTATGAGCAAAGAGATCACTTCGCGCGCGCAGGATTATTCCCAATGGTACAACGACCTTATCATCAAAGGGAGCCTGGCCGATTATTCAGCCGTAAGGGGATGTATGGTGATCAAGCCGTATGGCTTCGCCCTGTGGGAGAATATGCGCGATGTGCTCGATAAAATGTTCAAGGATACCGGGCACCAGAATGCGTATTTCCCTTTGTTTGTGCCGAAGAGTTTGTTTGAAGCGGAAGAAACGAATGCCGAAGGCTTCGCAAAGGAATGCGCAGTAGTGACCCATTACCGCCTGAAAGCGAATCCCGATAAGAAAGGCGCACTGATGGTGGACCCTGAAGCAAAGCTCGAAGAAGAACTGGTGGTGCGTCCAACAAGTGAGGCCATCATCTGGAATACTTACAAAGGATGGATCCAATCCTACCGCGATCTCCCTATCCTGGTGAACCAGTGGGCGAATGTGGTGCGCTGGGAAATGCGTACCCGTCTCTTTCTGAGAACGGCGGAGTTCCTCTGGCAGGAGGGGCATACGGCCCATGCCACCAAAGCAGAGGCCGTTGCTGAAACCGTGCAGATGCTGGACGTGTATGCTGATTTTGTGGAGAACTGGATGGCGCTGCCCGTGATCAAAGGGGTGAAAACTGCCAATGAGCGGTTCGCAGGCGCAGAAGATACCTATTGCATCGAAGCGCTGATGCAGGACGGCAAGGCGCTTCAGGCGGGTACCTCTCATTTCCTGGGCCAGAATTTTGCCAAAGCTTTTGATGTGAAATTCTCGGACAAAGAGAATAAACTCGATTATGTATGGGCCACTTCCTGGGGGGTATCTACCCGTTTGATTGGGGCGCTGGTAATGGCACACAGTGATGATGAAGGGCTGGTGCTTCCCCCCAGGATTGCACCCGTTCAGGTTGTGATCGTACCCATCTACAAAGGCGCCGATCAGAAACTGGTGATCGATGAAAAAGTGGGTGAACTGGTGAAACAACTGAAGGCCGCAGGCGTTCGCGTGAAATACGACGACAACGACAATACCCGTCCCGGCTGGAAGTTCGCCGAATACGAAATGAAAGGTGTACCCATCCGCCTCGCCCTTGGTGCCCGCGATATCGAAAACAATACCGTAGAAGTGGCCCGCAGGGATACCAAAGAAAAAAACACTTATCCCATCGAAGGACTCGCTGGTGTACTTACCGCACTGCTCGATGAGATTCAGGCCAATATGTTCCAAAAAGCGCTTCAATACCGCGATGAACACATTACGGAGGTGAACTCCTGGGATGAATTCGTGGCTACTCTTGATGGTAAAGGCGGGTTCGTTTCCGCTTTCTGGGATGGCAGTTCTGAAACCGAAGAGAAAATCAAAGAGGCCACCAAAGCAACGATCCGTTGTATTCCGCTGAACAATGCACAGCAGGAAGGTGTTTGCGTTTTCAGTGGAAATCCCGCGAAGGAAAGGGTTTTATTCGCAAGAGCATACTAGATCGAATGATGGATTTTGAATGAATACCCCCAATTCAAAATCCGTCATTCAAAATTCAAAATCAAATATTATCTTGTCCGTAAATAACCCTATTTATGGAGCAACAACCAAATCTTTTCGATTTACAAATCGATCCATTCACTTCAAATCACTTGTCGGAAGCCGCAAAATGGGCGAAGTTCCTTGCCATTATCGGTTTTATTGTATGTGGGATCATGGCCCTTATGGGGCTTTTCGCCGGAACTTTCATGGGGGCCTTTTTATCATCAGGCAGTGGAGTGGACATGCCAGGAGCGGGAGCTGCCGCAGGCATTGCAGCAACAGTGTTCCTGCTGTTGTTTGTATTGCTGTATTTTTTCCCCTGCCTTTACCTTTTCCGTTTTGCGACCAGAATGCAGCGGGCGCTCCGTACGAATGACCAACAGCAATTGGTTTCTTCGTTCGCGAACCTGAAGTCAACATTCAAATACCTGGGTATTGTGACCATCATTTTTATCGCGATCTACGCGATGATGTTCGTTTTCCAGATCGCGGCTTTTTCGGCGCTGGCTTAATTGTTGGTGTAGAAATTATAATCTTTCAGAAGCGTTTGGAGGAAATCTTCAGGCGCTTCTTCCGTTTTAATGCCGAGCTTCTGGCAAACACGTTCTGCAACGGAAGCATTGAGGGTAAAATCAGGCTTTTTCTTACCCGCCTGAACAATATTCTTTAACGTATTGATGTCTTTATCTGAAAGTTGCATCACGGCCGGGTATTTCGGTACATAATGTGCTTCCACCATTTCAAATACCGTGTCCTGCCAGGAAAGATCATTGCGGGTGTCAATTACCAACGTGCCTGCCACGAGGTCGCCCAGCCGTTGGGAGGAGGGGGTAAGTAAGATGGAAAGCAGCGCGGGGATACCCCAGGGCATCATGTCTATCAGGCGGAACATCCAGCGCAGTACGTACTGGCTCATGGTAGGGGCACCACCTTCAGCGGTAATCACCCTTATCTTCAATAGTTTTTTTCCTACCGATTGCCCGTTCAGCAATGCTTCACAAAGCAGGTGGTACAAGAGGTAGGGGAGTGTTAAAAGCGCTTCCATCCATCCCCATAAACGGAAACGGTATAAACTGAATGCTTCCCCAAAAATCAGGTTCACGATATAAAAATAGGAGAGCAGGATCGCGAAGTCCACCACCCATGCCAGCAAACGTTTGTGGAATGGCGCCAGTTTGAAGGCCACTTCTATGTTAAAACCAGTATCCAGCAGAACCACCGACATATTTTCAAAGTTGGCGTGAAGATTGGAAATTTATCTGTTATATTTATTCCCGTTAAACCAGGCTATTTCTTCGTGAATGTAAACATTTACCTGTGAGAGAAGGATTTTTCGTCAGGAAAAATATCGACAAGTGGAAAAAATACCAGCATGAACCTTCCGATGACCCCGATGAAACGGCACACCGGTTCACCGATCTCGTCAACGATCTTGGGTATGCGCGCACTTTTTATCCTGCGAGTAATGTTACCCGTTACCTTAACGGACTCGCCTCGCAAACGTATCTCTCGATCTTCAGCAACAAAAAAGAGAAAAAATCACGGCTCCTGGATTTCTGGCGCACGGAACTGCCCCTCGTGGTAAGAAAACACCACCGGCAACTGTTGTACGCGTTCCTCGTATTTGTTTCCTGCGCCATCCTTGCAGCTTTCTCCGCCGCACAGGACGATAGTTTCGTAAGGGGTGTTCTGGGGAACCAGTATGTGGAAATGACGGAAGATAATATCTCGCGTGGCGATCCCTTTGGCGTCTATAAAAGCCAGGACCAGCTCACCATGTTCATCCGCATCGCACTCAACAATATCCAGGTGTCTTTCCTGGCCTTTGTGATGGGCTTCTTTTTTTCCATCGGCACCATCTGGATACTGTTTGTCAATGGCATTATGCTCGGTGCGTTCCAATATTATTTTTTCTCCAAAGGACTCGGTTGGGATTCTGTATTGGTCATCTGGATCCATGGCACCCTGGAAATTTTGTCCATCATACTTTCAGGTGGCGCTGGACTTGTACTCGGCAACAGCATCCTGTTTCCCGGCACGAAAACAAGGGGGCAATCACTGAAAGCCGGAGCGAAAGACGGCGTGAAACTGATGATCGGTTTAGTACCCGTTTTTATATGCGCAGCGTTCCTCGAAGGGTTTATCACGCGCCACACCAGCATGCCCGTTTGGCTGAGCATCGCTATCCTGGCGGGGTCGCTTTGGTTCATGGTATGGTACTTTGTCTGGTATCCTATCAGGTTGGCACGACATGTTGAATCTTCAAACCCGGCCCATGCGTAAAATAGTGTTGCTGGTGTTTTTGTTGATGGGAACTGTGGTCCGGGCGCAGGAAAAATCCCTCAAAACCTATCTCGATGAATCGGGAGAGACGGATTCCGTGGAGGTGTTATCCGTTGAAGATTGGGAAGATGAAACCGATAGTATAGGACAAATCGATAGTATTGTGATCCCGCCAAAAGATCCGCCATCGTTAAGAACCATTGCTGAAGCGGAACTGAACGCGAAAAAAAAGGACCCGGCCTTCGTATATGCGAACGATTCAACTTATTGGGAGAAGAAAAAGCTCAAAAGAAAAAAAGAGAAAAGCTTCTGGGATTTTCTCGACACAAAAGAATTCATGTGGATCATTTATGGCCTGATGGGCATCATATTCCTGACCGTACTGTATTTCTTTATCGTCAAACAAAAGCTAAGTTTTTTCAGCCCAGGTTCCCGCAGGAAAAAAAAGTTGGAAGAACAAGTTTTTTCACCTGGATCAATACCGGATTATACACTGCTCTGGAAAGAAGCCGAAGCAAACCGGGATTGGCGCATGGCGCTCCGGTACAGGTTCCTGCAATTGCTCCTTGACCTTGACCAAAAGGAATTGATCCGTTTTTCCCCTGATGCCCCCAACAGTTTATATACCCGCCAACTGGCCGGAAATATACCTGCTGAGAAAGGAGAAGAACCCCTGCGGTTGTTCAGGCAATTGGTGCGGGTGTACGAATATTCATGGTACGGTAATCTTCCCATCGAAGAAAGCAGGTACCAGCGCTCCGTAGCGCAGATCAGTTCATTTTCTAAAAACGGTGCGCTGTGAAACTGAAACATTTCTTTTATATCATATTCCTGCTCATGGTAACGGCCTTCCTGCATTCCTGCGGGAAAAACGAGTCCATGAACAAAAGAATCACACTTTGGCGCAACGACCGCATCCGTTACGGCACCTACGTGGCGCATGAATGGATGAAGCAGCTTTTCCCCGATGCGCAGGTCAGCAATGTAACCACGGCGCCAGGTGTTTATGGTGATTTCACCGAAGAACCGGAATCCTGGACCAATATGGGCGCTGACCCGTTTAAAAAGCTACGTGTAATCATCAGTCCCAAGGTATTACCTGATTCCAGGGAATGGAACCGGATGCTCGCTCAACTCGGAGAAGGCGCGGAAATTTTCATCTCCACCACAAGAATCACCCGTGAAATGGCTGATTCCATGGCAATAGAACTGCGCTATTCAGACATTAACTTTGTGGAAACCGAAGATTCTCTTGAAACTTCCGTGTACGATCCCGTTACCTGGGAGGAACATACTTATGCTTACCCCGGCTTCGACAGAAGTATGTACATATCTTCTTACGATTCTATCTACACCACCATTCTGGGCACTAACGATTTCGGTCAGCCGAACTTTGTACGCTTTGATTATAAAGGCGGTGGAAGTCTTTACCTGCATACCGCTCCGCTGGCCTTTTCCAACTTTTTTTTGTTGCACAAAAACAACCACGAATATTTCGAAAAAACATTCTCCTGGATCGGGAAAAGTAAAACTGTAGTGGAATGGGACGATTACTTCAGGAACCGGCAGGAAGACGAGAACCAGTTCTCCCGTTTGCAGGTGATTTTAAAAGAACCTGCGTTGCGCTCTGCATTTTGGGTGGTACTGCTCATTTTCGGGTTGATCTATCTGTTTGAAACGAAAAGAAAACAGTCGGCACTACCTGCTGTTCCTAAAATAAAGAACAGTGCCCG
>CAMLRX010000119.1 GCA_946482545.1 uncultured Flavihumibacter sp. | reverse complement strand
GACCAGCGGTTGAACCGTCCCGCTAACGGCGTGGCCACTGCATTGGTCAACAATCCTGCTTTACTGGGCGACGGCTCTGTGGATACCGACTGGCTGGGCATGATCCTCCGCACAGGCATCACGCAGAACGCGAACCTCTCGGTAAGAGGCGGTGGCTCCGGTTCAAGGTATTACACCTCGCTCGCTTATTCCAATCAGAAAGGTGTGTTGCTGGGTACGGATTTCAGCAGAATCGCCGGAAAGGTGAGCCTGGACAATGAGATTACCAGCAAACTCCGGGTGATCACTAATATGGACTATGCTTTCTCCACTACCGATATCACCAACGGCATCTACAACAGTGCGATGATGGCGCCGCCTATCTTCAAGCCCTACAATGATGACGGTTCTTTCACCAATTTCGACCAGCGTTTCGCCACACTCACACCAGTGGGAGCAGGCTCCGATTTTGGTATTCAGAACCCGATCGCTATGGCCACGGCCATCAACCAGGGTAAGAACATCACAGTGCTGGGCTCGCTTTCGGCTGAATATGATATCCTGAAAGAACTCAAGTTCAAGTCAACGGCTTCCATCAACTACAGCAATTACCGCCAGCGCAACTATATTCCCAGTTACCTGGAAATCGCCAACCCCAACAGCCAGGGTGGAACATCATCCAGCGGCGGTGTGGGTTCGCAATCGAACAGTACCACGGCCAACTCGTTTTTTGAGAATACGCTTACCTGGGACAAACAATTCAATCCAGACCATCGCCTGAACCTGTTGGGTGGTACTTCCTGGGAGAAATACACCACTGAATTTTTCTCGGCTGAAGGGCGTGGTTATCCCAACGATAATTTCCTGAATAACCTGAATTCTGCGGCTATACCTACACGTGTGCAGGGCAGCAGTCCTTCCGGTGAATATTCCCTGCTCTCCTTCTATGTGCGTGCCAACTACGCCTGGAAAGAAAAATACCTTTTCACGTTCACCGGCCGTAATGATATCTCTTCCAAATTCGCGCCCGGTAAACAGGCTGCTTATTTCCCTTCCGGCGCCGTGGCCTGGCGGATTTCCCAGGAAAACTTCATGAAAGACGTGAAGTGGGTGAATGACCTGAAAATAAGGGCCAGTATAGGTTTTACAGGGTCACAAAGTATTGGGAACTACCTGTACAGGTCGTTGTACACGCCCAACGCTTATGCGGGAACCAGCGCTTTTATCCCCACACAACTGGGTAACGAAGGCATCGAGTGGGAAAGAACCTTGCAGAAAGACCTCGGGCTCGATTTCGTATTGCTCAACAACAGGCTTCGTGGTACTTTCGGTTACTATGAAAAAAATACAGATGGCTTGCTGCTGAACATGACAACGCCGCCAAGCTATGCGTACGGAAGCGTGATCATGAACATCGCGAAAATCCGTAACAGCGGACTGGAACTGGAACTGAGGGGCGATATTGTGAAGTCGAAGGATTTCAACTGGAACATTGCCTTCAATATCTCCGGCAACAGGTCCAAAGTATCCGAGATCCGTGGCGGACCCTTCTCAAACCCCAACGACAGGAACGCGCTCAACCTCGGTACCAGTATTGTACGCGAAGGCGACCCCCTGGGGCTCATCTATGGCAGGGTGGCCATCGGCATCGCGCCTTCCCTCAAAGACGCACAGGATTATATGAACGCAGTATATTTCGCCGGGTTGTTCAATCCCTATTTCAATGCCGGAGACATGAAGTTTGACACATCCCTCCTTACACAAGTTGGAAGCGTTCGTTACCTCCAATACAAACAGGATGTGATCGGCAACATGAACCCCGACTTCTATGGCGGTATCACCAATACATTCTCTTACAAAAACTTCAACCTTACCACCCTGTTCAATTTCTCTTACGGCAACGATATCCTGTTCCAGGCCGATGTGCGCGACAGAAGCATGAACAACGCCTACAACAGAGGTGTTCGTATCCTCGACAGGTGGACCGTTGATAATCCCAGCACAACACGCGGCAGGCTCATGTACGGAACGAGTGAGTTCATGAGCAATTACAGTGTGTACGATGGTTCTTTCATCAAACTTAAATCCCTCACATTTGGTTACGATCTGCCCCGTAAAGCAGCGGACGCAGTTGGATTACGGAGCGCGAATTTCTACCTCTCCGCCACCAACCTCTTCCAGATTACCAATTACCCCGGTTTAGATCCTGAAGTAAGTGATGATCCGAGAAGCGTAATCGGTGGAGGGCGCGACCTCAGTATGTATCCCACTACCAGGGAACTGACACTTGGTGTAAGAATCGGTCTTTAATCAAAAAACAAACTGCAATGAAATCAACATATATCATATCTTATTTAATGGTCGGGGCGCTTGCACTGGGCACACTCAGTTCCTGCAAAAAGCAACTCAACGCCCTGCCTTCCCAGGCTGTAGTGGATGCAACCGTGGTGGTAGACCAGAAAAGCGCCGAGATTGCACTCAACGGCGGCTATTACAGACTGGCCAATGCGGGCTTAACATTGTCCGCGCAAAGTACAAGGTGGTCGAATACCCACGAGGTAGTACCCGCAATGCTTGCCGGATGGATGCAGTACGGCTTCGGACCGGTGGGCTTTCAAACACATGTGTACACGCCCGCTTCAACAGGAGACTGGGGGTACGCGTATTTCATTCTGAATGCAGTGAACGGTACCATCGCCGGCGTAGAAGCACTTCCTGAATCGGCATTTACAGGTGGCCGTAAGAAGGAGATTCTGGCGGAAGCCCGTTTCCTACGCGCTTACGCCCATTTTTTCCTGCTCTCTTATTTTGGAGAATGGTACACCTTAGACAGCAAACATGGCGTAATGATGCGGAAAGAACCACTCACCTTCAACAACGGTTCCAATGCCACCCGCAGCACAGTGAAAGAAAGCTATGATTTTATCCTGGAGGATATTGATTACGCCATAGCGAACGGTCCCGTGAACAGGCCGGTTTACTATGCCAATAAAGCCGCCGCCCAGGCACTCAAGTTGCGTGTGTTGATCAGCCGCGGGCAACAGGCCGACTACACCGAACTCATCTCTATCGCCAATACGCTCATTGGTAATTCAACTTACGCGCTGGAGCCAAACCTGAAAGACCTGTTCTTAACCAAAGGACTTACCAGTAAGGAAGTGATATTCGGAATTACCCCTTACACCAACCAGGTGGGAAAGAAAGCAACTTATGAATTTGTGCAATCCAGTGTGTACATCGCTACCAAGGCGTTTAAGGATTTGCTGGCGAATGATCCCCGTGGTACCTGGATGCTGCGCACCACACCGGCAGGTGTGAGCACCATGATCAGAGATTCTTCCTACATGAACAAGTTTACCGGCCCGAAATATGAGGATGTGTATGTGTTCCGCCTTACGGAAGTTTATCTTCTTAAAGCCGAAGCGATCGTCCGCTCCAATGGAAGTTTAACCGAAGCGAAAAATATACTGAAAGAAATTATGGGACACGCCGGCGTAACGGATTTCTCTGCTGTTGATAATGCCGTTACGAAAGATGAAGTGCTGTACCAGATCTACCTGGAGTTCTCCCGGAACATGACCGCGGAAGATGGTATAGAATGGTTTGCCCTGCTCCGCCTCCCCTTTGAAAAAGTGCTGGAGATAAGGCCCACGATCCTTACCAGGGAGCGCCGTATTCTGCCCATCCCGGCAACTGAGTTCCAACTGAACCCCAATATCGGTGACCAGAACCCCGGTTACCCCAAACAATAGAAATTAAATAAGGGGCCGTACAGCAAAAACGGCCCCTTATTTGAGCAAAAAAAGGATGTGAAAGCCCACATAGAGGTCTTACATAGGAACTGGCCTTTGCGTCCCTGCTCCCTTGCGTCTTTGCGTGAATTGTCTTTGCGTGAATCTAAAATACCTCAAATGAAAAAAGTATTCAGCCTCGTGGTTTCCGCCTGTTTAACCCTTGCGGCCACGGCACAGAAAAACAATGTTTTCGTAAAAGCCGCCATGCCGGGTATTCCTGCTGGCGAGTGGATTTATTACAATGGCATGAACGGTAACGTGCGCGACTCCGTTCAGCCCGATGCCAAAGGGTTCAATATCGCCATGCATATCCCCGAAGGGGAAGGCGATTTTTATATGATCAGCATCGGCAAATTACGTGCTGGTTCCGGAGAAGGAAAACTGATGATGCTTTTCCTCGAAAATGGAACAGTACAGATCAAAAGTAACACCGCATCTTTCAAAGATGCGGTGCTGTCCGGCGGAAAAGATGCCGCTTATTACAACGCGTTTCAGAAAAGGGAGAAAGTTCAGGGGCTGAATGAACTGCAGCAGCAACTGATGGATGCCCAGTCTAAGGGAGATACTGCATTCATGAACAGGGGAATGGCCCGTTACCGTCAACTGAACCAGGAGCAGCGTGAACTGGATATGAATTGGTTCGCGAAGAATGCCGGTTCCACAGCAATCGTGTATCCTGTATACCAGTCGCTGAGGAGTATGATCCCGTTGAATACAATGGATTCCCTTTTTCAACTGGCGAAGCCATCGGCAAAGAATAACCTGGTGGTGAAAAAAATTGAACACAGCATCAAAACGGATAAACTCACGGGCATTGGCCGGACAGCACTGGATTTTGCCCAGACTGATACCGCAGGGAAGCTGGTGTCGCTGAAAGATTTCCGCGGGAAATATGTACTGGTCGATTTCTGGGCCAGTTGGTGCGTGCCCTGCCGCATTGAGAACCCACATGTGGTAAGTGCGTTCCAGCAATACAAGGATAAAAACTTTACCGTGCTGGGCGTTTCTTTCGATATGCCCGGTAAACACGACAGTTGGGTGCAGGCTATTCACGACGACCAACTCTACTGGAACCATGTTTCCGACCTGAAACATTGGGATAATGCAGCCGGAAGGTTGTATGATATCCGTTCCATTCCTTCCAATGTACTCATTGATCCGAACGGCGTCATCGTGGGAAAAAATCTCCGGGGTGAAGCGCTGGATAAAAAACTGCATGAATTACTGGGAGCGCCCGCGCTTGCGAAAAACACTTTTATCATCAAAGGAAACGTGACGGGAGCAAAAGGCACTACCTGGTTCCATATTTCGTATGAAGGCCTGAACGGAAAGCCTGTAAGGGACAGTGTGAAGTTGTTCTCCGGCGCTTTCGCTTATATTGGAAAGGTGCAGCAGCCTACGCAGGCCTACTTCTATTTTAAAGGTGAAAACGAGCCTCGGGCAGATTTCAACCGATATAAATCTGTTTTTGTAGAACCAGGTGTTTCCGAATTAAAAGGTGATGCCGGAAATGTACAGTCTCTTTCTCTTAAAGGTGGTGCTGTGCAGGCGGAAATGGAAGCTTTTGAAAAGCTGACTGCAGCTTACAAAGCAGGTGTTGCGCCTTTGAACGAACGTTACAATGCAGGAAGCATGGCATACGCCAATGCTAAAAGGGGCGGCGCTTCAGAAGAAGCATTAGAAGAAATGAAGTTGAAACTGGAGCATATTCGCGACAGCATGCAGCCGTACAATCAGAAGATGCGTGAGGCCAACCTGGCCTATTTTCAGTCGCATCCGAATTCTTATATCACGCTATCACAACTGCGTTTTTATACCAGTAGCATGAAGGTAGAGGAAGCAGAAGCGATCTTCGCTAAGATGACACCAGAGATGAAAGCTTCTGCCCAGGGTAAAGAGATCGCGAAGGAAATCGCCAACATGCGTTCCGGTTCTCCCGGTAGTATGGCTACGAACTTCTCCGGAATGGATATCACAGGTAAGCCACTCAGTTTAGCGGATTTCCGTGGTAAATATGTGCTGGTCGATTTCTGGGCCAGTTGGTGTGTTCCCTGCCGCAAAGGTAATCCGCACCTGCTGCAGTTGTACAGTAAATACAAAAAGAAAGGCTTCGAAATTATTGGTGTGTCAGATGACGACAGCAATCACGAAGCCTGGAAGAAAGCCGTTGAAAAAGATGGCATAGGTGTGTGGAAACATGTGCTCCGCGGGCTGAAAAGAACACCCGACGGCGGTTTCGATCGTTCCGAAGATAAATCCGAAGCCTATGGCATCCACACCCTCCCCACCAAAATTCTCATCGATCCGCAAGGTAAAATCGTTGGCCGCTATGGCGGTGGCGGAGAGAACGACGAAGCGATGGATAAAAAACTTGCTGAAATCTTTAAATAAATCCGGATGCTGAAACCAATTAAAACAATGCTTGCCGTTGTGCTCGCATCTTCATCGCTCTATGCGCAAAATGTAACCGTTACCGGTGATATCACCGGGTTGAAAGACGGAATCATGCAATTCATTTATTACAAAGGAACCACTTCGGTTACCGACACGGTGAAATCAGTGAACGGAAAGTTTGCCTGGAAAACCACCCTGGCCGAACCGCAGAAGGTAATGATCATGTTCCCTACAAGGTATGCGGAAATGTACCTGGAACCCGGCAACATAAAAGTAACCGGACAGGCCGATTCTCTGCACAAACTGACGGTGAAAGGTTCTAAGTTCCACGATGAGGCCATGGCTTACCAGGCTTCTTTGCAGGCTGTTTCTCAGCAAACATCCGCCTTGTACCGCGATTTGCGTGCCGCGGCTACGGAAGAGGAAAAAAGAAAAATTGAAGCCGGTATCAAAGTGCTGGACGAAAAAAGAAGGGCCATTCGTGAAAGCTATATCGCCGGGCACCCAAAAAGTCCGTTCAGCCTGAATCTTACTACAGATATGGCTATGATGGGGACTTATGATGAAGTGAAAAAATCTTATGATGTATTGGATGAAAAATTAAAAGCATCCGGAGAAGGAAAGCGCCTTGCCGAACGGCTCGCGTTACTGAAACGCAGTTCCCTGGGCGAAAAGATGCCCGATTTTACGCAGAACAATACAGAAGAAGCACCCGTTAACTTCGCTGCTTTCCGCGGCAAATATGTGCTGGTGGATTTCTGGGCCAGTTGGTGCGGACCATGTCGCGCTGAGAATCCGAATGTGCTGAAAGCTTACGATAAGTTCAAAGAAAAAGGCTTCACCGTACTCGGTGTGTCTCTGGACGACAGCAAAGAAAGATGGTTGAAAGCAATCAAAGAAGACAATATGCCCTGGACACAGGTCTCCGACCTGAAAGGATGGAAAAATGAAGTGTCTACCTATTTCGGTATTATGGGTATTCCAAGTACGCTCTTGCTGGACCCGCAGGGAAAGATCATCGCAAGAAATCTTCGCGGACAGGCATTGCACCAGAAGTTGGAAGAAGTATTGAACTGATTGTCGCGTAATAGCATAAACCTTAACAGACAAAAGGTCCCCTTTCGTAAGGAAGGGGATTTTTTATTTTGTATCCGGTATAAACAAATACTTTTTCTAAAGGATTATCCGTTAATTCGATCAGTGAACCATCAGATCGGTATAGAGGTTTCCCTAAACGATTGGAATCGGTTCAATAAGCTAAGTATAAACCCCTAATAACCTGATATGAAGAACCGGATTTTTACACCGATTGTACGTGCATGCACGTTTGTATTGCTTGCCTTTTCCCAGGCTGAACTTAAAGCCCAGACTGTTCCCTCAATTACCGGCATTGCGCCTTCGGCCGCTTCTATCGGAAGTTCGGTTACCATTGATGGTGCCAATTTCAGCACCACCATTGCAGATAACGTAGTTTGGTTCGGTGGTGTGAAGGCCACAGTTACGGCCGCTACAGCTACATCGCTGACGGTAACAGTGCCGGCGGGCGCAGGGCCTGTGGTGCGGGTGTACACCGCAGGACTTTCCGTTCAAAGCCTGGTACGCTTCGTATATACATTTCCGGGAACAGCTCCATTGGCGGAGGCCAGCTTTGGGAGCGTAACGGCTTCACAGAGTTATGTGGTAAAGAATGGAAGTTATAACGGACTTAATCTTCACTCCCTGGCGAACCTGAAATTCGCTGACCTGGATGGGGATGCAAAGCCTGATCTTATCTGCGGGAGAATGGGAACTTACGTGCAACACAATACTTCTACACCCGGAACCATTTCGAGCGGCACCTTAAATGGAAGTACGGTAGAAGGGTCGAGTTTTGAAGCCGGATTTGGTGGTGGAGGCATTCAGGGGTATTTGTCTGAACTGACCAGCTACGGAACCAATGCTGCACAGGAAGGTGAAATTGATTACGGCGATGTGGATGGAGACGGGAAAATAGATATTGTGTCCAGTGTTTACCGTCCTTCCAATACTGATCGTGTATCTGTTTTCAGAAACATTACATCAACGCCGGGATCATTGTCTGCCGGCAATTTTGATGCCCCCGTTGTATATGGTACCAGTGGAAGATGGGCCAGAATGGTGCGCCTCGGCGACCTGGATAACGATGGAAAAATTGATATCCTGGTGAGTACCAGTGGTGGTGGCGGTATGATCTTCAGAAATACGTCCACGCCCGGTACTATTAGTTTTGCCGCCGCGGTAGAGCCCGGATTGGGTTTGGGAGAAGGATTCATTGAAATATCCGATATGGACGGAGATGGGAAAAATGACATCGTAACCCGCGGTTGGGGAGGAGATGTGGTTCGGGTACTTAGAAATACTTCTTCTGGTCCCGGTGTGCTGAGTTTCGCGGCCGCCCAGAGTTTTTCGATCGAATCCGGTGTTTCCAGCTTTGATATCGGGGACCTGGATGGGGATGGGAAAACAGATGTGCTGGCATTCGGCAGCTCCGGGAAACTATTTATCCTCCGCAATACCTCCACATCGGGTGCCGTTGCTTTCGCGCCATATTATACCATTACCACCCACACCGGAAACGTACAGGATGCTGCTATGGGCGACCTGGATGGCGACGGCAAAATAGACATCGCGCTGAATGATGGCGGCTACATCATGTACGCGGTTAAAAATACTTCCACACCCGGAAGCCTGAGTTTCGACCCGTACATAACATTGAATCCTTCCGGGGGCATGAACCAGTATGCTACCGAAATTGCGATCCAGGATATAGATGGCGATGGAAAGAACGATGTGGTGGGGCTTTCTACTTACAGCAACGGAATACATTTCTTCTCCAACGAAACCAGCTCCACGCTGCCCGTGAACTGGCTGAACTTCACCGCTCATGCCAGAAACAATGGCGTACAACTGAACTGGACCACCGCCTCCGAAAAAGACAATGCCTATTTTGAAGTGGAAAGAAGTACACAGCAGGCACGAGGCTTTCAATCGGTGGGACGTATAACCGGCGCGGTAAACAGCAATGGGCCACAACATTACGACTGGTTCGATGCTACAGCCCCTGAAACAACCTTGTGGTACCGCATCAAACAGGTGGATGTGGATGGTAGTAGTACTTACAGCGCTGTAGTGCGCGTGAACAGGCTACCGGGTGTACAACTGGAACTCTCTCCCAACCCTGTTTCCGACCAGCTCAGGATTACCCTTCCGGCTTCAGGAAACAATACCGTGGATATCCGCATCCTGGATGCGCAGGGAAGAACACTGTTGCAGAAAAAGATCAGCGCGGGAACTTCGTTCATTGATTGTAAAACATGGGTGCCGGGCATCTACTCGGTTGTGGTACACGATGGCACACAAATGGTAACCACAAAGCGTTTTATGAAACAATAACGGGCATTTTTGATACCTGATAGCTGCAGTTAATAACGTAATTTAGAAAACATCCGGACTAACCCGGATGTTTTTTTATGCCCGAAAAACAGATGCCTGTGGATCCCAATACACAATCCATCAACACCTACAATCAGGTGGCGGAACTTTACCAGGAAAAGTTCATGGACCTTACGTTGTACGATGAAACCTACGAGGCATTCTGCCAGTTGCTGCCACCGCACAATGCATCCATACTGGAAATTGGTTGTGGTCCGGGAAATATCACCCGCTTCCTGCGCACCCGTATGCCGGAGTGCCACATCATCGCTATAGATGCCGCGCCCAATATGATTGCACTGGCCCGGAAGAACGTCCCAGATGTAGATTTTCGGGTGATGGATGCCCGTTCCTTAACGGGAATTCCTTCCGGACTTGATGGGATCATCTGCGGTTTCTGTATGCCATACCTCACGCAGGAAACAACCGCGCAACTTATTGCAGACTGCGCCGGATTATTGAAATCTGGCGGTGTGTTTTATACCAGCGTGATAGAAGGCGCACAGGGAAGTTCCCTTTTCCAGCAAAGCAGCGATGGTAAAACCGGTGCCTGGATATTTTATTATGAAGAACACTGGTTTACGGAACAATTCAATAAAAATGCGTGCACTGCATTAAAAGCCCGGCGCATCATTTTTGAGCGTAAGAACGGGGAAAAAGAAGTGCATCTTGTGGTGACGGCGGTGAAAGAATGATAGGTAATTAAAAGGAAATCACCTTCCGGGTAACCTTGTGAAATTCTATGTACTTCCGCTTGCTTTCCTTTTCTATCAGGAGCGATCCATTTTCTATGGCGGAGTTTTTACAGCCATAAATATGAATGATCCCCGACTTTCTGAATACTTCCGCTTTTTGTACCCCTTCAAAAAGGTATCCATCACCTTTCAGCGTAATGTTTCCGTGTAATATAATTTTACCGCTGTCAGCTATTTGAAGTGAATCGAACCTGAATTGATCGGTTTCATCAAAAAGGGACTTTGTAGAATCTGAAGGAAGTTTTTGTTGACAGAAGGCTGCGCATGACACAAATAGGAGCGCCAGGACAAGTAAGTTTCTTTTCATACATCAGGTTTAAATGGTTTGATGCGCTGAATATAAGCCATTCACCTGCTTGGAATATGTTAAAAAATAAGTACCCCGGTAGAAACCGGGGTACAATGGTTTTAAACCATTAAACCTTATCCTATGACCCCAAAGATAAGGAAGTTATCGAATTGAAAAAATTACGTTAACAAATGGTTTACATCCCCGTGTTTACCATTTCTTCTCATTCCCTTCATCTCCCGGTCATATTGCCTTTTCATCTTTGCGGAAACAAAAAGCTCACCTATTATGAAACACCTTTTCGGCGCGCTTATCCTTCTTATTTCTTCCACTGTTTTCGCGCAAAACAACACCGATTCCACCCATTCTTTTAAAGTGAAGTTCACGGAAGAAGAAGGGAAACTGGTGCTCGCCATTGAAAATCCCACCGCTAAAAAACTCAACATCTGGGTGCGTCAGCACAACGGCACTGTTCTCGCAGAAAATGCCGTGAGCGATGTGCAATACCGCTGCCGTTACGCCTTCGATAATGCCGCCGATGGCGAATATACTTTCGTGGTACAATGCGGTAAGGAAAAAGTAATCCGTTCTTTCGCCATTGAAACCAAACAGGTAGAGACCCGTACCATCTGGCGCCTTTTCCATTAATCTCTCTTCGTTATTGATTGGTTAACAGGCGTTTTTATTTTCGCCACAACTTATTCCTGCTGCATCTTTGCTGTGGTTTCAGAACAGCACTACCATAGAATTACAGATGCAAGCAAATATAACAGAGTATAAGGCCCTGGTTTTTACCGGGGCCTTTTGTTTGTGTTCCGGTCGCATTCGACCCGTAAAATGACGTATTCCCCCAATGTATTTTCCCCGTAAGCGTACTAGGTTTGTAACCTAAATTTATTGCCATGCCACACAGAATATCTCCCTGCCTTTGGTTCAATACGGAAGCCGAAGACGCCGCTAAGTTTTACACCTCCGTTTTTTCCGACGCCGAAATGTTGCGGGTGCTCCGTTTTGGAAAAGCGGGCTCCGAAGGATCGGGCCAGCCGGAAGGACTGGTGATGACCGCAGAGTTCCGTATCGCCAACCTGGAGTTCGTGGCGCTGAATGGCGGACCGGTGTTCAAACCTAATCCCTCCATCTCATTTTTTGTGGTGGCGGAAACGGAAGAAGAGTCTGACCAATTGTGGAACAAACTCTCTGAAGGCGGTATGGTGATGATGCCTTACCAGGCTTACGACTGGGCCGAAAAATATGGCTTCCTTCAAGATAAGTTTGGTGTGAGCTGGCAGATATCCTGGGGCAAACTGGAAGATACCGGCGGTGATAAGATCATTCCCTCGCTGATGTTCACCAAACAGGTGGCAGGCAGGGCCCAAGAAGCGGTACAGTTCTATGCTACCGTATTTTCGGGGCATCAACTGCGGCACCTGCTGAAGTACGGACCGGGGGAAGCGCAGGAGGGCATGGTGATGCACGGCCAGTTCAACATGGAAGGGCAGGAGTTTATGGTGATGGACAGCAGTATTTCCCATGAATTCTCGTTCAATGAAGGCGTTTCACTGGTCATCAATTGTGAAACCCAGGCCGAGAATGACCACTTCTATGATGCACTGGTAAATGGCGGCGAGGAATCCCAATGTGGATGGTTGAAAGATAAATTTGGTGTTTCCTGGCAGGTCGTACCCATTGAACTCACTAAAATGATGACGGACCCGAACAAGGAAAAAGCAGAGCGTGCCACCAAAGCGATGATGCAGATGAAGAAAATTGATATTGAAAAGATCAGGGCGGCATTTGAAGGCGTAAGTGTTTAAACCGCGTTTACGGCCTTGTTACTTTCTGCAGGAAGGCGGTCGTTCTATCAAGCGCCAGTTTGCCTTCCTTGGTATCCAGGTTGAACTGGTATTCGTGCGGCTGTGCGGGCATGTAGTTGGCGGGAAAGAAAAGTGTGTCGGTATAAACGGACATTGCGCGCAATTTCCCGGCAAGTGCTTTGGAATGGCTTTCCAGCGGATCTCCATTTCCTGCGGTAATAAAGCAGGAAGGAAATTCCTTCGAAACATAATGCAGTATTGAGGCGGTCTGAAACTGTTCATCTGTCTCAAAATCGCTGGAGCCGCTGTACGACCAGAGCACGGTTTTCAGAAATCCGCCAAAGTCGCCGTCCAGGTTAAGGTTGCGCGCATCGTAGGGGCCGCAGAACAACAGGAGTCCGGCCAGATTGCCTTTGGATATGGCTGGCTCAATGCCAATCTGTTTCGCATAAGCATTATCGTGAACCATGTTCCCCATTTGAGCGGCCATGTGCGCACCGCCAGAATCACCGGCAAAAACGAACCTGTTGGTATCTATATGGTAACTGGTGGCAAATTGCAGAAGGTAGTGCAGCGCCCGGTTGGTTTGTTGTAAGGGCACAGGATAATGCGCCTCCGGTGCGATGGTGAATTCCAGAGAAACCACTACATATCCTTTGGCCGCGAGTATTTTACAGTAATTGCCCACCTGCTTTCTGTTGCCCGAAATCCACCCGCCGCCATGGGTCCACACGATCACAGGAAGTTTTTCATCCTGCTCAACGGAGGATGGGTAGTAAATGTCCATCAACGCGTTTTTGTCGCCGGGGTCATAAACCACATCCGGAACGGCAACCACACCTGCGGGTACATGTTTTTCCAGCGCTTTATTTGTTTTAATGGCTTCCTTGTTGAAGGCGGAACGGATGAGCAGGGCCGAGGGCCAGGGGCTCAGCTTGAAGGCGAGAAACCCTATAAAAAGGATAGCCGTAACCGTGAGGCCTATAGTGCGCAATACGCGTTTCTTCCGGGAGACGGGCTTACGGGGTTCCATATCGCATTGTTTCTATAAATATCCGTTTTTTAAGCATGCGTTTAGTTTTCATTTCCGGCCCATGGTGGTGTAAGGTTCCGGACACAACTGTCCGATTCCGGACATTTTTTGCGCACACCATTATTTCAAGTTATTCATTTTCAATAAATTAATTCTGGCATCCGGCTTGGAACACTTCTGTCCAAAATACGAGTAAATGGACCGAGCCCTCCCTAAAGAAGTATATACCATGAAAAAAAGGAAGCTGCTGCTAATTGTGGCGGCTTCCATCATCGTGATCCTCGTGCTGGTCATGGTGTTGCGCAACACTTTCCGTGCAACCGTAGCGGCCAACAGCATCACCACGGCTGTTGTAGAGACCGGCGACGTAGAAAACACCATCACGGCTTCAGGAGAAGTATTGCCGGAATTCGAAGAAGTGATTACCAGCCCGGTGCAGGCGGCCATCCTGGAAGTACTGGCGGATGCGGGTACTTCAGTCGTGAAAGGACAATCATTGCTGAAGCTGGATAAAGCCGCTGTTCAATCCGCTTTCGACAAAGCAAAATTCTTACTCGAATCCAAAGAGAACAACCTCCGGAAACTGAAGCTGGAGTTGAGCAAAAGTTATTTCGACTTGAAATCGGGCAACGACATCAAGCAACTCCGCATCAGCAGCCTGGAAGCGGAAGTGGAAAGTGCGCGTCGTTTGTTCAAAGCAGGCGGCGGTACACGTGAAAGTGTGGAGCAGGCCGAGATGAACCTGAAAGTGGCCAGGCTGGAAAAGATACAGTTGGAGAATGAAATCCAGAGCAAGCAACAGACCATGAAAGTGGAAATCAGGGAATCTGAAATTGAGGTGGCGATCCAGCGGCACGAACTCAGCGAGATGGCCAGGAAAAAAGAACTGGCGGGCATCATTGCCACACGTCCCGGCGTGATTACCTGGATCAATAAGAATGTGGGCGCTTCCATAGGCGAAGGCGCGGAACTGGTACGGATAGCGGACCTCAGCAGTTTTAAAATAGCGGGCAGCATCTCCGATGCTTACCTCGAAGAACTGCACAACGGCATGCCGGTAATTGTGGGCATCAGTAACAAAAAGCAACGCGGCGAAATTGTGGCGGTATATCCCTCCGTAAAAAATAGCCTGGTCAACTTCGATGTACGGTTGGATACGCAGGATTCTTTGTTGCGCCCTTCGCTGAAAGTGGATGTGTATGTGGTCACCAACAGGCACGCCAATGTGCTGCGGGTGGTGAACGGACCGGCATTTACCGGAGGCGCTGGTACGCAGGATGTATTCGTGGTGAAAGGAGAAAAAGCGGTACGCAGGACCGTACAAAAAGGATTGAGCAATTTCGATCATGTGGAACTTTCCGGAAACATCCGGGCCGGAGAAGTGATCATCACTTCCGATATGAGCAGTTTTAAAAACGCCAGGGAAATCATCATCACGAAATGAGAACAGCCATCATAACGGGCCTGCTGCTTTTCGGGAGAATGGCACTGGCGCAGCAAACAGAAGATACCATACGGTTATCCCTGAACGAAGTGGTGGAAATGGCGAAACAGGGTTCCATTGCCGCAAGACAGGCCACCACCTTAAAAGAAACACGGTACTGGGAATGGCGCACCTACCGCTCGAATTACGCGCCGCAACTGCAACTCCAGGGAACGCTGCCCGGTTTTCAACGCACCTTCTACCAGGTGCTGCAGCCCAATGGAACGGTGCTGTTTCAGCCTGTGCATAACAACAATTCCATGCTGAACCTTTCTTTCAGCCAGGGCATCACGGCAACAGGCGGCACCATCTACGGCGCCACAGAACTGCAACGCTTCGATGATTTCGACAGGAATACCACACTCTACAATGCAGTTCCTTATACCATCGGGTACAACCAGCCCATCTTCGGTTTCAATAAACTCAAATGGGACACACGGATAGAACCACTCAAATTCCGGGAAAGCGAACAGCAGTTTATTTCCGATATGGAATTTGTTTCCGTAAACGCCACAAAATATTA
>CAMLRX010000118.1 GCA_946482545.1 uncultured Flavihumibacter sp. | reverse complement strand
CCTCTGATTAACAGTCAGATGCTCTAACCAACTGAGCTAAGGAGGAATTTGTTTTCCCGGTTCATTACTGATTCGGGAGTGCAAAAATAGGGATTTTCACATATCAACAAAAACAAAGCGCCATTTTCTTTATTTTTTTTCTAAATTATTCAAATCCACTGGGTTAACCTGCAGTAACCAAACACTATCCAACCGGGAGGCCCGCGAAGCGGGATTTAAAAACCGGCCATTCAACCTGGTAACCGGAAAACTGGAAAATACCGCGTCAACCTTATAGGGAAGCGCCATGCTGTCCAGTTTTTCGAGACCTACCCTGCCGGTGTACAACAGCGGCATTTCGATTTCAGCAGACCGCAACACCGGCGCATCGCTATAAAATTCAAACCCATAAGAATTGATCTCCCAAAACTGTACCTGGCGGCCAGGATATTTCTTATTCTTCCATTCAGCGGCAACAGATCCACCCTGGTATTCCAGCAAAGCCGGGTAAAAAAACAGGTTCAGGAACAGCGCAACCGCCACACTCCCTGCCAACCCCGTCCGGATAGCAGAAGAAAGATCCTGCGTTTTTATCACCCACCATACCCATAGAAAACCACCGGTCAACAAAAGATAAACCCACCAGTAAGGAGGACGGAATAAAACGATGACCACGGCAGGGAGAAGTACCATGAGCAGCGATACCACCCGCTGTGTATAGAATACCTTTTTAAATGCCGATGCAGACCGCAACTGAAGCATCCAGGCTGCCAGTAACATGCTGAAGTAAGGAAACAGTATATTGAGGTAATGCGGAAGCTGGAACCTTGAAAGCGAAAACACCAGTAAAGTAAGAAGCGCCGCGCCAAAACTGATCCATTCCGCGGAAGCTTTTCTTTCCCCGCTGAACAATATTCTGAATTTCGAAACAATGCCCGCATACAATAAAACACTCCAGGATAGAAACGCCCAAAGCAGGGTATGCAGGAAAAAGAACGGATCGCCCTTGCCTTTTATCGGACCCGTATTAAAGAACCTTCCGAATTGACTATCCCACAGAAAAAAACGGATACCCGACACGTTTTTTTCACCAAATACCAGTAGCTCGGGACGCGCATCAAACTGTAGGTACAAACACCAGAGTTCAGGTACGATAAACACTGCGGTGAGCAGCAGGTAAACATACCATTTCCAATGCAGAAATTGTTTCCATTCGCCTTTGATCATCCAATGGATCAGCATGCCGCCTCCGATGGGGATCAATACGAATGGGCCTTTCGTCATAACAGCAGCGGCTGTGAACAAAGCGGCAGGAAACAATTGCACCGCCGTCCGCTCCGCCTTCACCAGGTGGAAAGAGGAGGCGATCAGGAAAAAAGTAAGGTAGGGTTCAGCACGCACATCGTTGATGCTGATAATACCATGCAATGCCGAAAGAAAGATGAGCACTGCAATCCGCCCCGTATGAACGCCATAAAAATGGCGCGTGAGGGACCCGGTGTACCAGGCAGCACCCAACCAGCAAAAGAAGGCGGGAAGTTTATAAGAAAATGTACCAATCCCAAACAGCTTAAAACTTGCCGCCGTAATCCAGAAAGGAAGATGCGGTTTATCGAGCCAGTCGGCACCGTTCGCGTAGAGGTTCACCCAATCGTTGCGCCACACGATCTGCTTTGCGATGCCCGCATAAAGCGCGGCATCCTGCTCCATCAATGTCGTGAACAACCCCGGGATGAGTGACAATATTAAAATGGAAAGCCAGTAGTAATACCATTTCCCGGTAATTACAGGAAGTACAGTTGTTTGCATAAGAAGGTCAATTTAGGGAAGCGGGTCAAAAGTAGTGCGTTTCCCCGTTAGAATTTTCTTTCCCATCAGGCGGGTGAACAGCAAGGATACGAGGTAGCCGGTTACGGCCCCGAATACCGCCCCGCCCAAAATATCCAGCGGGTAGTGTTTGCCTACATAAATCTGCGCGTAGCCGATCAGCAGCGCCCAAGCCCAGACCCAGTACCAACGCTTTGCGCCCATGGCCCGCACGCTGAAGAACCAGAAAGCCGCCATCCCGAAATGGTTGGAAGCGTGTGAGGAAGGAAAAGAATACCGTCCGCCGCAGCCGATGATGTTCCGCAAATACCCTTCAAATGCCACATTATAACAGGGTCTTTCCCGCCCAATTAAGGGTTTCAGCACGCTGGCACTCACAAAATCTGTGATGGCGAACGTAGCCAACGTGCCCAGCAGGAACAACAGCGCGTAGTTGCGTTTGTGGCGGATGATCCAGTACAAAACAAAGACATAGAGCGGCACCCAGGTGAGCGCGTTGCGCGATGCCAGCATCAGCGGATCGAGCCAGGATACGGCCCCGTTGGCATGGATGGCGATGAATAATTTTTCATCCAGCGCTATGAGTTGTTCAAACAAATTCATCGGGTGAATTTCTAAAGTGTTTGTTCTCTTTTAGTTAAGAGGCATAAAGGTATTGCTTACTTCCGGTTGATCTGTTTTTTTGAAATGAAATCTTGATGGGACCAGGCGTCAAACACAAAAATCCCTTACTTTAGCCGGGACCGGGAAACACGATGCATATCGTTCCATGCACTTGTTGGCCCGCTGTAAAATCCGGATTCCGATATGAAGAAATTGTACCTGTTGACGGCGTTCATCGCTGGAGCCACTATCGCTTCCATCTGTTTCAATCAACTGCTCCCTGCGGGCATACTCATTGTTTTACTTGCCCTCTTCACCGCATTCCAGGTATTTCAAAGGACCCGTTCCGAAGCCGATACCCGGTATTTCAAAGCCAAATACGACCAACTGGCCACCAATGCCACCATCGGTATCTGTATCGCCGCCCCGGATGGGAAAATGAGTTTCGTGAGCAACCAGGTACTCGCCATTACAGGCAATATGGACCTGGAAGATAAGTCTGTGCTGTTCGAATCACTTTTCCCCGAATACTTTCAACCTGTTATCAGGCATCATTTTGCAGAACAACTGGAAAACGATGTACACGAAATCAACTTCAGGATCGCACTCCACGAGGAAAAGCATGTGGAGATCACCAGTTACCTGCTTTACAATAAACACGCGGTTTCAGGATTGCATATTATCGTGAAGAACATTACCGACAGGGTGAAACTGGAGCAGGAGCTGGAACTGCTGAAAAAAGCGGGGGAACAGGCGCAATTCCAGGTGCAGCACCTCATAGATGCCATTCCGCTGATGATCTACATCAAAGACCTGAATGGTAAGTATGTAACCGTGAACCAAACCTTTCTTCACTACATCAACCGCCGTCCGGAAGAAGTGATCGGTAAAACGATTTTTGAAGTGTATGGCCACGACGAGTCGTTCCTCAAAACCTACGCCGATGCCGACGCAAAAGTGATTCAATCGCTGGAGCCGCTGGAGATGGAAAATGTATTTAATGGCCCCTGGGGAAAAACTCATGTGTTCACCGTGAAGTTTCCATTTTTTGATCAGGAGGGGCGGCTCACAGGGGTGGCCGGTATCACCAAAGACAATACGGATGCCGTGAACTACAGGGAGATGCTGGAAACAAGTTCTTCAAGGGCCAACGCAATGGAACTCAAGTTACAAACGCTTGCCCACCACATTAAACACGATGTAAGAACACCTTTGCAGGGGGTGGCCAGTATTACAGCGCAACTGCTGCAAACACCGCTTTCACCTGAGCAACAGATTTTTCTGCAACAACTTGATGAAACGATCCGGCATGCTTCAGAAACAGCGGATGAAATGATCCAGCTTTCCAACGATATTCCCGAAAATTTGCTGGAAGAAAAACACCCGCTTTGCATCCGGAAAATCACGGAGGAACTGGCCACGCGTTTCAACATGCTGGTACAGGGAAAACCACTGAAGGTGCATACCGTGATTCACCCATCCGTTCCTAAAAGTGTTGCGGGACATGGCCAGCAAACAACACAGGTGTTACAGGTATTGCTGGCACAGGCTTTCAGGCTCACGAAGGAGGGGTATATCCAGTTGGAAACACAATTGGATGAAATGCAACGGAACAATAAAGCGAGGTTGCGTTTCAGGATTTCTTACACAGGCACGCATGAATCCGGCGCACTTGTGGAAGCCTCCTTAGGATGGGCGCTTGCGCAGAAGATGGCAAAATCTGTGGAAGGAACGCTTCGTTTTGGAGACAATGAACACCCCGTACCTTATTTTGAATTGCTGCTGCCTTTCGAACTATTGGAACAATGAACTGAAGAAGCCTGGCTTTATCCCGATGAATACGCCGCTATCCCGTATTTCCACCGGCCAGGTGCGCAGATAATAACCCTCTCCGCTCGTGTTTCTCCCGTTCTCAGCGTTGAATTTATAACGGTGCAGCGGACATACCACATTTCCCATGGCATCAAAAAAGCCATCGGCCATGATGCCGCCCGCATGTGGGCACTTCAGCGCAAAAGCCACCCATTTTTCTCCGTGGCGACCAATGCACATTCTTTTCCCATCCGCCTCGATGATCCCGATGTTGTTGGGACCCAAAACAAATTCATTTACACTATCGGCCACTTTTATCCAGTTCAGCCCACTCATTAATAGAAGTATTCGGATTTATAGGGGAACCGCTCCTGGTAGAGGTCGCGCACCTTATATAAAATACGGGTCCGCAATTGTTCGATGTTCCGCTTTTCAATGGCGGAAACGAAAACACAATTCCCGTCGGTATAACGCTGCCATTTCTCTTTCAGTTCTTCCAGTATCTGTTGTTTTACACCTTCTTCCAGCCATTCATCGAACGTGCGTTCCTCATAGAGGTCAAGTTTGTTGAAAATGGTGATCATCGGTTTATCGAAGGCTTTCAGTTCCTGGAGGGTCTTGTTCACCACACCGTACTGGTCTTCGTAAGCCGGATGCGATACATCCACAACATGCAGCAGGATATCGGCTTCCCGTACTTCATCCAGCGTGCTTTTGAAACTTTCCACCAGGTGGTGGGGGAGTTTGCGGATAAAGCCCACAGTGTCGCTCAAGAGGAAAGGCGTACTTTCAAACACGACTTTACGCGTAGTGGTTTCGAGGGTGGCGAAAAGCTTATTCTCCGCGAAAACCTCACTTTTACTGAGGATATTCATCAGCGTGGACTTGCCCACATTCGTGTACCCTACCAACGCCACGCGAATGAATTCACCGCGGTCCTTGCGTTGGGTGAAAGCCTGTTTGTCTATTTCCGCGAGTTTTTTGCGGAGCAATACGATCTTGTCCTTTACGATCCGGCGGTCGGTTTCGATCTCAGTTTCCCCGGGACCTCTTGTGCCGATACCCCCTCCCTGCCTTTCCAGGTGTTTCCACATCCCTTTCAGCCGGGGCAGCAGGTACTGGTACTGGGCCAGTTCCACCTGCGTTTTCGCCTGTGCCGTTTTTGCCCTGCGGGCGAAAATGTCCAGGATAAGATCGGAGCGGTCAATCGTTTTTATCCCGGTATCTTTTTCAATATTGATGATCTGCGATCCGGTAAGTTCGTCGTCGAATATCAGGAGTTCCGCACCTTTGCTGAGGGCATACTGTTTAATTTCTTCCAGTTTTCCTTTTCCCACGAAAGTCCGGCTATCGGGATGCGCCAGTTTCTGATAGAATTTTTTCACGGTCACGGCGCCTGCGGTTTCCGCGAGGAACTGCAATTCATCCAGGTATTCCAGTACCTGTTGTTCCGTTTGTTCTTTGGTAACCAGTCCCACCAGGAGCGCTTTCTCCTGTTTCTGAATAATAGATTTGTTCTCGAGCAATGAATCAAGTTTCGGCAAAGATAGGAAGGGCGGGGCGAAAATGGGGTTTCAGGGCGAAAGGCATGGATTTTTTAAGTAGATTAAGGAAGAAATCCGGGCAACGCTTTTATTTTATGGGGAAGCTGGTTGCGAAAGATTGTTTCGGAGAAAGGTCAGCGCTTCACACTGGGATTTTTTCATCCTTAAAACAGTTTCAGATGGATGCATCGGAGTTGAACATAGAAAGATACCTTTCAGGCGCGATGAACGAGGAGGAGCGAACTGCTTTTAAACAAAAGCTGAAGGCCGATCCCGTTTTTTCGAAGCGTGTACGCAGGGCCTCGGTCAGGCGCAGGCGTTACATCTTCGCGGGCATTGCGTCTGTGGCCATTGTGGCCGTTATTTTCTTATGGCCATCACCCGGGTACATCGACCGTTGGGGGCAGATGAAAATGGAGAACCCGATTGAAAGAGGCGGAGGAACCGACTCCCTGCTGCTGGCCGCCTCCGTGCTTTTTAATAGAACGGAATATGAAAAAGCACTCCCATTGCTGGATAAGGCCCTCATGATTGATAGCTCCAGCCAGGTGGCGCTTTTTTACCGGGGCGTATGCCTGTTTTTTACCGGTGAAACCAATGAGGCAAGAACGGATTTGCGCAAAGTGTACAACGGAAGTTCCGTGTTCCGCTACGAAGCGGCTTTCTTTATGGCCCTTGGCTATGCCGATGAAAAGAACGAGGAAAAAACCAGGGAGTGGCTGAAAAAAATCCCGCCGGGCACACCGGTAAGTGAGAAGGCCGGGGAATTGAAAGAAGCGTTAGAGGAAGGTACGCAGAAGTAAATCCTTATTTTCTTATCTTCGGAACAGCCATTAACCTTCTTTACTTTGAACTTTACGAAACGAACCTATCTCTACCTGTGCATCTCGCTGCTCATCCTGCTGGCGGGTTTTGCCATTCTCATCACCAATGCATTCAAACTTACTGATACAAGGCGTGCCATCCATGAGAACGAAAATCTCCTGAACGATGTAAAGGCATTGAATGTTGATCTCTTACAAGCAGAATCCGCCATGCGCGGTTATTACCTGGTGAACAATGAATGGTACCTCAACAACTACAACAGTTCGGTATCAGGGTTTGAAAATACCATGCGGTCGCTGGAGCGGGATACTGCCGTGGCGAAACGCTTCGGCGCGGAACTGCGCAACATGCGGGAGGCCGCCAGGAACAGGATCGACCGCCTAAACAAGGGAATGGCCATCTTTAGTGCAGAAGGCCTTACCGGTGGACTGGAATTTGTTCACGATGGACAGGGAAAATTGCTGATGGAAAAATTCCGGGAACGGAGCAAAGCGCTGGAAGATCAACTTCTGGCGGATAGTACGGCCATGAAAGCCAGAATAGAAAAAATGGCCCTGCACAACAGGATATGGACCATTGTAATCGGCGCCCTCTCTGCTGGATTGCTGATCGCGCTCTCGCTGTATTTCATCCGTTCTGAAAAAAAGATCGCAAACATTAACGAGCAGTTGCGCGCTTCCAACCGTGAACTCGATGAATATGCGCGCATTACCTCGCATGACCTGCAGGAGCCTTTGCGGATGACCCGCTCCTTCCTGATGCTGCTGGAGAAAAAGTATAAGTCCCAACTGGATGAAACTGCACAGGAGTATATTTTCCGTGCCAGCGATGGCGCGGAAAGGATGCAAAAGCTCATCATCAACCTGCTCAATTACGCGCGTGCGGGTAAGTTGTCCGGCGATTCCGAACCAACAGACCTTAACCTACTGATGAAAGAAGTGGCCGGTGACCTCCAGCCACTCATTACTGAGAACGGCGCACAGTTGTCGTGGAACGAACTCCCGGTTGTACTGGGCGACAAAACCCAGTTGTTCCGGCTTTTCCTGAACCTCACCGGTAACGCCATCAAGTTCAGGAAAAAGGAGGTTCCCCCGGTGGTGACCATTCAAGCCAGCAACACCGGCAGCGGCACCACCATAACGATAAGTGACAATGGGATTGGCATTCCTCAGGCTTACCTGCATAAGTTGTTCAACCCGTTTGTAAGGCTGCACCCCACCAGCGATTACCAGGGAACGGGCCTTGGCCTCGCCACCTGCCGAAAAATCGTTGAAATGCACGAAGGGGCGATCAGTGTAAGTTCCGTTGAGCAACAGGGATCCGTGTTCAAGATCTTCTTTCCTGCCACCAAAATACGGTGAGTTTCGGTCAATTAACGGGCAAGTTCACCAGGAAAAACCGTGTAGCTTTAACGTTCAAACACGTTGAATGATGCGGTACATTTCTTTTCCGGCATACCTTCTTTTTCTTTCCCTGCTCTCCGTTGCTGCACAGGCGCAGGAAAAATCCTGGTCAAAGGCCGATACGCTTCGCGGAAGCATCACAGCTTACCGCAACTGGTGGAATGTATTGCGCTATGATCTTACTGTTGAACCGGATTACAATGCAAAATCACTGAAAGGGAAAAACACCATCCGTTTTGGCATTACGGCCAAAAGTGGTCCCATCTTACAACTCGACCTGATGGAACCCCTGGGCATCGACAGCATTCTGCTCGATAAAAAAACACGGCTGAACTACACGCGCGAAGGCGCTGCCTGGTTCGTAAAAACACCGGCGCTGCCGGTTTCTTCCACCCATACCATCGATGTATTTTACAGCGGGAAGGTACATGAGGCGATCCGCGCCCCCTGGGATGGGGGCTGGACCTTCACCAAAGATTCCCTCGGCAGGCCCTGGATGACCGTTACCTGTCAGGGACTCGGCGCCTCCGTCTGGTATCCCTGCAAAGACCATCAAAGCGATGAACCCGATGCCGGCGCATCGCTTACCATGGTGTTGCCTGATACCCTCGTAGCCGTGGCCAATGGAAAGTTGCAGAAAAAAACGGCAGTAGCAGGTGGTAAAACAGCGTACACCTGGGCCGTGAAAAACCCCATCAACAACTACAACATCATCCCGTATATCGGGAAGTACACCAGCTTTTCCGAAGTATATAAAGGAGAAAAAGGAAACCTGGACATCACTTACTGGGTATTGGATTACAACAAAACCCGGGCGCAACAATACCTTCCCAACGAAGCCCGCAACACCCTCAAAGCTTTTGAACACTGGTTTGGCCCCTATCCTTTTTATGAAGATGGGTACCAACTGATTGATGTGCCACACACCGGAATGGAACACCAGAGCGCCGTAGCCTACGGCAACCATTACGCGCCCGGATACAGGGGACGCGACGGTTCCGGCACGGGCTGGGGACTGAAATGGGACTTTATCGTGGTCCATGAAAGCGGCCACGAATGGTTCGGCAACAACATCACCACCAACGACCTGGCCGATATGTGGGTGCACGAAGGATTTACCAATTACAGCGAAACACTCTTCACCGAATACCATTTCGGGCTGAAGGCGGGCAATGAGTACAACGCCGGCACGAGGAAAGGCATCCGCAACGATAAACCCATTATTCCTCCCTACGGTGTAAACGCCCAGGGAAGCGGAGATATGTACCCGAAAGGCGGTAACATGCTGCATACCATCCGGCACAGCATAGGCAACGATGTATTGTTCCGGAACATCCTGCGCGGTCTCAACAAAACATTCTACCACAAAACCGTGAATTCTTCGGAAGTAGAGACGTTTGTCTCCCGGATGGCCGGGTTCAACTATGGAAAAGTGTTCGATCAATACCTTCGTACCACCCAGATTCCGCACTTCCAGTTCAGCATTTCGGAAAACGGAGATTCCGTCAGTTACCGTTACACGGATTGTGTACCCGGGTTTAACCTGCCCCTTCAACTGGAAAATAACGGTGCGAAACTGAGGCTGAACCCCGGAACAGAATGGCGCAAAACACCGGTTTCCAAAGCACAGGCAACCTTGCTAAAGAAGGAAGAGATCGAAAAAATGTACTACCTCGTCGCAGAACCAGCCCATCATAGCGCTTTTTAACATATTTTGCAGCCCGAATTTCATCCCCGCAGGATACATTTGCGAATCAAATATGTTTATGAAGAAAATTCTGATGGTGTTGCTGACCCTGGCAACCGGTTTTCAACTGATGGCCCAGGACTCAACAGAGAATAAGCCCCAAAAGCCGAAAAAAGACTGGAGTAAGGTGGTTATGAAAAACAGATCGGCCGATCATTTTATGTTCCAGATCGGGATCGACAACTGGGCCGGCGCCCCCGACTCCATCCGGATCAAAGGCCTTTCACGCGGTTTTAACGCGTATTTCATGTTCGACTTCCCCTTTAAAACCGATCCCAGGTTCAGCGTGGGCATCGGAGCGGGCGTTTCTTCCAGCAATATCTATTTCGACAAATATACCGTTGACGTGAAGTCTTCGGCCAGCACACTGCCCTTCCGCGATGTGGCCGATACCAACCACTTCAAAAAATATAAACTGACCACCGCCTACCTGGAGGCTCCCGTAGAACTGCGCTTCGCCCTCAAACCCGAAGACATGGACCGCAGTTGGAAATTCGCCATCGGCGCAAAAGTAGGTACCATGGTGAACGCGCATACCAAAGGTAAAACCTGGCAGAACTCCAGCGGCAACACGCTGAACGCCTACACACTCAAAGAAACCAGCAAACGTTTCTTCAACAGCACGCGCCTCTCCGGAACCCTCCGTGCAGGTTATGGTAACCTGAGCCTGTTCGGCAGCTACTCCATTACTACATTAATCAAAGAAGGATTTGGTCCTGAAATACGTCCTTACCAGATCGGGATAACATTCAGCGGATTGTAAAATCATTTCCAGTTCATATCATTAAAAAAAGCGTATCGTATGATGCGCTTTTTTGTTTTCATATGGTGAATGCAAATATGGTTACTCAGGCGTTTATTCATGCGCTGGAAAATCAAGTATAAAACTGGTGCCCTTGCCCCATTCAGACTTCACATCCACTTCCGCTTTGTGTGATTGCAGAATATTGAGCGTAGCGGCCAGTCCCAGTCCCATACCATTTCTTTTTGAGGTAAAATAAGGTTCAAACAACCGGGAGAGGTGCTCTTCCGATATGCCCGAACCATTATCGGCGATGATCACACGAAAAGCATTGTTGTTGGCCGAAACGTTGATAGACAGTGACCCTTTCTCCGGCTCCATGGCTTCCACGGCGTTGATGATGATGTTAAGGAAAGCGATTTTCAGTTTCTCTTTATCTGCCAGAATGAATGCTTCATGATCGGGATAATGAATACGTACATTGATTTTGTGCAGCGTAATACGGTCAATTGCAGCGGCCAGACTCTCGTCCACAATAGTTTGCAGCGCTGTTTTTGTAAGCGCCATTTCAGATGGCCTTGCTGAATTGAGCAGTTCCGTGATAAGGTCGGATATCCGCCTGCTGTTGCGGTGAATGATATCAAGGTACAACTGGTCGTCGGGCTGACAATTGGGCTGCAGTTGTTCGATCGAAAGATTGATGTTGTTGAGGGGATTTCTCACTTCATGTGCCAGGGTACGTACCAGCCTTCCGGCGGATGCGAGTTTTTCGGCCAGCAAAGTGGCTTTTTCTTCCCGCCTGATGTTCGTGATATCGTGGATGATGCCCTGGATATAAGAAGGCTTCGCCCGTTCCGTGATCAATGACGCGGAGAGGATACAGAAGCGCGTTTCCCCTTCGGAATTCCGCAGCACAATTTCTTCATCATCCACTTCGTGTACTTCACTGATCAGGGCGCTCAGTGCATCGCGCTGCTGTTCCAGCGGCATATACGCGTACAGGGTATTTCCGAGTATTTCTTCAATGGGTGCACCCAATAACTCAAGCGCGGCGGCATTCACATCACGGAAAGCAAGATTTTCATCGGCTATGAATACGGCATCCTTCGATTGCTCGAAAATAGTACGGTACCGTTTCTCCTGGGCCCGGAGCGCCTTCATGGCGTGCGACCTTTCAATGGCGTAACGGATGCTTCTTTCCAGTTTCTCCGGGTTCAGTTCAGGCTTCACCAAATAATCCACCGCACCCATTTCCATGGCCTTCTTATCCACTTCGGGATTGCCCTTTCCGGTGAGCAGGATCACAGGTTCCTCGCATCCGGCTTCTATGGCTTCCTGCAACAACTCCAGTCCTGTTTTCGCACCCAGCCTGTAATCTACGAGGTAGATATCATGCCTGGCCGCCTGCAAAGCCTGCAGGGCATCGGCGTACCGGAAACACCATTCTATCTCGAAAGGAACATCTCTGATTTCCCGGATGTAATCGCTGGTGATGAAAAAATCATCTTCGTCATCGTCTACAATCAGGATACGGGTTGGTTTTGCGGTAACTGCCATTAAGGGTTATTGTTGTTCGGGTAAAATGATGAAAAAACGGGAACCTTTGCCGGGCGTACTTTCAGCGTAGATGAACCCTCCGTGGTTTTCCGCGATTTTTTTACAGATGGCGAGACCCAGTCCCGATCCCGGGTATTCGGCTTTTCCATGCAGCCGTTGGAAGATCTGGAATATCCTGTTGGCATACTCTTCTTCGAAGCCGATGCCATTGTCTTCCACCTGAATGGAAAAATAGGTTTTATTGGAAGGAAGATGAAAGTGTTCCAGTTCGGTTTTGGAAAGTTTGGATGCTGTTACCTTCACAAACGCCTGTACATCGTTTCGCCTGAATTTGATGGCGTTGTTCACGAGGTTGCCGAAAAGTCTGCGCGCATGCGTGGGATTCATTTCCAGTTCAGGCAAGGTTTCCACCTGCAAGGTTACACCCGCTTCTTCAATGCTCAGTTCAAATTCGTTCCGGACCTCCTCCAGGATATCGTTCAGGGAGATGCGTTGAAAATCGGACTGGTTACGGCTTACGCGGGAAAACTCCAAAAGGTTATCGATCAGTTGCCGCATGTTCGCGGTACTGGCAAGTATTCTGTTCAGGTAAACAGCAGATTCGGGCGACAACTCTTCTGCGGCACGGGTCCGGAGCCTTTCGCTGAAGGTACTTATTTTCCGGAGCGGCTCCTGCAGGTCGTGTGAAGCAACATAAGCGAACTCTTCCAACTCAAGGTTGGAACGGTGCAGGTCGCGGATCATACGCTCCCGTTCCTTGTCGCGCATACGGCTCTCCGTTATATCCCTGGTAATACCGATCAGTTTCAGCGAACCATTATTGCCGCTGGGAACGGGTTTTCCCTGTATCACGATCAACCTTGGGAGAAGGCCCTGTGGTTCAACGGTACATTCCACTTCAAATGGAGTACCTTGGTTCAAAGCGGCTTTCATAGCGCTGTCAACCATTTCGCGCTCTTCACTATTCACCTGGGAAAGGAACCAGTCGTACGTCAATTTTTCCGGCACCATTTCTTTGGCATAGCCGAAGATGCGGTACATGCCTTCAGACCAGATAAATTCATTGGTAGCTGTATTCCAACTGAATTGCCCGTACCCGAGCAGTTCTTCGGTATCCGACAACAGGCTTCGTGTTTCGAGCAGTTCTTTCTCCCGGGCCATCTCTTTGCTGATGTCTTCAGCAACGAATAACAGCGATAGTGGTTTACCCGAATCATCTTTACGGAGGACGGTTCCTTTGGTGCGGAAATAGGTCCAGTCCCCTTCTTTTTTATTAAGTCTGCAATTAAAGGAGTGCTGACCGTCTTCCTTCAGGAAGCGGTCTATTTCAGTCTGAACGAGGTCCAGATCTTCTTTATAAACAAGGTTCCCGAAATCGTCCCATCCTTCGGCCTCTTCTTTGGTGAAGCCAAGAATACTGGTAAAACCGGGATTGGTGTACCGGAGTTTCTTTTCAGTGGTATCATAGATGTAAATGATACCTGGAAAAGCCCCCGCCAGCCTTTCTCTTGCATCTGTTTCCGCCTCCGCGTCCCCGAACAATACCCGGAGAAAGTGGAGGTCGTTGTTTTCACTCTTGCCCATCGGCGGCATTATTTGTTGACCAGATCCTGGTACTGTTTCATTTTATTGTACAGTGTTTTCCGGTCGATGTTCAGCAGGCGCGCGGCCTTGCTTTTATTAAAGTTTACCTGTTTCAGGGCCTCTACGATCATTTCATATTCCGCGTCGAGACTGGCTGATTTCAGGGAGTGGTCATGGATTACAGGTTTTTGTGGCGCAGGCGCAATTGGAGCCGGCTGCATCGGTTGATTGGATGGTATAATGGTGGCGGAAGGTAGAGGTTCTGGCGTTGGTGCGGCCGAAGCGGTTCCCCCGAATTGCAGTTTGGAAAAATTTGAAATTTCGAATGGCAGGAATCTGGATTCAATCAGGTCACCATCCGCAAGGAGGGTGGCTCTCTTCACAACATTCTTCAATTCGCGAAGGTTTCCGTGCCACACATAGTGCAGGAAGATGTGCTCCACTTCGGGTGAAAAATCTTTTACGTTCTTACCGAGTTCTTTATTGGTTAAGCCCAGGAAATGGCGCGCGAACACCATGATGTCTTCTTTCCTTTCGCGGAGCGGTGGAACATCAATACTGAATTCGTTGAAACGATGGTACAAGTCCTCGCGGAATTTTCCGTTCCTGGAAGCTTCCCAGAGTCTTTCGTTGCTGGCTACGATGATGCGCACATCCAGTTCGATATCCCTTGTTCCCCCCACGCGGCGCATTTTTCTTTCCTGTACCACTCTTAATAAGGAGACCTGCACATCGTAGGGCAGGTTACCGATTTCGTCGAGGAAGATGGTTCCCCCGTTCGCCAGCTCAAAACTGCCGGGCTTTTGTTGAAGCGCTCCGGTGAAGGAACCCTTTTCGTGTCCGAACAATTCGCTGGCCGCGAGTTCTTTGGAGAGGGCGCCACAATCTATGGCCACGAAGGGCTTATCCGCCCGCTTACTTTTTTTATGGATTTCCTGTGCGATGGCTTCCTTGCCACTTCCCGATTCTCCATATATGATGACACTGAAATTGGTGGGCCCCACCAATTCAATCTGTTTAATGATGTTCACGAACTGCGCACTGTTTCCGAAGATGTATTCACCGGAATATACCAGCTTCTGCTTAGGAGCACTTTCTTTCCTGGGTGTTTCGGGATGCCCGTTCAGTTCTTCTTTGCGGCTTTCCGGCGCGGGGCTGTGCAATGCTTTTTTTATGGTGAGCAGAATTTCATCTGGCAGCAGGGGCTTCGTCACATAATCGAAGGCGCCCATTTTCATTACTTCCACGGCCAGTTTGATATCGCTGTAACCCGTCATGACGATTACCTGGATGTCCGGATTTTTCTCTTTGATGCGGGTGAGCAACTGAAGCCCATCCATATCATCAAGGCGGAAATCGGCCATCACAAGGTCGGGACTGAACGTATCCACGATCTCCAGCGCTTTTTTACCATTAAGGGTATCCATTACATCATACCCGTGGCGGGACAAAAAGCCCTTGAGGAGCAGGCACATGTCTCTGTCATCATCGACCACCAGAATTTTTTGCATTGCAGCCATAATTGTGTTTAGTTATTAAGGGGTTTTTTCAAACATCATGCCCAGAGGCACCTCATCTGAGCAACGGGAATCTGCAACAGGTCGCGGTACTTGGCAATGGTTCTTCTTGCGATGTTGTACCCTTTCTGTCCGAGTATGGCCACGAGTTGCTGATCGGTATATGGTTTTCTTTTGTCTTCGGCTTCAATCACTTCCACGATGGCGTTCTGAATCACTTTATTGCTCACTACATCACCTTTCTGCGTCAGCAATCCTTCGGTAAAGAGATCTTTCAGCAGGATAGTACCAAAATGAGTTTCTGCGTACTTATTGCAGGTGATCCTCGAAACAGTGGAAATATCCATTCCTACTACTTCTGCAATATTCTTCAGGATCATTGGTTTCAGCACCCTGATGTCTCCTTCTATAAAATATTCCTGTTGCCACTCCACAATAGCCTCCATGATCCTGCGCATGGTTTGTTCACGTTGGCGGATGGCCTGAATGAACCAACGTGCAACGTTCAGTTTGTTGCGCACATACTGGATAGCGGATTTATCTTTCTGTTCCCCGT
>CAMLRX010000117.1 GCA_946482545.1 uncultured Flavihumibacter sp. | reverse complement strand
CGGTGCCACCGCTATAGCGGTGGCACCGGGTACCGTGTTTTTCCCTATCTTCACACCAACGAAAAAACGCTATGCCGCTTCACCGCAATTTTACCTATTGGATCGATAAACGGGTCTGGAAGTACTACTTCCTGCTCGTGTCGCTGGAAGCCATCTCGCGGTAGTTAATCTTACTTCTTCTATTTATTATTTCTTCTAACAGGTAAAACTTCTAATTATGCCGCATTATCATAAAATGGGAACCATCCCACATAAACGCCATACACAATTCCGTAAACCCAACGGACAACTCTATTCAGAACAACTCTTCTCCACTGAGGGTTTCTCCAATGATTATTCTTTATTGTACCACTGCCATCCGCCTACACAGATCGTGCGTACAGAACCGCAATACAGCGTGGCACCTGAAATTGCAGAAGAGAAAATGCTGAGCCACCGCAGTTTTGAGGGGTTTAAAGTACCGCCCGCTGATGATTTCCTGGAAAGCAGAATCCCCGTTCTCGTGAACAGTGATTGCCATATTGTGCTGGCCGCGCCCAGGAAAAGCATGGAGACATACTTCTATAAGAACGCCGATGCAGACGAAGTGATCTTTATACACGAAGGAAAAGGCGTGCTGAAAACGATGTACGGTGAAATCGACTTTGGCTACGGCGATTACCTTGTGATCCCGCGCGGCACCATTTATCAACTGCATTTTGCTACTGAAGCGAACCGACTATTGATTGTTGAATCATTCAGCCCGGTACGTTACCCCAAAAGATATATGAGCAAATTCGGGCAATTGCTGGAGCATTCTCCTTTCTGCGAACGTGATATTCGTCCGCCGCACCGGCTGGCCACGCACGATGAAACCGGTGACTTTTTGGTACGGGCGAAGAAAAAAGGTATGATGTACGGACTGCATTACGGTACGCATCCTTTTGATGTGGTGGGGTGGGATGGTTGCTGTTACCCGTTCGCGTTCTCCATCCACGATTTTGAACCCATCACCGGAAGGGTGCACCAGCCACCTCCGGTTCACCAAACATTTGAGGCGCACAACTTTGTGATCTGCTCCTTCGTTCCCAGACTTTATGATTACCATCCGGACGCCATCCCTGCACCTTATAACCATAGCAATATCGACAGCGATGAGGTGCTTTATTATGTGGATGGAGATTTTATGAGCAGGAAGCACGTTACCAGAGGGATGATTACTTTACACCCCGCAGGAATTCCGCATGGTCCCCATCCCGGAGCAGTAGAGAAGAGCATTGGCGCCAAAGAAACGAAGGAACTGGCCGTAATGATCGATACTTTTCACCCGCTTCAACTTACAAAAGCTGCGTTGGATATTGAAAATCAGGGCTATGTAATGAGTTGGGCGGAATAGAAAAAAATGGTATATTCCATTAAAATTTGCCATATATGATCAACGTTCACGACTTAAAAGCAGGAGATTATGTAATTGCCAGTTTTGAAGGAAGAGAATGGAAAGGAGAGGTGACAGGTGTACAAAAGGAAGACAAACTGGTACAGGTAAAAACGGATGTGCAGGAATTCTGGTACCCCGCAGAAGATGTACATCCTATTCCGCTGAACCATGAACAATTGCTGGCACTGGGTTTCGAGGCGCAGTTCCAGACTGATGGTTCTGTAAAGTACCTGAAAGGTCCGTTCCGTCTCTGGATACCCCAGGCGGGCAGTTTTATGGGAATGGACATCTGGTATCGGGAAGACCGGCGGCACATCAACCGTTCAATTTATGTGCACGAGTTGCAGAACTACTACCTGGCCATGACCAAAGTTGAGTTGCATCCCAATTGATTTTGATGTAGATTTGCGCCCTGAGCAGCGAAAACGCAGGTGTTATCCACAGGCTCTGAAAAAAAATTATTATATTTTTTCAGATTCGGGGTAATAATGCTATCTTTGCGCTCCCAAAATCTGTATGGCGAAACAAGCACTTATAAAGCAAGACGGGATAATATTAGAAGCATTGTCAAACGCAATGTTCAAGGTGAAATTGGAAAATGGCCACGAGATACTGGCCACCATCTCCGGGAAAATGCGGATGCACTATATCAGAATTCTTCCTGGCGATAAGGTGGGTGTGGAGATGAGCCCATATGATTTGAGCAGGGGAAGGATCATTTTCAGGTATAAGTAAATTTTGGATTTTGAATGTTGGATTGAATGCACCATTCAAAATTGAATAAGAAAAGAACCGGAAGAAGAGAAGGGTAGGGATGACAACTGGTTCTTGTTGGGGAAATTAATTTTAGATGATGGGTTTCGGGTTTTGATGAAACAATTCAAAATTCCGGATTCAAAATTCAAAATATAAATAAAATCGCATCATGAAAGTTAGAGCTTCTATCAAGAAAAGAAGTACAGATTGCAAGATCGTGAAGAGAAAAGGCAGGCTGTACGTGATCAACAAAAAGAATCCCCGTTATAAGCAACGCCAGGGATAAGCGCAAGCGCAGTTAACATTTAAAAATCAAAATAGCAACATGGCTCGTATTTCAGGTATCGACTTACCGAAGAACAAAAGGGGCGAGATTGGGCTTACCTATATCTACGGAATAGGCCGTTCTACTGCTCAGTACATTCTGAACAAAGCTGGCATCAGCTTCGACAAGAAAGTAAATGAGTGGAACGATGAAGAACAGGCTGCCATCCGTAATATCATCAATGGTGAGTTCAAGGTGGAAGGCCAGCTTCGCAGTGAAGTGCAGATGAACATCAAGCGCTTGCTTGACATCGCATGCTACCGCGGTCTGCGCCACAGAAAAGGCCTCCCTGTTCGTGGTCAGCGTACCAAAACCAACAGCCGTACCCGCAAAGGTAAACGTAAAACCGTTGCAGGTAAGAAGAAGGCACCTAAGAAGTAATCGCGCTGCGGCGTGATGCGCTGATTCCCGGATCCGTATTCTTCTGCGGGGAGGGATAAGCTGAACTTTATTGTTAAAGAATACCTCGTTTAAAAAAACTATGGCAAAAGCACAAGGTGGCAAAGGCAACGCAGCCAAAGCCTCAACGAAGAAAAGAATTGTAAAGGTGGATGCTTACGGTGATGCACATATCTCCGCCAGCTTCAATAACATCATCATCAGTTTGACCAATAAGAGTGGTCAGGTGATCTCCTGGTCCAGCGCCGGTAAAATGGGTTTCCGCGGATCTAAAAAGAACACTCCTTACGCGGCTCAGATGGCTGCCCAGGACGCTGCTAAAGTAGCGCTGGAAGCAGGCATGAAAAGATGCGATGTGTTTGTGAAAGGACCCGGTTCAGGTCGTGAAGGCGCTATCCGCGCACTCGCCAACTCCGGTATTGAAGTAACCATGATCAAAGACGTAACCCCGCTGCCACACAACGGCTGCCGTCCTCCCAAAAAGAGAAGGGTTTAATTATATTTTGAATTTTGGATTTTAAATTTTGGATGTTGAACCGTTGGGCAATCCTTCCTTCAGCATCCAAAATTCAGAATTCAAAATTTTCATTTTAGGCACGTGATTTATTTTTTACGATTTTTCACTGATCACGTACCTGATTCATAAAAAAATCGAAAGCATTAAAAATTATGGCACGTTACACTGGTCCTAAGACCAAAATCTCCAGAATCTTTGGTGAGCCCATTCTGGGCAATGGCAAATGGCTGAACAAAAACAGCAACCCTCCCGGTCAGCACGGTGCTGCCCGTAAGAGAAAGAGCCTGGGTGAATACGCCCTTCAGCTCCGTGAAAAGCAAAAAGCCAAATACACTTACGGTGTACTGGAAAAACAATTCCGCAGAACTTTTGAAGAAGCTGCCCGTAGAAAAGGTGTTACAGGTGAAAACCTGATCAAACTGCTCGAAGCACGTCTTGATAATACCGTGTTCCGCCTCGGTATCGCTCCTTCCCGCCCCGCTGCCCGTCAGTTGGTATCTCACAAACACATTACCGTAAACGGTGACGTGGTAAACGTTCCTTCTTATCAACTGAAGCCAGGAGATATCATCGGACTGAAAGAAAAGTCTGCCGCCAATACCGCTGTAACCAGCGTGATCCGCGGTAAGAACCAGAAGTTCAGTTGGATCGACTGGAACGAGACTGAAATGCAGGGAACTTTCGTGGCATACCCCGAAAGAGAGAGTGTTCCTGAGAACATCAAGGAACAACTGATCGTAGAATTGTACTCTAAATAATCCATAACGGATCCCGGAATTCAGTTCCGGGATTTCCGTTTGTGTAAGAAAGTAAAACCGAAATTTTAAATATGGCCATTTTAAATTTCCAGAAACCCGACAAAATCGTTCTTCAAAAAGCAACTGATTTTGAAGCACAATTTGAATTCCGTCCGCTGGAACCCGGATATGGTGTTACCATCGGAAACGCCCTGCGCAGGGTATTGCTGAGTTCTTTGGAGGGTTATGCCATTGTAGGTATCAGGATTGAAGGGGCTGAACATGAGTTTGCCACGATTAAAGGCGTAACTGAAGACGTGACAGAGATCATCCTGAACCTGAAACAGGTTCGCTTCAAGAAAACCATCGAAGGCGAAGTTGCTTCGGAAAAGATCATGCTCACCATCAAAGGAAAATCTGAATTCACCGCCGCCATGATCGGCGAAGGTACCCAGAGCTTCCAGGTGATGAACCCCGAGCTGCTGATATGCACTATGGATCCTTCAGCTAAAATTGATATCGAACTGACCATCGGTAAAGGCCGTGGTTATGTACCTGCTGAAGACAATAAAGTGAAAGACGCTCCATTCGGATATGTTCCCATCGACTCTATCTTCACGCCCATCAAAAACGTGAAGTACGCAATCGAAAATACCCGGGTGGAACAACGCACCGACTTCGAAAAACTGGTGATGGACGTGACCACCGATGGTACCATTCACCCCGAAGAAGCCGTGAAACAAGCTTCCCGCATCCTCATCCAGCACCTGATGATCATCACCGATGAGAACATCACTTTCGATAACAAGGAAGAGAAAAAGGAAGACCTGGTTGATGAGCAAACACTGCAACTGCGTAAAATCCTGAAAACGCCGCTGGAAGACCTCGACCTGAGCGTGCGTGCCTTCAACTGCCTGAAAGCAGCGAAGATCAACTCCCTCAGCGAACTGGTACAGTACGAGCAGGAAGACCTGATGAAGTTCCGCAACTTCGGTCAGAAATCCCTCAGCGAAATCGAGCAGGTACTCGGTGAACGCGGTCTGCACTTCGGTATGGACCTCAGCAAACTGAAACTGGACGACGAATAATTTCTTTTTA
Organism: uncultured Flavihumibacter sp.; assembly: GCA_946482545.1. The sequence goes on along the minus strand of CAMLRX010000117.1, from coordinate 10,807 downwards.
TAATCAGTACGCTGCAACTCCTTGACACGGTGCGGCGGAATTAAACCAAATGTCATGCGCCACGGCGATAAAATCAACAACCTGGGTCGTAAGAAGGCCCACCGCGAAGCGTTGCTCAGCAACCTTTCTATCGAACTGATCAACCACAAAAAGATCGTTACCACTTTGGCTAAAGCCAAGGCGCTGCGCACTTATGTGGAACCCCTGATCACCAAGTCCACTAAAAACGCCAGCAAAGAGCAGATCATGCACCAGAGCCGCGTTGTTTTCAGCTACCTGCAAAACAAAGAGGCCGTGAAAGAACTGTTCACTGTAATCGCGCCTAAAGTGGCTGCACGTCCCGGTGGTTACACCAGGATCCTGAAACTCGGTAAAAGGGTAGGTGACAATGCTGAACTCGCAATGATCGAACTGGTTGACTTCAACGAGGTTTACGGTAAAGCAACCGCTAAAGCCGATGAGCCTGCGAAGAAAACACGTCGTAGCAGAACAGCCAAGAAAGCAGAAACTACTGCTCCTGCCGCTGAAGCTACACCGGCTGAAGAAACTGCCGCTCCTGCGGAAGATAAAGCAGCGGAATAAGAACGATGTTCTAATTTTCTTCATAGAGGCAAGACTTTTAAAAGTCTTGCCTTTTTTTCGGCCTTATTTTTTACTTTTGCAAAATTTTTCTTTACAAATGGCGAATACCTCTTCTTCTCAGGCCATCCTTCTTCTGGAAGATGGCACCGTACACTACGGAAAAGCTTTTGGTAAGATCGGCACCACCGCCGGTGAAATATGCTTCAATACCGGAATGACCGGTTACCAGGAAGTGTTTACCGACCCCAGTTATTACGGGCAGATCCTTATCATGAACTCAGTGCATGTGGGCAACTACGGTGTGAAGGAAGAAGATGTTGAATCAGGCAACGTGAAAATCCGCGGACTGATCGGGCGTAACCTCGAAGAACAGTATTCCCGCCTTCAGGCCAAAGGTTCCCTGCAGGACTACCTGGTGGAGAACAACATTGTGGCCATCGAAGACGTGGATACCCGGTCGCTCGTAGCACACGTGCGCACCAAAGGCGCGATGAACTGCATCATCTCCTCCGAAATCCTCGACCTGGACCAACTGAAAGCCGAACTGGCCAAAGTGCCCTCCATGGACGGCCTGGAACTGGCTTCACAGGTAAGTACCACCGAAGCGTACGAACTGGGTGATCCTAATGCTGAAATACGCATCGCCGTAATGGACTACGGGGTGAAAAGAAATATCCTCCGCTGCATGACCGATCGCGGCGCTTTCGTGAAAGTGTTCCCGGCGAAAACACCATTGGAAGAAGTAAATAACTTCAAACCGGATGGTTACTTTATCTCCAATGGTCCCGGTGATCCGGCACCGATGGATTACGCCATCACCGCGGTAAAAACATTGATGGATGAAAATAAGCCGATGTTCGGTATCTGTCTTGGCCACCAGTTGTTGGCCCTGGCAAACGGTATCCCTACATTCAAAATGCACCACGGACACCGCGGCCTTAACCACCCGGTGAAAAACCTGGTTACCGGCAGGTGTGAGATCAGCACGCAGAACCATGGTTTCGGGGTTGATCCTGAAGCAGTGAAAAAAGCGGAACATATTGAAATCACACACCTCAACCTCAACGACCAGTCCATCGAAGGCATCCGCGTAAAAGGAAAGCCAGCCTTCTCGGTGCAATACCACCCGGAAGCTACACCTGGCCCGCACGACAGCCGCTACCTTTTCGATGATTTTATTCAACTCATCAGAGACAGTAAAAAATAGTTCATCAGAAGTTCCGGGCATACCACCCGGAACTTTTATCTTACAGTAAACTCATCGTATGCGTATCGCCATTGTCAACGGTCCTAACCTGAACCTGCTCGGAAAACGTGAACCCGATATCTACGGGGCGCAAACTTTCGAAGATTATTTCGGCACGCTGAAAGCAGTTTTTCCGGACATCACTTTTACTTATTTCCAGAGTAACGTGGAGGGAGAACTCATCAACGCTTTGCAGGAATTTGGTTTTGATTACGATGGCATTATCATGAATCCAGGTGGGTACACGCACACTTCGGTGGCCATCGGGGATTGTATTGCCGGCATACGCACACCGGTAATTGAAGTGCATATCAGTAATGTACATGCGCGGGAAGATTTCCGGAAGATTTCACACGTATCGGCGAAGGCGAAGGGAACGATTTGCGGGTTAGGGATGAAGGGGTATGAGTTGGCGGTACGGGCATTTTTGTAAGGGTTTCACGCAACTGCTTTCTGCTACGCAGTGCGCAGCGCAAAGGAGCTAGGACGCAAGGCCTTAATTTCATTCGGCCATCTTTTATTACGGAATGATATTTTTATTTCTCGCAACGGCGCACTGCTTCATACCTCGCAGGCGCAACGTGAGAACCTGATTCACTACGCTTATTATAAATATGAAGTGGGAGCTTAATTAAAAGCACCCACTTTTATATTCATACACCTTTCGTAAAATATTTCTGGTAATAAAAGATAGTTTCAAACCTGCCCACAAGCAAACAAGGCCTTTGCGTCTTATCGCCTTTGCGAGAAAAATATATTTAAGAACCCATAAGCTAACCCGATCAACAGCTCCTTGCGTCCTTTGCTTCCTAGCGTCTTCGCGTGAAAAAATCACAACTTCTGCACCTCATCCAGCTTCGCAACATATATACTTCTCCCATGAGTGGCTACCACAATTTCATTCTCTCTTTCCTGGATCGCAATATCATGAACAGGCACTTTAGGCAATGCGTTGCCGAAAGCCATATAAGTTTTCCCTTTATCTACAGAAACATACAGTCCGCCATCGGTTCCAACATAAATGATATTGGCGTTTTTAGGATCTTCTTTCACCGTATTAATAGGCTCAGGCGGTAGACCATTGGAGATGGAACGGAAGGTTGCACCGTAATCGTCGCTTACATACAGCAATGGCGCGAAATGATCGTTTCTGTACCCATTGAGGGCAACATAAACACGACCGGTATCATAGCGGGAAGGTGTTACACAACTCACCCAGAGGTCCTGCGGAAGTTTTTGCGCGATGCGGGTCCAGGAGTAACCGCCGTTACGGGAGATGTGTACCAGGCCATCATCGCTGCCGGTGTAGAGCAGACCGAACTGAAGCGGAGATTCCGCGATCCAGGTGAGCGTGCCGTAAGGAACATCGCCTGGCTTTCCACCTTTGGTGAGGTCGCCGGAAAGGTTGATGAGTGTATCGGCCTGGTTGAGGGAACGGTGGAACCGGTTGGAGCCCATGTAAAATACATCGGGATGATGACTGGAAAGGAGAATAGGTGTTTCCCAGTTGAAGCGAAGGGGCGTTTCGCCCACAAAATGCCTGGGTCTGATCCTTCTGAAGTTTGTTCTTTCTTTGTTGGTGCGCATATACGACCCGAACTGAGAGCCGAAATAGAAAGTGCTGTTGTCGCGCGGATCCACCTGTACCATCATGCCATCACCACCGCCAAGTCTTTTCCAGGCATAAACACCGTCGTCGGTCCAGCCGTAACTTTCTTTATGGGTGGAAGGTCCGTACCAGACTCCGTTGTCCTGGAGGCCGCCATAGATATTATAGGGTTTGGCGTTATCAGTGGTCACGGAATAGAATTGGCCCAGGGGAACGCTATTGGCTTTGAACCAGTTCTTTCCGTTGTCGTAAGTGATATTGATGCCGCCATCATTTCCGTTGATCAGGTGCGTATCACGGTTGGGGTTGATCCAAAGTGCGTGGTGGTCGGAATGCACGTTGGGACCGTCGATTGACTTGAATGTTTTTCCGCCATCGGTACTCATCATGAGGGGGACACCTGTAATGAAGACTTTATCGGCGTTGGAGGGCGATACAAATATTTTACCGAAATAGTAGCCATAAGTGCTGTACATATTATCCAGCCTGGTGGTGTCAACATGCTTCCAGGTTGCGCCGGCATCATCGCTGCGGTATACCTGGCATCCGAAGATGGAGGAGTTGTCCAGCAGGTCATCGTTGGGGCCTTTAAGGTAATCGTACACCACGGAAGGTTTGAAGGCGCCTGAAGCTACTTTTTCTTTCAACGATGCAGCCGTGTGTTCCGAAGGGAAGCGGTTCTTCTTTAAAAAGCCATTCAGTTTATCCGCGTCCAGTGCCGCGAATTGTTCCTTACTGAGTCCTTTCATGTCTCGGAGCGTATATTCATTGGCGGTAGATGAAACTTTTTCTTCTTTTTTGAATTGATTGTCCACCACCGCATAAATGATCGAGGGATTCTGGGGGTAAACTGCCAGTCCAATTCTCCCTACGCCATCCCCGGAAGGGAACCCACTTTCTTTCGTGGAAATCAGTTTCCAGGAGTTGCCGCCATCTGTGCTTTTATAGATGCCAGATGTTTTGCCGGATTCTTCAAAGTTCCAGGCGCTCCGTGTTTTATACCACATTGCCGCGTATAAAACATCGGGGTTTTTCGGGTCAATTTCCATTTCAACGGCCCCGGTATTTTCGTCGATCGCAAGGGTGTTTTTCCATGTTTTTCCACCATCGGTTGTTTTAAAAACACCACGTTCTTTGTTCGGAGAATAGAGGTGGCCCAAAGCTGCTACCCAAGCGATATCCGGGTTGGTGGGGTGAAGCTGCACCTTTCCGATATGGTGCGATTCGGGTAAGCCCAGCCATTCCCAGGTTTGTCCGTTGTTCACCGTTTTGTACACGCCGGTACCGGCATAGGAAGAACGACTCGCATTCACCTCGCCGGTTCCCACCCATATTGCGCGGGTTTTCCAGTTCACGGCAATATCGCCCATAAACAGGTTGTCTGCGTTATCAAAAATGGGCTCGAAAGATTGGCCGTTATTAATAGTATGCCATAATCCTCCGGTGGAGTAGGCTACATAAAATTCTGTGGGATCAGCAGGGTTCACTTCCAGGTCACTTACGCGCCCGCTCATAATGGCAGGACCAACGTTTCTGAAAACTACTTTTTGTATTTTTTCATTGGTTTCCAGTTCTTTACGGAGTGATAGGCCTTTTATCCTTTCGTCTGCTTTTGTTGGCTTGATTTGTGCGGCGGAAGGCAATGTGGTGGAAAGAGAGGCGGTCAGCAGCAATGCGGCTAGTTTTCTGGCGTGTTGCATGGTGTTGGTTTAAGTATTCCATCATAAACATGATGTTTTCACGTTGTATGATCATTCAAACTTACTGAAATGCGTTTTATTTTACTGATCCTGTTGTTCATTTCTTCCAATGCTATGGCGCAGTGTAAGGAATTCATCATTGGTGTGAAAGGGGATACCCTGAATTGCAAGGATTTTAATGGACTGAAACAGGGGCGTTGGGTAGTCCGGTATGAAACCGTTCGCGGTGAGCCGGGTTATGAAGAAGAGGGTGTTTTTAAGGATGGAAAGAAAGAGGGCCCATGGCGCATCTACAGCCTGATGGGGGATCCCATTGGCATGGAGCAATACAAATGGGGAAATAAAGACAGCATCTGTCTTTACTATAATAACCAGGGGGAACTGATCCGGGAGGAAAGCTGGCTCTCTTTTAATCCTGCGAAAAAAATGGATACGGTTGTGGTGGAGAATGTAGAAAAGCCTGGAACTTATATTCAGAAAGTAATCAAACACGAAGGTGCCGCTGTGAAGCATGGGGAATGGCGCACGTACGAACCCGGAAGCGGATTGCTGGTAAAGAAGATGATATACAATCTTGGAGAGCTGGAAGAACAAACAAATAATGCTCTTTCAGGGAATCAGGAGAAAAAAGAAGTGGCAAAGCCCAAAGAAGTGCTCGAATTCGAGAAAAAGAATGAAGGGAAGAAAAAGGTGCTTACCCGTGATGGGCGCACCGGAGGTTAGCGTATTTTAATTTAAAAGTTTTAAGTGTTTTTCTGCTGAAAGCACCGGTGAAAAAAGCCGGTGCTTTTTTCATTTTAAAGCCTTTTTCCTCCAAAATGGTGGCACCGATATCATTTTCTCCCGCGTTCCCCGGTGTTTTAGCCAGTAGAGATTCCGTTAAAAAACTTGTTGCTATTATTAAGTATTGCATCAATAAAAATATTTCTAAGTCTTATTTCCAAAAATCAATTTTTATCCTACATTTGATATCATAATGATATCAAATTAAAATTTATGGAAAAGCTCATTAAACCCGTTTCCGGTTACCTTGCCTTGTTGCTGAGTCTGCTCTCTTTGGCCGCAGGCATCTATATGATGACTATGTTCGAAAGCGGTGTTACCTACATCTGGCTGGGCATCTTTTTATTTGCCCTGTTCGGTTTTCTTGCCAAAGGCATCATGGTAGTGAACCCTAACCACTCCCGCGTAATGGTGTTCTTTGGAAAGTATGTGGGCACGGTAAAGGAGAACGGACTGTTATGGGTGAACCCGCTCTTTAAGACGTATAATATTTCCCTTCGTGCCCAGAACCTCAACGGACAGAAACTGAAGGTAAACGATAAGATGGGGAATCCCATTGAGATTGCTGCTGTTTGTGTATGGCAGGTAAAGGATACCTATAAGGCAGCTTTTGATGTGGCCAACTACGATCAGTATGTAGAAATTCAAAGTGAAGCGGCCGTGCGACACCTGGCGGTGAGTTACGCTTACGATAGCCTGGAAGAAGAAAATGCCTCGGGCATTACCCTGCGCGATGGTGGGGAGAAAGTGAACGAGATGCTGGAACGGGAACTGAACGAGCGCCTGGCACCTGCGGGTATCTCTGTGATCGAAGCGCGCATCAGTCACCTGGCTTATGCCCCAGAAATAGCCGGAGCCATGCTACAAAGGCAGCAGGCTACTGCTATTGTGGCCGCAAGAGCCAAGATTGTGGAAGGTGCGGTAGGTATGGTGGAAATGGCGCTGGAGATGCTGAGTAAAAAACAGATTGTAACATTGGACGAAGAAAAGAAAGCCGCTATGGTAAGCAACCTGATGGTAGTATTGTGCGGGGAAAAAGCCGCCACACCGGTACTGAATGCAGGAACGCTGCACAATTAAGTGTATCAACGAAAATGATGTGTTTTGAGTGCAAAAAAGAACTTTGTTTTACGACTGGATGCCGAGGTGTACAATGCACTGGAGAAATGGGCCGCTGATGAGTTCCGGAGTGTGAACGGACAATTGGAATGGCTGATTCACCAGCAATTGAAGAAGGAGGGACGTATGCCCAAAAAGAAAGAAGAATCTGGTAAGAAAACATCTGATCCATAAAAAAAGGAGGCTGAAATAGCCTCCTTTTAGATATTAGTCAATCTTAATTAGAATCCTTTTTTATCCTTTGAACGCTGCATCGGGTTCGGGCCGGTTGATTGGCCCCTTACCGCGCCCTGCTTCATTTTGAAGGTAGCGAACTTTGATGGCGCCGAAACTTTGGGCCATGTGTTATTGCTCTCGTCAATATCAGCGGTTTCGCGCATGGGATCCAGTTTTATGGAAGCCACTTCTTTATCGGTTACGAAAACTTTGGTCACTTTGTTCTCGTTCTTGCGCCAGATCTGGGCAGGAATTCTGTTCACTTCTTTGGTGCCGTCGGTAAACGTAAATTCTACGATCAGTGGCATTACCAGACCGCCTTTGTTCACGAAGCTGATTTCGTAAAGGTGCTTATTGGCAAGTTTGGCGCGGGTTTCAGCATCTACGGCTTCTATGTTGGAAGGCACTTCAAGTGTAACGGCGCTGGTATCAATTTTCTCCAGGCCACGCGCGTATCTCCAATAGAAATCGCGAAGGGAAGTGTCCACATCCGTTTCGAAAACAATAGACTTATCTTCCCGGTTCCTGATCTTCGAAATATCTTCAAAATTCGACCCCATTGGTGGAGCGATCTTCTGTGTTACTTTTTGTGTGCCGCCACCGCCTGGAATTGCTGCATTGAAATCGGGACGTGCATATTTTACTGTATCAATAGCGATATCACAAGCTTCGATACTGTAGAACCAGCCTCTCCAGAACCAGTCGAGGTCCTCGCCGCTGGCATCTTCCATGGTACGGAACAGGTCGGCCGGTGTGGGGTGCTTGAAAGCCCAGCGGCGTGCGTATTCCCGGAATGCGAAATCGAAGAGTTCGCGGCCCATAATGGTTTCACGGAGTATGTTCAGGCCTGTAGCGGGTTTGGAATAGGCATTCGGACCAAACTGAGCAATGTTCTCGGAATTGGTCATAATGGGCTCCAGGGTTTCTTTCGGCATCTTCATATAATCGGTGATCATGAAGGCCGGACCACGGCGGGAAGGAAATTTATTGTCCCATAATTCTTCGGTAAGATATTCCACGAAAGTATTCAGCCCTTCATCCATCCAGGTCCACTGGCGTTCATCGCTGTTCACGATCATGGGGAAGAAGTTGTGGCCCACTTCGTGAATGATTACCCCGAGCATACCGTATTTGGTGGCTTCGCTGTAAGTGCCGTCTTTTTCCGTTCTGCCGTAGTTGAAGCAGATCATCGGGTATTCCATACCGTTAGCGGCTTCAATACTTTGGGCAACGGGATAGGGATATGGGATGGAGAATTTGGAATAGGTTTTAATGGTGTGTGCTACCGCTTTGGTGGAATAAGGGCGGTACAAACCATAAGCTTCTTTTCCGTAGAAACTCATGCACATGGTCTTTTTACCTTCCACATAAGCAGGCATGGCGTCCCAGATGAATTTGCGGGAAGATGTCCAGGCGAAATCACGAACGTTATCGGCTTTGAATATCCATGTTTTTTTGCCGGCGGCTTTTTTGCCTTCCGCGATTTTAGCGTCGCTGAGGGTTACAATCTCCACGGGTTCTTTGGAGGTCTGGGCTTTCTGCCAGCGTGCCAGTTGGGTGGGGGAGAGTACCTGCGGGTAGTTGAGGCACTCACCGGTAGAGCCAACGATATGATCGGCCGGAACTGTCATCTGCACTTTATAATTACCGAAAGTGAGGGCAAATTCTCCGCGACCGGTAAACTGGTGGTTCTGCCAGCCCTGGAAATCACTGTAAACACACATGCGCGGGAACCATTGGGTGATGGTGAACAAGTAGTTGCCGTCTTCTTTGAAGAACTCGTAGCCACCGCGACCACCTTCCTGCATACGATCGGAAATTTTGTAGTTCCAGTCGATTTTCAGGATGTATTTCTCGCCTGGTTTCAGCGCAACGGGTAGGTCTACGCGCATCATCGTTTTGTTGACGGTGTAAGGGATTGCCTTACCTGTTGCGTCTGTCAGTTTTTCGATGTTCACCCCGAAGTCGTTGGGCTTGGGCTGCATGTTTTCCAGTTGCCTGTCGGTGGTGGCCCTTCCGAGGCTGGAACCATCCTGGTAATTGGCGTTCTTACTGCTGCTGTGTTCGTTCTCATCGAGTTGCAGCCAGAGGTAACGCAATTCATCGGGTGAGTTGTTGAAATAAGTGATGGTCTCGCTTCCTTTGAGTTTCAGGTTCACTTCATCGAGTTCGCACTTGATGTCGTAGTCTGCACGTTGCTGCCAGTATTTGGGGCCGGGGGCGCCGCTGGCGGTACGGTACTCGTTGGGGGTAGGAAGAATGGTGCCCAGTTGCTCGAACTTGTTGCCGTGGTTGGAGCCGGGGTTGTTCTGGATGTTTTGCGCCATTACCGGCGTTACACCCACTGCCAATGCTGCGAAAAGAAGTTTTTTCATTGGAGTTTCACGTGTGTTTGGTTGAATTTATATCGGAAATCGTTCTATTGCCATGAGTAAAGATAGGCAGAAAATACCACCGGAGGCGAAGAGTAGCCATTCACGCCGCTGCATCCGCATTGCTTGCACCACAATCCAGGAAATCAGCATGATCGCTGCCACGATCAGTAATTGGCCCGCTTCCAATCCCAGGTTGAAGGCCAATAGCTCACCTGCTATGCTGGAACTCTTGCCCAGCAGGCTTTTCAGGTAATTCGAAAAGCCCAGTCCATGGATCAGTCCAAAGAACAAGGCAAGAAAATAGATGAGTGGGAATTTTGTTTTGAATTCGAACTTCTTCTCCCATACATTGCTCAGTGCCGTAAATACTATGGTAACCGGGATCAGAAACTCAATCCAGGCCGTGGAAATATTCACCACATTTAATACACTCAGCGCCAGTGTAATGGAATGACCTATAGTAAACGCAGTGATCAGAATGAGTACTTTTTTCCAGTCGCGGAAGAGATACCGTAAGCAAAGTGCGGCCACGAACAATATATGGTCGTAACCTTGTAAATCAGCAATATGGTCTTTACCCAGACCGAAATAGAGCCAGAAGTCCTGCATGGGGGTGTTTTTAACAGATCGGTTGAAACTGGTTACAAAATAAATCAGAAGTTTGTACCAGAAAAATTCAAGGCAACAAATGGTATTATTATTATGTAAATGGTGGCTTTTCTTTCAGTTAACGGCCGGTTCTGCCCATCCTTTCTATGTGAGTGTAACGGAAATCAACCACAATGCTTCGGAAAAAAGCCTGGAAGTTGCCGTTAAAATTTTTACAGATGACTTTGAAAACGCCCTGAAGAAAGTCTACAACCGACCTGCGGATTTAGTGAACACAGCCAACCACGAAGCAATGGATTCGCTGGTAAGCGATTATATCCGGAAACATTTACTCGTGAAAGCCGATGGCAAAACCGTTTCCATGAAATACCTGGGTTTTGAAAGAGAATCCGAAGCAGTCTGGAGTTACCTTGAAGTGACCGGTATGCCCACGCCACCCAAAAGAATTGATATCTCCAATAAATTACTCTACGACTATATCGATAAGCAAATCAACATGATGCACATAACAGTGAACGGCAAACGTAAAAGCGGTAAACTTGGTTTCCCAGATGCCGTGTGGAGCGCC
>CAMLRX010000116.1 GCA_946482545.1 uncultured Flavihumibacter sp. | reverse complement strand
AGTGTATTGGAAATACATCCAACGGATCGCTGCAAGGGCGTTGCCACCCTCAGAAGAAGTGGTTTCCGCCACCGGCGAGAATGTCGTGAACAAGAAAACTTACATGATTCACCCGCCCGCAAAGGATGTTCCCATGGAACAATGGACGTTCAGTAAGTTGAAAACCCTGGAAAAAATATATATGCCGCAACCTACTGTTGACGGGATTGAAAGGCTTATGAACATGCCGGTACTCAAAAAACAGGAGCTCAAAGTGCTCAACATGAGTGAGCTTACTTCGCTTGCCGCAGAAGTGCCTTTCAAGCTGGAGAAGGGCTCCGAATATCCGTTATGGTACCACCTCGGTGTGGGCATGTTCAACAAACAGGCTGCTTTGTTTGAAAGCAAAATCGGGCGGAAAGAATACGACCTGGTATTGTTTGAATACATCCCCACACTCAATAACTTTTACCCATTCCGTACCAGAGATAGTTTAAAGGTGCATTATCAGTTGGTAGACAGTTTTCTGGCCCCGAGAAGAGGCGATACGCAGGGCATGATTGAAGTATACACAAAGTAATATTCCATAAATTAAAAAAGAGCTGGCGCATCATTCAATTGATGCGCCAGCTCTTTTTTAATACCTTTCGGAGCGGCGTCTTTTATTGTTTAATCACTGACTCCGACCTTGTAAATGTTCCGTTGGTATATTGAACGATGTACCTTCCTTTGGGCAGATTGCCAGTGGAGATGGAAAAAGTCGCTGCGGCTTCTTTCTTTTCTGCGATAATATTTTTGATGGTCCTACCCTGGCTGTCGAGCAGTGAAATCACAACTTTACCGGTTACGGCGTCGTTTACGAACAGCTTCAGTGGTTGTGTTCCTATGAGTGGGTTTGGTCCTACACGGAAAGAACCTTCAGGCTTAGCCGTCACCTTCATGAGGTTGAAATATTCTTTTTTGCCGGAAAGATCTGTTTGAGAGAGGCGGTAGAATACTGTTCCGGAAACAGGGCCATCGGTAAACGAATAGGCTGTGTTTGCAGCGCCGGTATAAGCTGAAGGGATATCAGCGAGGTGCGTGAAAGAGATGCCATTGGAAGATTTCTCTAATGTGAAGAAGTTGTTGCCTGTTTCCACCGCGGTGTTCCAGGTAATCAGCACTTCGTTGTTGTTTTTCAACTGCGCTTCCATACTATTCAGCACAACAGGGGTCGGTGCGCCAGCGGCGCTGATCCTGTATTGCAGCATCCACTCATAGATGTTCATGCCATCTTCTTTAAATGCCGGGTCGTAAGTTTTAGTCCATGCGTCATGCGTATCGCCCTGGGTTACCACCGGGAATATGGTCTTTTTAGGTGTAACTTCCGGAGAGAGCGCATTAATATAACTGATGAAGTTGTTGGTGTAAGCTACAGGCGTGGTCCGGTCGCCATCGTTATGCGTTGCCCAGATATGAAGTTTTGCATCCACCATTTTCTCTGCTTTGGAAGATGAAGGAGTGGTGGCTCCGCAAACCGGTATTATTGCTGCTATTTTTACTGCGTTCTGCAAGGAACTGCCTACGAAATCCCAGGTGGCGCCGCCACCCATGCTCATGCCTGTGAGGTAAATCCGGCTTTGGTCTACACGATAAGTTCTGGAAGCGTATTCCAGGAGGTTGTTGATATCCGTATTCGTTGGGGTGGCAGTGAACTGTGGAGATAAGATAATGAAAGAGAAGGTATTTCCATTTACAGTGAAGCTGGTTGGGAACTTGTCCTGCTCTATGAGTAATGGAATGCCGTATTTCGCGACCAGACCAATCTCCGAAGGTGATCCATTTCCCAACTGCCCACGTCCGTGAATACTGATCAGCAAGGGGTATTGCCGCGTATTATTGTTGTAGCCCGCTGGTAGATACTCATAAAAACCCTTTACCTGTGACGAAATATTCACCTGCTTGGGGGTATGCGTTTGGGCCATTGCCCCGCCGCAACAAAAAAAGGACAAAATGACTAACCAGGATTGTAAACCTTTGACCATATACTTTTTGTTTGATAAGTGTATGGCACGGATGATGCGGGAAATTCCTAGGATGGAAACGATTACATATAGCAGACTTACTTTAAAAACCGGGCCAATATCTGAATATTCTAACAATTATACAAATACGAAACGCAAAATTCTGAAAATTAATGTAGAAACATCAATTGGTATACTATTTTAATATATCCAACGCCCCATTTGGGCAAAAACTTCCCTGTTTAGTTGATGATTAATATGCTGGAAATGAGATTTGTGAAGAAAGAGAACAGGCTATCTTTGCACCCATCGAACGCAATAATTCCATATTAGCTACCCCCATTGAATACCTCAAAGGTGTTGGTCCGCTCCGTGCGGATATGCTGAAAAAAGAACTACAACTGTTCACCTTTAAAGACCTGCTGGAATTTTTTCCTTACCGCCATGTGGATAAAACACAGGTAAAAAAGATCGTGGAAATCACGCCTGCCACCGACTACATCCAGGTAGCCGGCGTGCTGTACGATATGCAAATCCAGGGCGAAAAGAAAGGCAAACGCCTTACCGCTTTCCTCAAAGATGGAACAGGGATATTGGAATTAACCTGGTTCCAGGGGATCTCCTGGGTACAGAAGACAGTGGTTCCGGGACAGCAATACCTTGTATTTGGCAAGACGGGTTTCTTTATGGGGAAACCACAAATGGTGCATCCGGAACTGGAGGTTTTTTCGCCTGCGGCGAAGGAAGGAAAATCGTTCCTGGAACCCGTGTATCCCAGCACCGAGAAACTAAAGGCCCGTGGACTGAGTGGGCGCGCCATCTCCAAACTCAGCTTTGAATTGCTGAACAAGGTGCCCGCCACCGAACTGAAAGAAAACCTGCCCGAGCCTTTGTTGAAGGAACACCAGTTGATGCCCCGTTACCTGGCGTACAGGAACGCCCATTTCCCGGTGGACACCGCACATTTCGACGCGGCCATCCGCAGGTTGAAATTTGAAGAGTTCTTCTACGCGCAGCTCCGGCTGAACCTGGTGAAATCGCAACGGCACCGCTTCTCACGGGGTGTGGTATTCGATAAAGTGGGAGCGCTGTTCAATACGTTCTACCATGAGCATCTTCCTTTCGAATTAACGGGCGCGCAGAAGCGTGTACTCAAAGAAATAAGGCAGGATACGGCCCTGGGCAAACAAATGAACCGCCTGTTGCAGGGCGATGTGGGCAGCGGCAAAACCATTGTGGCCCTGCTTTCCATGCTGCTCGCCGCCGATAATGGTTTCCAGGCTTGCCTGATGGCGCCTACAGAAATACTCTCGCGCCAACATTACGAAGGACTCTCAGCATTGTTGAAGGAAATGCCGGTGAAAGTTGATTTGCTTACCGGAAGTCTGAAAGCGGCCCAAAAGAGAAAAATACTCGCCTCGGTACTTTCGGGAGAAACCAAATTCCTGATCGGCACCCACGCGTTGATAGAAGACAAGGTGCAATTCAGTAACCTCGGGTTGGTGGTGGTGGATGAACAACACCGCTTCGGGGTGGAACAAAGGGCGAAACTCTGGAAGAAAGCCACCATTCCTCCCCATGTGCTGGTGATGACCGCAACGCCTATCCCCAGAACACTTGCGATGACGGCTTACGGCGACCTGGATTACAGTATTATGGATGAACTTCCGCCCGGAAGGCAACCCGTGCATACTGTTCACCGTTATGAAGATGCAAGGCCCAGGGTAATGCAGTTCATTCGTGCCGAAATTGATAAGGGCCGACAGGCATACATCATTTTCCCGCTGATTGAAGAATCGGATAAACTGGATTACGAGAACCTGATGAAGGGCTACGAAAATGTGAAAGCCTGGTTCCCCGAACCCAAATACTGGATCAGCATGGTGCACGGCCGACAGCCCGCGGAACAAAAAGAAACCAACATGCAACGGTTTGTGCGCAATGATACTCAGATCATGGTGAGCACCACCGTGATAGAAGTGGGGGTGAATGTGCCGAACGCCAGTGTGATGGTGATTGAAAACGCGGAAAAATTCGGACTTTCACAACTGCATCAACTGAGAGGACGGGTGGGAAGGGGTGCAGAAAAAAGTTTTTGCATACTTTTAACAGGGCTCAAAATAACAAATGACGCCAGGGAACGGTTAACAACCATGTGCAAAACCAACAACGGTTTTGAGATCGCCGAAAAGGACCTTGAATTAAGAGGTCCGGGAGATATTGAAGGCACCCGCCAGAGCGGCGCGCTGAACTTCAAACTGGCTGATATCGTACACGACAAACCCATCCTTGAAATCGCCAAAACTGCTGCGGAGAATATAGTAGCCTCCGATCCCGAGCTGAATTCGGCCGAAAATTTGCTGGTGAAAGATCACCTGCGATCCCTGAAAGGCAAAACCGAATGGAGTAAGATATCGTAGCTGCATACATTGCAATCTATTTATTAACTTGTAGAAAAGTAACTTTGAAAATCTTCAGTTACATAGTATTGCTTGCAGTACTTTTTTGGAATACCCCTGATGCCGTAGCCCAACATACGCACTTCCCGAATATTGAGTTTACTGAGAACAAGGGCCAATGGCCAGATGAAATTTTGTTCAGGGGCCAGGCTGGAAACGGGTATGTATTCCTGACTAAATCAGGCGTCAGCATCTTGCAGTATAATCCCGACGATTTACAACGGTGGTCGCAATACCTTCATAAACATCAGGCAAATTCAGGTGTTGACTCCGGAGTGCTACGTTACCATGTTTATAAGGTTGCACTTCCGGGCGCAAAAATTGATGTGCGGAAAGTTCGCGGTGACAAACCACTTCAATCAGTTTCAAACTACATCAACGTTGGACGGGACAAGGTGAAAAGGAGTGCCGGAGGATGCAAGTCCTATACTGCTGTATCTATGAACGAAATCTATGAAAATATAGACCTTCGGTTTTATTCAGATGGCGGGCAGCTTAAGTATGATTTTATTGTAAAACCCGGTGGAAAAGTAGAAGACATTACACTTCAATATGAAGGCGTTTCAAAAATGCAGGTAAAGCAGAACCAGCTTAAAATAAAAACTACAGTAGGTGAGGTAACGGAACTGTATCCGCTTTCTTACCAGACTGGTGAAAATGGCCGGGCCGAAATAGGGATGCGGTATGCGCTGAAAGGGAAAGAAGTGAAATTCAAAGCTGATACTTACGACCGCTCAAAGTCACTGGTAATAGACCCTACGATTGTATTTTCAACATTTTCCGGAAGTGGATCCGACAACTGGGGCTTCACTGCCACTTATGGGGCGGATGGAAGTTTTTACGGAGGGGGAATAATAATGGGAGGGGATTTTGAAACTACTCCGGGCGCGTATCAGAGCCGATTTGGGGGAGGTCCGACTTCTCCCACCTCTGAAGGATTTGATGTGGGCATTATAAAACTGGATGCACTGGGAAGAAACCGTATTTATTCCACGTATATAGGAGGTTCCGGCAACGATCAGCCACACAGTATGGTGGTTGATGCACAGGGGAATTTGGTAGTTGCCGGTCGCACAACCTCCCCGGATTTTCCATTGAACAGCGCTGCAGATGTAATTGGAACGCGGGGGGGCTGGGATATTTTCGTGGTGAAACTGAATGCCAACGGAACAGCCGCCATAGGTACAAAAATTATTGCTGGCAGGGGGGATGACGGGGTTAATGTTTCGGCATCCAGGGGTGGGCCTTCTTCACTGGCTAGAAACTATGGTGATGACGCACGCAGTGAAGTGATACTTGACAGAAACGGAAATATCTACCTGGCCTCCTGTACGCAGTCTGATAATTTTCCAGCCCGCAACGCATTTAGTACAACGGAACAAGGGCTTCAGGATGCTGTATTGCTGAAATTCAATTCCGATTTGTCGCAGATGCTTTTTGCTGCGCGGTTTGGGGGTGTAAATAACGATGCCGCGTTTGTGCTGGCTGAAAATCCGCTCACTGGGAATATCTTTGTAGCAGGCGCTACGGAGAGCAAAGATATTTCTGGACAGATTACCAATGTTCAGCAGGGGCAGTTGTCGGATGGTGTGGATGGCTTTGTTGCTGAAATTACACCCGATGGTAGCGCTATGCGCCGCTTCTGTTATTACGGAACCACTGGCACAGACGTTATTTTCGGTATACAATTCGACAGGGCAGGTTTTCCTTATATTATGGGCACTACAACGGGCTTATGGCCGGTGTTGAATGCGGCATACGCTCAAAACGGAGGGAAGCAGTTTATCTCTAAATTGCAGCCGGATCTTACGGGGTATGTGTATTCCACGACTTTCGGGACATCAAACGGTCCTAATATTTCGCCAACGGCATTTCTCGTAGACAGGTGTGAAAATGTTTATGTGTCGGGCTGGGGTGGAAAAATCGGCAGCTATTCATCTCCCGGGTTCGGCACTTTAGGGCTTCCGGTTACCCCCGACGCATACCAACGCGATACTGATAATGGAGATTTTTATTTTATTGTCATAAAGCGGAATGCGGAATCGCTGCTGTATGGCTCATTTTTCGGGCAGGTCCTGGGGATTACCGAACATGTTGATGGCGGCACCAGCAGGTTCGACGAAAACGGCGTGATATACCAGGCAATCTGCGCCAATTGTAATGAGGCGGGCGGCGCCCCCAGGCCTCCTTTTCCCACTACAGCCGGGTCGTGGAGTCCGGAAAATGGGGGTGACAGGTGTAACCTGGGAATGGTAAAAATCGCCTTCAATTATTCAGGTGTGGGTGCAGCACCAACAGCCACAATAAACGGCAGAAGAGATTCCTCAGGTTGTATCCCGCTCGTGGTTGATTTCAGGGATAATATTCGCAACGCGAAAACATACGAATGGAATTTTGGTGACGGCTCGCCCAATGTAACTACCACCACTTTTACTACCCAGCACACCTATACGACCGTAGGTACTTATACCGTGCGGCTCATCGCCATCGATCCTGAATCCTGTAATGGGAGGGATACGGCATACCTGACTATACAAGCGGGTGACAATAAGGCTTCGCTCGCCATGGACTTCGAAAAACTTGATCCCTGTGAAGCCCTCAATTACCGTTTCGATAACCTTTCCCTCGCGCCAACGGGTTTGCCATTCGGCCCTACTTCGTTTGCCTGGGATTTTGGTGACGGTACAGCTATTGTACCTACTTCAAACACAAGCGTAACGCATAGCTATGCCTCTCCGGGAACTTACAACGGAGCACTTATTCTGCTTGATAACCGTTACTGCAATTACCCCGATACACTTCGTTTTACCATCAGGGTGAGTTCGGTTGTGGAAGCACGGATAGAAACGCCACCAACAGGATGCGCACCTTATGATGCTGTATTCAACAATGTGTCACTCGCTGGGCAGGATTTCTTCTGGGATTTTGGAGACGGGACCACTTCCACGGATGTAAGTCCAACAAAACGGTATGAAAACCCCGGAACTTACACCGTACGTCTCCGTGCAGTTGATCCGAATACCTGTAACCTGGAAGATGAAACATCTGTAACCATAACCATCTTCCAGAAACCTACTGCGGCCTTCAGTTATAGTCCCGTTGAACCGATTGAGAACACACCCGTAGATTTCTTTAACAGTTCCTCTACCGATGGCATACGTTACAAATGGTTGTTCGGAGATGGCGATTCACTCATCACCATCAGAAGGGATACTACTGTACGTCACCAGTACAATGCAACCGGTACTTTCCTGGTTCAACTCATCAGTTACAATGCCGGAGGATGTACGGATACGGCTACGCAGGAAGTAAGGGCCATTGTACTCCCGCTGGTGGATGTGCCCTCCGCCTTCGTGCCGCAGGGAGATGCCCGCGTGAATACGGTTTATGTGGTGGGATTCGGCATCGCGAAAATGCGTTTCAGAATCTACAACCGCTGGGGGCAACTCATGTTTGAAAGTACCGACAGAAGGCAGGGCTGGAACGGCACTTACAAAGGCGCCATTCAGCCAATGGATGTTTATGTGTATACATTGGAAGTGGAATTTTTTGATGGCACAAAAACAACCAAAAAGGGCGATATTACGTTAATGAGGTAGCGGGTAATACCGAAACCGGAAAACAGATAGATTATGGGGGAGAAGATGACATCATTGAAGAGTATCTGGACTCGATTGCTGGATTGGATCAGGAACGGGGAATCCCAACCTGTGCCCGTACCGGTGCCGGTGAAAAACAACAGGCGTCTGGTAGGGTATACCGTGGCTTGTTTATTGAGTGGAAGCGCGCTTCAGGCCCAGGACCTTCATTTCTCCCAGTTCTACCATACACCCCTCACCACTAACCCCGCCAATACGGGCTTCCTGCCCGATGCGGATTACAGACTGGGGGTGAACTACAGGAACCAATGGTCAAACGTAATGCAGGTGCCCTACAAAACGATGAGTGTTTACGGAGATGCACAGGTAATGCGGGATAAATTTGAAACCGGATGGCTCGGGTTGGGCGGCGTGATCCTCCGGGATGTGGCCGGTACCGGTCAACTGGCTTCCACAAAAGTGTACGGCTCCGTGGCGTACCACCAGATGCTG
Organism: uncultured Flavihumibacter sp.; assembly: GCA_946482545.1. Next base: position 8,142 of record CAMLRX010000116.1, on the reverse strand, counting down.
GGCTACAGCAGTTTGCTGAGTGCGGGTTTTAATGTGGGTTATGCCAATAAAAGAATAGACATCACCAAACTCACCTTCCCCGACCAGTTCGACGGGAAATTTTTTGATGGCCAGATACCAACAAGTGTTGTCATTGCCCGGAACAATGTGGGCTATTTCGATATGCAGGCCGGACTGAACTACGCGTATTTCCCCACCGAAAACATTTACCTGAACGGTGGCGTATCGGTGCACCACATCAACCGGCCGGAGGAAACTTTCTTTACGCCGGAAACCGGTCGTGATACCCGTATCCCACGCCGATACATAGGATTTCTGAACGGCAGTTTCAAAATGAATGATCTCGTGATCCTGAATCCGAACGTTTATTACACCATGCAGGCCAATTCTTCGGAGTTTACCATTGGAGGCTATGCGCAATACAACCTCTCCGGCGATGGCGCCACCCAACTCCTCGGCGGCATCTATTACCGATCCTCCGATGCCGTGATCCCGATGGCGGGCTTCCAATGGAACGACCTCCGCCTTACCTTCAGCTATGATGCCACAATTTCCGGCCTTGCGCCTTATAACGGCTCCCGTGGCGCCTACGAACTCGGCATCGTAAAACAGGGCTTCTTCAGCACCTACAACGGCGACCGCCGCCAAAGTATGTGCCCTAAATTTTGACCCCATCCCGAGCGCAGCGAGGGACCTCCCATCGACTACTGCTAACAAACTCCCCACCCCCAACTAAGCCCATCAACAACACAATCTACCCCTCCCGCCAAACGAATTCATCAGCCCTCCTCAACCAACTCCCCACTCCCAACAAGCCCCACCTCTCCCCAACAAACCCTTCCTCTAAAGAAGTTATTCGCCCCCAACCAACGTCTCACTCCCAACTAATCATTAGAAACCCAATCAGTTCCTCACTCCTAACCAACTCCCCACTCTAAAACCTACAACTCCCAACAAAATAATCAAAGCCTCCCAATCAACTCCCCACTCCCCACCAAGCCCATCAACCATTCTAACTGGTTCCCCACTCCCAACAAATCCATCTAAACCCCTCACTCCCAAACAAACGCCCATACATCCACCCCTCTCTTCCTCAAAAATCCACATCAAACCTCACTTCGTCTAACAAATTCCCTCTTTCCTTAAATAATCTCTAAACCCTCTTAACCTTCCTTAGATTTCAATTTTTTCAATTGCCGGTTTTGTGCGAATTTGCATCAAATTATACACCTGTTTATGGAAGTGGTTGCAGCACAAGGCGTCGTTACGGCGGAGCACGTAGAAGCTTTCCGCGGTATTCTCGGAGAAGCGAATGTTTGGATGGATGAAGAAACGCTTCATTATTATTCCCACGATGAAACCGAACACCTTCATTTCCTCCCCGATGTTGTGTTGAAACCCCGCACCCCTGAAGATATCAGTGCCATTATGCAGATTTGTCACCGCGACAGAATCCCGGTAACACCACGCGGTGCAGGTACCGGCCTCAGCGGCGGTGCTCTCCCACACCTCGGTGGTGTCCTGATTTCAACCGACAGGATGAACAGCATCCTCCACATCGATGAACGCAACCTGCAGGTGACCACCGAACCTGGCGTAATTACCGAAGTATTACAGGATGCCGTGAAAGAAAGAGGCCTTTTCTATCCCCCCGATCCCAGCAGTAAAGGTTCCTGTTTCATTGGTGGAAACATCTCCGAAAACAGTGGTGGTCCTAAAGCCGTGAAATACGGTGTGGTAAAGGATTATGTGCTGAACCTGCAGATCGTATTGCCTACAGGAGAAATCATCTGGACAGGCGCCAACGTATTAAAAAACTCAACCGGTTATAACCTCACTCAACTGGTGGTGGGCAGTGAAGGAACATTGGGTATTGTAACGAAAATTGTGCTGAAACTGATCCCGCTTCCCAAACACGACTTGCTTATGCTGGTGCCTTTCCGCTCCCTAGAGCAGGCGGGCGAAGCTGTGAGTGCTATATTCCGCGCGGGTTTTACCCCGAGCGCATTGGAACTGGTAGAAGTGGACGCACTCCAGATCGTCAGCAAATTCGTAGACAGCAGCGCCGTTCCGATTACTGAGGATACCGCAGCACACCTGATTATTGAAGTGGATGGTAACCACATCGAAACCCTGATGAGTGAAATGGAAGCCATCTCCGAATTGCTGATGCAGTACGATATTGGTGAATTGTATTTCGCGGATGATGCCCAGCAAAAAGCGGAACTCTGGAAACTGCGCCGCCGCACCGCAGAAGCCGTTAAAGTGAATGGGTATACCATTGAAGAAGATACCGTGGTGCCCCGTGCCGAACTGCCCGCACTGATCCGTGGGGTGAAAGAACTTGGCGTAAAATACCAGTTCCATGCCGTTTGTTATGGACACGCGGGCGATGGTAACCTGCACATCCGCATCAACAAACCCGGCTTATCCAACAGCCAGGACGATCCCCAGATGATTGAAGGGCTCCGCGCCCTGTTCGCTTTGGTAAAAAGCCTGGGCGGAACCATCAGCGGAGAGCACGGTATCGGGCTGATCCAGAAAGGTTACATGGACATCGTTTTCGAAGAAACGAACCTGCAACTGATGCGCGCCATCAAAAAGGCTTTCGATCCGCACAATATCCTCAACGCCGGGAAAATATTCGACTAGGCATTCCCGCTGGTTTAAAAGATGTTAAATGTGTTGTACGGCAGGCTATAGCGTGCACCGTACTGAAAGGTTGTGTACATTTACGGACCCCTTTCAGAAGATGAACCATTTCCATCATCTTAAAACTTTGTATGAAAAAAGTCTTTTCGTTCGCGGTATTATTTTGTTTACTGTCTACTGCTTTGTTTGCCCAGGACAATGAAGATGGTGAAGAACGCACAAAGGGTTTTGACCGGTCCAAACTCTTCGGAGGCGGGAACTTCGGGCTGGGATTCGGCAGCAACAATACTTTTATCAACATTTCCCCTCAACTGGGTTATCGTTTTACCGAACATGTGGCGGCGGGTGCAGGGGTGAACTTCATTTACAACAAAGTGCGCTTCGGCGGTTTTGAAGATAAGCTGGGTTTTGCCGGACTGAACGTGTTCGGAAGATTATATCCCTTGAAATACATTATTCTCCACGCCCAGCCTGAACTGAATTATTCCTGGGGAAAGTTTAAGGACCTTGGCAATAATGTTACGCAGAAATACGAAGGGAAAATCATCCCGTCTATGTTGGTAGGTGGCGGTGCGAACATTCCTACAGGCGGTAACGGTGCTTTTACCATTATGTATTTGTATGACCTGGTGGATGATGCACGTTCTCCATACTCCACCAATCCGTTTATAAGTTTCGGATTTAATATGGGGTTCTGATCACCTTGCCAGCACCTTATTAATCAACATGCCTGGGTTTTCGCAGAAATGAATCCTGTCTTCCACGGGGCCATACAGGAAACCTTCCCGCTCCATCGCTTTCAGGTGTTGCAGCAATGGCGCGTAAAAACCGATGGTATTCAGGATGTAGATGGGTTTGTCGTGAATTTTCAGTTGGTTCCAGGTGAGCATTTCGAAAAATTCGTCCATGGTGCCGAAGCCGCCGGGGAGGATGATGGCTGCGTCGCACAATTCGTACATCATTTTTTTCCGGGTGTGCATATCCGGTACCACGATCAGTTCGGTAATGCCTTTGTGCTGCTGCTCCCATTCCAGCAAAACCTGTGGGATTACACCCATAACGGTACCGCCGGTCACCATTACGGCGTCGGCGAGTTTGCCCATCAGGCCTTTGTTGCCACCGCCGTACACCAGCTTGATGTTCAGTCCTGCGAGCATACGGCCCAGTTCACTGGCATGTGCTGCATAAGCGGGGTTCTTTCCATCCTGGGAGCCACAAAACACAGCAATCGATCGGATTTCCATAAAAAACCTTTATTTTGAAAAAATTCATTTCCAACAAGTTGGCCTAAAACAAATATAATGTCTGCATCCCTGCTTTTTACCATCGTGCTCATTTATTTCGTGGTGTTGCTGGCGGTGGCTTTCTATACTTCCCGTAATTCCAACAACGATTCTTTTTTCATCGGCAATAAAAAATCGAACTGGATGCTGGTGGCCTTCGGCATGATCGGTACCTCGCTCAGTGGGGTTACATTTGTTTCCGTGCCGGGAACCGTGGGCGGAGCGGGCTTCGCGTATTTCCAGGTGGTGATCGGCTACCTTATCGGTTACCTGCTGATCGCTTTTGTGTTGCTGCCCCTGTATTACAGGCTCAACCTCACTTCTATTTATAATTATCTCCTGCAACGCTTCGGGGTGGTTTCTTATAAAACGGGCGCCTTGTTTTTCATCATCTCCCGTACTTTGGGGGCCACGGCGCGTTTGTTCCTGGTGATCAATGTTTTGCAGATTTTTATTCTCGATAATTTAGGCGTGCCGTTCTGGGTTACCACTTTCATTATCCTGCTCATGATTGTATTGTACACTTATGAGGGCGGGGTAAAAACCATCGTATTTACAGATACCTTGCAAACCACGTTTATGTTGCTGGGGTTGGTGATCTGCACCTGGTACATCATGACCAATATCGGAGAAACTTTCGGCTCCACGATGACCATTCTCGCGGAGAAAAACTATACACGCATCTTCAATACAGACGTTAACAGTTCCTCTTATTTCCTGAAACACATATTGGGCGGGGCTTTCATTACAGTAGCCATGACCGGACTTGACCAGGAAATGATGCAAAAAAACATCAGCGTAAAGAACCTGAAAGACTCGCGGAAAAATATGCTGAGCTTCAGCGTGGTAATGGCGTTGGTGAATTTCCTGTTCCTTTTTCTGGGCGGGCTGCTGTACCTGTTTGCAGAAAGCCGCGGCATCAAAGTACCCGCCGATGATCTTTTCCCAACAGTGGCACTTCAGTTCATGCCTACGGCAGTGTCCATCATCTTTATCATTGGCCTCATTTCCGCTTTGTTCCCCAGTGCCGACGGGGCGCTCACCGCACTTACTTCTTCCTACTGTATAGACATCATCGGGTTAAAACGCCGCGAAGACTGGGACGAAAAGAAAAGAAAAAAAGTGCGGCTCGCGGTGCATTTCACCTTCACGCTGATCTTTTTCCTGGCAGTGATGGGTTTCAAATGGATGAACAACAAATCCATTATTGATGTGATCCTGAAAGTGGCCGGGTTCACTTATGGCCCCTTGCTCGGATTGTTCGCCTTCGGCATCCTTACGAAAAGGTCCATCAACGACAAACTGGCGCTGGTCGTGTGTTTGCTTGCCCCCACATTGATCCTGGCCGTGGATTTCCTCAACAACCCCGCATGGTACGAAGACCAGTTAAAACTGGGTGGAAGCTGGCTTGAAGGTGTGAAATCATGGTCTGAAGGCGTGTTTGGTTCCTTCAGGATCGGCTATGAAATACTCATTTACAATGGCATTGTTACTTTCCTGGGGCTATGGGCCATTTCTAAACCTTCCGTAAAACCTTCATTATAAGTATCTTTGCCAGAAAGCATTGGATATTGTTTCGCCAGAAATAACAGCTTATGCCGACCGGTTCACCAGCGCCGATGATCCTTTGAGGGAAATGTTGCTGAAGGATACGCTGGAAAACCACCCGCATGCGCACATGGTGAGTGGCCGACAACAGGGACGTTTCCTGGAAATGTTGAGCAGGATGCTGCAGCCGCGCAGGATATTGGAAATCGGCACCTTCACCGGTTACAGCGCCCTTTGCCTGGCGGAAGGGTTACAGCCCGATGGCCAGCTCCATACCCTTGAACTGAGAACGGAAGATGCTCAAAAGGCACAAAGCTATTTTAACAGGTCGCCACACGCTTCCCGGATAATTTTACATACCGGTAATGCGTTAGAAGTGCTGCCGGAACTGGAGGAGACCTGGGACCTGGTGTTCCTGGACGCAGACAAAACCGCTTACCTTTCTTATTTTGAAATGGCGGTGGAGCGCATCCGGCCCGGAGGTATTCTACTGGCAGACAATGTGTTGTTCCACGGGCAGGTGTTGGAAGAACCGATTAAAGGAAAGAACGCCAAAGCCATCCATGCCTTCAACGAGGCGGTGGCCAACGACCCCAGGGTGGAAACTGTATTGCTCACCATACGCGACGGCCTGCTGATGGTGCGCCGGAAATAAAAACTTAATTTCGTTGTGATGAAAACCAGATTGATTATTACCGCATTGCTGCTGATCTCCGTAATCAGTTTCGCGCAGCAGCCCCAGAATCCTGAAATCCTGGAATACATCAGGCAGTACAAGGACATTGCCATGCAGGAAATGATCAGAACAGGCGTCCCCGCGGCCATTAAACTGGCACAGGGTATCCATGAAACCCAGGCAGGGAAAAGCGATCTCGTGAGAAGATCCAACAACCATTTCGGGATCAAATGCAAAACCACCTGGACCGGCGATAAAGTGTACCACGACGACGACGCCAGGGGAGAGTGCTTCCGCGCTTACCAACGTTCAGAAGATTCTTACCGCGACCATTCCGATTTCCTACGTAACAACCAGCGTTATGGTGCCCTCTTTACCCTGAAGCCTACAGATTACGAAGGATGGGCAAACGGATTGAAGAAAGCCGGTTACGCCACCAACCCCAGGTACCCGGCCATCATCATTAAACTCGTAGAAGACTATAACCTTCAATTGTACACAGAAGTAGCGTTAGGATTGGCCAAAGAACCGGATATGATCCTGGTAAAAAATGACAATCCACCCGCACCAATATTCGTTCCCACAAAAAATACAGTTACCACTACCCCTGTTGTAAAACAAACAACGATCAGCAAAAAACAATGGCCCACCGGAACATTTACGGTAAACGGTACAAAAGTGGTGTACGCGCCCGCAGGCACATCATTGCTGGCCCTGGCGCAGGAACACCGCATCAATCTGCCGCGTTTGCTCGACTTCAATGATATGGACGATAAAGATGTGCTGGAAGAAGGACAACTGGTATTCCTGCAACGCAAAAGAAGAACGGGGGCCGCGGAACACCATATCGTAGTCGAAGGCGAATCGTTGTACGCGATCGCACAGGAAGAAGGCATCAGGCTGGAAAATTTACTCGAACTGAACGGTTTGCAAAAACATTTCAGACCTGCTTCCGGTGAAAAACTTTATCTGCGTACAAAGAATCCCGGAACAGTGGCGGCTTACGCTGCAGCCACCGTTACTACCATGAACAGGAACACTACGCCTGCACTGAATAAAAACACAGTATACCATACTGTTCAGCAGAAAGAAACGTTATACAGCATTGCAAGAAGGTATGCCGTATCGGTGAATGAGTTGCGGGAATGGAACGGACTGGCGGGAGAAGGACTCAGGATCGGACAGCAATTGATCATTCAAACCCCTGCCTATGCACAGGATTCAGGTACTCGATAAATCTTTTGAACCCTATCTTTCCAGCGCTGCTATTGCGGCGCGGGTAAAAGAAGTGGCTTCGGAGATCAATGCTGGTTATGAGGGAAAAAAGCCGTTGTTCATCGCTATCCTGAACGGTTCTTTTATGTTCGCTTCCGATCTTTTTAAGGAGGTGATCATCGACGCGGAGATCTGTTTCATCAAACTGGCATCGTATAAAGGCACCAAATCAAGTGGTCAGGTAGTAACGGCTATCGGCCTGGACATAGACATCTTCGGAAGGGACGTGATCATTGTGGAAGACATTATCGATACCGGTAAAACCCTCGACGCTTTCCTGCCTCAACTGATGCACCAGCAACCCGCTTCTATGAAAATCGCCGCCCTGCTGCACAAACCCGAAGCAACCGTTTTCCCCATAAAGCCGGATTTCCTGGGCTTCTCTATTCCCGATAAGTTCGTAGTGGGCTATGGACTTGATTACAACGGGTATGGCAGAAACCTGGACGCCATCTATAAGCTGGCGGAGTGATTCCGGCACACCCAAATATGCGATCCGATTGAAAGTTGCCATTACTATACTGCTTTTATTGCAGGTATTGCAGGGCAGGGCCCAGTTTTACCTGAGAGGAGAATTGCGCGACGAAAGCGGGAAACCGGTGGCCAACGCGAAAATCGTACTCCGCTCTGCAGGTTATGTGTATTTCAGTGGCTCCTCGGGCGGATTTGGCATCACCAGCTCAACGGCATCAGATTCTATAGATATTA
>CAMLRX010000115.1 GCA_946482545.1 uncultured Flavihumibacter sp. | reverse complement strand
GATGGACTCATCCCCGATTCCAGCGCCGATCCGCTCGAACAACTCCTGCTCCGCTCCAGCAACCAGAGCGATGTGCCGAAGCTGGGATTCAACTATAAGCCACTTGGTGTATATGTTTTTCATGGTGATGCCGATAGAACGGTGCCCGTTACTTATGCCCGCCAGATGCGCCAGTTGCTCGGCACTTTCCATCCCGATATGAGTTACTATGAATATCCGGGAGGAAGCCACTGGTTCGGCGACCACAGCGTGGATTGGAAACCGATGTTCGATTTCTTCCAATGGCACAAACGCCCCATCGATTCCACCGTGAACACCATTGATTTCAGCACAGCAAGTCCGGGTATATCCGGGTCTTATTACTGGGCCGGTATTCACCAGCAGGAACATCCGTTGATGTACAGCCGCATTCAACTGAACAGGGACCTGAACGCAGGGACCATCTCCGGCACAACACAGAATGTGGCGATGCTCGTTTTCGCACTGAAAGATTTTATGGCAGGGAAACAACTGAACATCACACTCGATGGGAAAAACACGCTGAAATACGTGGTTAAATCCACCACCGACAGTGTTTTCCTGGTAAACAAAAACGGTGAATGGAACCTCGATTCGCGGCCATCCGCCACGCAGAAAGGACCACATCGTTATGGTACATTGAAAGACGCGTTCCAGCACAATATGGTGTTCGTATATGGCACTTCCGGAACGAAGGAGGAGAACGAATGGAGCTACAACAAAGCGCGTTACGATGCCGAAACCTGGTACTACCGTGGCAATGGTGCTGTAGATATCATTCCCGATAAAGCTTATGCCATGGAAAAATACAGGGACCGCGGCGTGATTCTTTTCGGCAACCGCGCTACCAATAGTGCTTGGGACCTGCTTTTGAAAGATTGTCCGATCCAGGTTGACCGCAACAAAATCACAAATGGCACTAAAACCTTTACCGGAGACGACCTGGCCGCGTACCTGGTATGGCCGCTCGCGCATTCCAACATTGCTTCCGTGGCCGCTATAAGTGGAACAGGATTGAAAGGAATGAAAGCCGCAGACGGTAACCAGTATTTCGCGGGCGCAAGCGGCTTCCCGGATTATATGATTTTTTCGCTGGAGATGCTGAAACAAGGCGCTTCCGCTGTAAAATCAGTGGGCTTCTTCAACAACGAATGGAAGTTGTCTGGGACAGATGTCGTTGACAGAAACTAAAAACACTTGTAAATTGTTGGTGTGAAGTATTTGTTTCTCATATCCGCGGTATTGTTCATGTTCACGGCACGGGCGCAGTTCGTGAACAGCATCGGGATGAAGATGATGCCCCTGAAGCCCGGAAGCTTCACCATGGGCAGTGAGGGGATAGGAGAGAACTATGATGAAGCGCCAGCCCACGGTGTAACGCTTACCCAGCCGTTTTACATGGGCGCAACGGAAGTGACCAACGCGCAGTACGAAATGTTCGATCCTGCGCATAAGCAATGGCGTGGTAAAAACGGCTTTTCCTCCGGCGACCAGGAAGCAGTGGTATTTGTAAGCTACCATGATGCGGAGCGGTTTTGCGCATGGCTTTCCAAAAAAGAAGGTAAACCTTATCGTTTACCCACGGAAGCGGAATGGGAGTATGCCTGTCGTGCGGGAACAACTTCGAGCTTTAATACCGGGGATGCTTTTCCAGCGGCTTTTTTCAAACAGCAACAAACCAACCGGACGCCGGTGCCCGTTTCCCTTCAGGTCGCCATGTTTCCCGCCAATGCCTGGGGTTTACACGATATGCATGGCAACGTCGAAGAATGGTGCAGTTCCTGGTATGCGCCTTACAAATCATCGGCTCAAACCAATCCGGCTGGAGGAAGAACGGGTTTGTACAGGGTAACGCGCGGCGGTAGTCACAATACAAGACTCAATTATTTACGGAGCGCAAACAGAATGGGGATGTTGCCGGAGGATAAACACTGGCTCACCGGATTTCGCGTGGTAATGGGTGCTCCGGGAAAACAAAGTTTTATTACTCCTGAAGCAACTAGGAAAGAAATAAACCAACAGGCATTCGCGTGGAAACCAACCGCCAATCCCGTTTTTAAAACACCGGTATCCTACGTGAAAAACCCTACTGAAAATGTTCCGTTCTACGCCCACAATCATTGCCCGGCCATCACCTGGTGCACCAACGGCGACCTGCTGGCCATCTGGTTCTCCACGAATGAGGAACATGGTCGGGAGATGGTGATTCTTCAGTCGAGACTGAAGCGGGGAAAAGAAGATTGGGAACCCGCCACCTTATGCTGTAAAGTGCCCGATAGAAATATGACCGGTTCTGCTTTGTTTACGGATAAACAAGGCACTTTATACCACATGAATGGCGTGGAAGCCGCAGGCGACTGGCAGAACCTCGCCATGATGCTCCGCACCAGCAACGACAACGGAGAAGCTTGGAGTGCGCCAAAACTGGTGCAGCCGGAACACGAACCGGGGCATCAGGTAATCGCGGGCATGTTCGAAACCGGTTCAGGAAAACTCATCCAGGTTTGTGATGCGGTGCCCGGTCCCAAAGGAGGTTCGGTGTTACATGAAAGTGCTGATGGAGGAAAAAACTGGACCCTGCTCAGTGATATGAACGAAATACCTCCATTCATAAACGGAGGCACAGGTAAAAGGATCGCCGGAATACATGCGGGTGTGGTGGAATTGAAAGATGGACAGTTACTGACGCTCGGCAGGAACGACGATATCGTAAATGAAAATGGTCTTCCGCGGATGCCATGCAGTATTTCAGCCGATGGCGGAAGAACATGGCGTTATAGCCCTTCGCCGTTTCCGCCGTTGGGCAGCGGGCAGCGACTGGTGTTAAAACGCCTGAACGAAGGGCCCATTCTTCTTGTGTCGTTCAGTGAAAAAGACGCGCTTCTTCCAGAAAAAAAAGGCATGTACGCGGCATTATCTTTTGACGATGGTGCAACATGGCCAGTGGTGAAATTGCTTTCCGATGGCAATACCCGTGTACTGGAAGGTGGTGCCTGGACCAAAACCTTCACGATGGATGAAAATACAGCGGAACCAAAAGGCTACCTTGCGGCAACACAAACACCAGACAATACGATTCATTTGTTAAGCAGCAACCTGTATTACCGCTTCAACCTGCAATGGCTGATGCAGCAAACGCAGGCACAATAATTCTGAATTATGAGAAAAGGAAAAATCACCGCGTTGTTACTAAGCCTCTTGCTTTCCACAGCTATGGCGCAGAACAACCTTCACCACCAATCTTCGGTATACGAATGGCCGGAAGATCCTTTGGTAAAAGAAAAACTCGAAACATGGCGCGATAAGAAATTCGGCATCATCATCCACTGGGGTATCTATGCGGTGCCGGGTATCATTGAATCCTGGTCCATCTGCAACGAAGCCTGGATCGACCGCGACAGCACCATCGCTTATGATGATTACAAAAAATGGTATTGGGGCCAGGCGGAAAAATTCAATCCCGTAAAATTCGATCCTGAAAAATGGGCCGCTGTTTCAGCAAAAGCTGGCATGAAATACCTCGTATTCACCACCAAGCACCACGATGGTTTTAATATGTTCGATACCAAACAATCAGATTATAAAATATCAAACGGGCCCTTCGCGGGCAACCCGAAAGCGGATGTGGCGAAATATGTTTTTGATGCGTACCGGCAGAAGGATTTTATGATCGGGGCCTACTTTTCCAAGCCGGACTGGCACTCCGAATATTTCTGGTGGAAGAAGTACGCCACGCCCGACCGCAATGTGAACTATGATATCACGAAGTATCCCTGGCGCTGGGAGCAATTCAAACAATTCACCTACAACCAGATCAGTGAGCTGATGCACGGTTATGGCAGGATGGACATCCTCTGGCTTGATGGTGGCTGGGTACGCCCGAAAGAAACCGTGAACGCCGAAGTGTTGTCGTGGGGAGCGCCCATTCCGCCTTTCAGCCAGGAAGTGAACATCCCCGCTATCGCGAAGATGGCCCGCAACGCGCAACCCGGCCTCCTGATCGTAGACCGCACCGTGCACGGCCCATACGAAAACTACCAGACCCCCGAACAACGTATCCCCGATACCAAACTGGACCACCCCTGGGAAAGTTGTCTTACCCTTGCCAACAACTGGGGCTTCGTGCCCAACGACCAATTCAAATCCGCCACAAAGGTGATCCATTCCCTCGTGGAAGTGGTGGCCAAAGGAGGAAGTTTATTGCTGGGTGTTGGTCCAACACCGGAAGGAGAATTCCCGCCCGAAGCAATTCAACGCCTGGAAGCCATCGGCGAATGGATGAAAACCAATGGCGAAGCCATCTACAATACCCGCACCACCGATTTTTACCATGACGGAAATGCCTGGTTTACCCGGGGGAAAAACAATCAGAAGCTGTTCGCCATTGTGTGTATCAAAGAAGGAGAAACGATCCCGTCAACACTTCAATGGAAAGGCAATCTTCCCGCCAAAGGAGCGCCGTTAAAACTCTTGCAAACCGGCAAACCTGTTAAATGGAAAATCGTTGGAGAAAATGTTGTAGTCACCATTCCTAAAGCACTCGTGGGCAAAACCGCCCCCGCCTTAGCTTTTGAATACTAATTGCGACTGCCTGGTTCGCGGCCCCCAAACCGCTCCAAACAAACAGTACTCTCCGAACCAATCACCCCGCGAACCAGGCAGGAAGCAATCTCCGGTAAGCTACCCCGAACTCCTTTAGAAAGATGTGCGGGGTTAATTAAAAATGAGACTGCTTTCTGCGCCGGGCGGGGTGGATGTTTGGGAAGATGCTGGGCGCAGTTCGCAGTTGGCGAATAAAAAATAAGATTATGCGTAAACGAACAATTTACTTACTGTTAGGTTTGCTGGTGCCGGTCCTTCTGCATGCGCAGGACCACACCAACACAGCCCTTCCCCTTGAAACCCGTGTGCAGTCGCTGCTGAAAGCGCTCACGCTGGAAGAAAAAATATCGTTGCTGGGCTTTAACAGTAAGCCTGTTCCGCGCCTGAACATTCCCGCCTACAATTGGTGGAACGAAGCGCTGCATGGTGTTGCCCGCGCCGGAGAAGCCACAGTGTTTCCCCAGGCCATCGCGATGGCGGCCACTTTCAACGATAAACTACTGGAAAGCGCCGCCGATGCCATTTCCAATGAAGCCCGCGCCAAATACAATCTTTCCACCGCCATGGACAGAAGGTTGCAGTATATGGGACTTACCTTCTGGAGCCCCAACATCAACATCTTCCGTGATCCCCGCTGGGGCCGCGGCCAGGAGACCTACGGCGAAGATCCTTTTCTCACCGCTACCATGGGCCTCGCGTTTGTAAGGGGTATGCAGGGTAATGATCCGTTGCACCTTAAAACCGCCGCCTGCGCCAAACATTTCGCGGTACACAGTGGTCCCGAAGAAGGGCGCCACGCTTTCAATGCCCTCGTAGACGAAAAGGACCTCCGCGAAACTTATTTGTATGCCTTCAAAAAACTCGTGGATGGTGGCGTGGAATCTGTGATGTGCGCCTACAACAGGGTGAACGGTGAACCCTGTTGCACAGGAAATACATTGTTGAAAAACATCTTACAGAAAGAATGGCGCTTCAAAGGACATGTCGTGACCGATTGCGGTGCCCTCAACGATATTTTTCAGTTTCACAAAACAACCAACGATCCGGTGCAGGTGGCTGCCGATGCCATTAAGGCCGGGGTTAACCTCGATTGCTCCAGTCTGCTGCAAAGTGATCTGATGAAAGCCGTGGAAAGAAAACTATTAACAGAAGAAGAGATCACGAACGCGCTGGCGCCCATCCTCCGCACGCAATTTAAGCTCGGGTTTTATGATGGAAAGAAGACCGGTAAATACGATGCTTTCGGCGCCGATAGTGTACATACCGCGCACAATGTGCGTTTAGCCAGAACAATGGCGCAACAAAGTATGGTGCTGCTGAAGAACACGGCCAACCTGCTTCCGCTGGAGAAGAACAAATACGGTTCCATCATGGTGGTGGGGGCGAACGCCGCATCCATGGATGCGCTGGTGGCGAACTACCATGGCATGTCGGGGAACATGGTCACTTTCGCGGAAGGCATCACGCTGGCTGCCGGACCCGCAACTGCCGTGCAATACGACCAGGGTAGCGACTATACGGACACCACCCGTTTCGGCGGCATCTGGGCCGCAGGAGAAAGCGACCTCACCATCGCGGTGATCGGGTTAACACCCGTATTGGAAGGTGAAGAAGGGGATGCCTTTCTCGCAGAAAGTGGCGGCGATAAAAAAACGCTTAGTCTGCCCGCCGCACACATCGCCTATCTGAAAGCGCTGCGTAAAAAGCACAAAAAACCCATCATAGCCGTGGTTACGGCAGGCAGCGCCGTGGATATTTCTGCCATAGAACCTTATGCGGATGCCATCGTGCTCGCATGGTATCCCGGGGAACAGGGGGGCAATGCACTCGCCGATCTGCTTTTCGGAAAAGTGTCTCCTTCGGGAAGACTGCCCGTTACATTCTACCAGTCATTCAGCGACCTCCCGGCTTACGACAGCTATAAAATGGAGGGGAGAACTTACCGCTATTTCAAGGGCGATGTGCAATATCCCTTTGGCTACGGGTTGAGCTATACCAGTTTTCAGTTCGATTGGGAAAAGAAACCACAAACCACAGTTGCCGCAAAAGATACCCTTCGATTTTCCGTTTCCATCACCAATACCGGAAATTACGATGGAGATGAAGTAACACAGGTGTACATCCGTTATCCTGAAAAGGATGGAATGCCGTTGCGTGAACTCAAAGGTTTTAAAAGAGTTTTTGTTCAAAAAGGAGGAAAACAAACAGTTGAATTTGAAATTCCCGTTGCTGAACTGATGAAATGGGATAAAAACTGGGTATTATACGCAGGTAATTACGATATTGTGGTTGGCGCGCATTCCAGAGATGCCCGTCTGACCCACTCGTTCAAAACCAAAACAACTGTAAGAAAATGATGAAAAAGGCATTGCTACCTGCCGCTTTTTTCACCAATGCCCTCCTGTTTTTTTCACCCGCGGGGGCACAGGTGAAACCTCAGCCCGCTCCCTCTTTTACAAAGTACGTTGATCCTTACATCGGAACAGGCTTTCACGGCCATGTGTTCCTGGGGGCCAACGTGCCGTTTGGTGCGGTGCAACTGGGACCGGTGAACATCACGGAAGGATGGGACTGGTGCTCAGGGTACCATATTTCAGATACCACCATTACAGGGTTTTCGCATACCCATCTCAGTGGAACCGGCATTGGCGACCTGGGCGATATTTTGCTGATGCCCGTTACGCAACAGGTGTCTATGCGCCGTTCACGTACCGGCATGCAAATGGAAGACGGTTATTTCACCGTGTTTTCGCGCGAAACCGAACGGGTAAGACCCGGGTATTATTCCGTATTCCTGCCGCGTTTCGGGGTGCATGCTTCGCTCACCGCTTCTGAAAGGGTGGGCTTCCACAAATATGTGTTCCCGCCTTCTCCGGAGTCCGCGGTAATCATTGACCTGGAAGCGGGAATTGGTTGGGACGATCCTGCGGAAACCTATCTCCACCAGGTGAACGATAGTACCATATCGGGTTACCGGTATTCAAGGGGATGGGCGGCTTTTCAGAAAATCTTCTTTACCGCTGTGTTCTCCAAACCCATCACGGGACTACAGTTATACGATAGCATTCAGCAAAAAGAGGGCTCAGCATTAAAGGCCAGAAGAGTAAAAGCCGTTGTGGGCTTCGCTTCCGATAAAAGCGAAACGGTCTTGGTGAAAGTGGGCATCTCTCCGGTAAGTGAAGAAAATGCCCTGATGAATATACGGATGGAAATTCCCCACTGGAACTTTGACATGGTGGTGCAAAAAGCGGACGCCGCCTGGAACAAAGAACTGGGAAAGATCAGTATAGAAACGGATAACGAGGATCGTAAAAAAACGTTTTATACCGCGTTGTACCACACAATGATTGCGCCCTCTCTGTTCAACGACCACAACCACGATTACAGAGGAACGGATGATAAGATTTACCGGAAGGCGAACTTCAACAACCTCACTACCTTTTCGCTCTGGGACACCTATCGTGCCGCGAATCCCCTATATACGATCTTTCAGCCGGAAAGGGTGAAAGATATGGTGGCGTCTATGCTGGCGATTTACCGGCAACAGGGAAAACTGCCCATCTGGCACCTGATGGGCAATGAAACAAATACGATGCCCGGTTACAGCGCCGTCTCCGTATTGGCCGATGCTACATTGAAAGGACTTGCAGGGGTGCCCGATTCGGTGGTGCTGAATGCGATGATCGCTTCCGCCATGAAAGAAGAACGCGGTATTCAGTATGTAAAGAAGTACGGTTTTATACCCGCGGACAGTATGCACGAATCGGTAGCCATGGGCATGGAGTATTCCATTGCGGATGCGGGCATCGCATTGCTGGCGAAAAAAATGGGCAGGACTGAGGCGTTTAAATACTGGCAATCGCGCTCGGAAAATTACCGCCGTTATTACGATGAAAGCACCAGGTTTATGCGTGGGAAAATAACGGATACGGCGTGGAGAACACCGTTCAGTCCCTTTGAGTCGAAACACAACAAAGATGATTTTTGTGAGGGGAACGCCTGGCAATACACCTGGCTTGCGCCGCAGGATGTGCATGGTTTGATCACACTGCTGGGGGGAGAGGAGCGTTTTGTTAAAAAGCTGGATTCTCTTTTCACTGTATCAGGTGATATGGGGGCGGAGGCTTCCAGTGATATTTCTGGTTTGATCGGGCAGTATGCGCATGGCAACGAACCGAGTCACCACATTACTTACCTGTACATGTACGCCGGGCAGCCCTGGAAAACGGCGGATAAAGTGCGGCATATTCTTGATTCGATGTACACGGCAAAGCCCGATGGCATTTGTGGGAACGAAGATGTAGGGCAGATGTCGGCCTGGTACATATTTTCAGCGCTTGGTTTTTACCCGGTACATCCTTCTAAGGGAACCTATGTTTTTGGGAGTCCGGTGGTGAACCGCGCTGAAATAAAATTGCAGGGCGGTAAGGTGTTCCGGTTGATCGTAAGGAACAACTCAGCGGAAAACAAATACATCCAGCGCATCACCTGGAACGGTGTTCCCTATGCGAAGTCGTTTTTTCAGCACAGCGACCTGGTGAAGGGAGGAACAATGGTGGTGGAAATGGGAGCGAAACCTTCGTCTACATGGGGCGTGGCCAAATCGTTCAGGCCATAAGCGAATACTGATGTGGTGTATTTCCCTTACTATATTGCGCATGTGCGGCGAACAGGCTTTTTCATTAAAAATTAACTTACATCCGCTCCCACGAATAGGCGTAGGGGCGGATGCCTTTATAAGGAAGATGATGAAAAGAAAACTATTGCTTGCGGCAGGTATTGCCATCACCGGTTTTTTAACGGGGAACGCACAGCAGAAAAACACGGGGAACAACTATGTATTAATCGCTCCAGGCGATACGGAAGCAGAAATCATTGATAAAGCTGTTGCTGTTACGCCATCACCACGGCAGCTGCGGTGGCAGCGCCTGGAACTTACCGCATTCTTTCATTTTGGGGTGAATACCTTCACCGGAAGGGAGTGGGGAGATGGGAAGGAAGACCCGCGTATTTTCAACCCAACGCAACTGGATGCGCACCAGTGGGTGAAAGCCGCCAAGGCAGCGGGGATAAAACAAGTGATTATTACGGCAAAACACCACGATGGTTTCTGTTTATGGCCCACAGCTACTACCGCGCATTCCGTAAAAAGCAGTCCGTGGAAAAACGGTGCCGGTGATGTGGTGAAAGAAGTGGCCGAGGCCTGTAAAAAAGAAAAGATTGGGTTCGGTGTTTACCTTTCGCCCTGGGACCGCAATGCCAAAGTGTATGGCTCCCCCGCTTACAACGACTTCTTCGTGGAACAACTCACGGAACTGCTCACCCGCTACGGAAAGGTGGACGAAGTATGGTTCGATGGCGCCAATGGCGAAGGACCGAACGGTAAAAAGCAGGTCTACGATTTTGAACGCTGGTACAAGCTGATCCGTAAACTGCAGCCCGAAGCGGTGATTGCCATTATGGGGCCCGATGTGCGTTGGGTAGGAACGGAAACCGGGTATGGCCGTGATACGGAATGGAGCGTAGTGCCCGCGAACAACCTCAGCCAGGAATCCATCGCCGCGAACTCGCAGCAGGGGCTGGCGTTTAAACCTACCGGCGACATGATGGGCGACGACCTTGGCAGCCGCGATAAAATCGTTAAGGCGAAAGGACTGGTATGGTACCCCGCGGAAACCGATGTATCTATAAGACCTGGGTGGTTCTACCATGAAAAGGAAGACAAACAGGTGAAAACACCAGAAAAACTGGAAGACATCTACTACCATTCGGTGGGAAAAAACGGGGTGCTCCTGTTGAATATCCCCCCGGATAAACGGGGTTTATTGCACGAAAATGATGTGAAAAACCTCAGCGACTGGAACACCATCATTCAAAAAACCTTCAGCAACAACCTGGCAGCCGGGGCGAAACCGGCTCCTTCCTCCGGGAAAGGCGCTAAAAATGTTCTCGATAAAAAGGAGCATACCAGTTGGCGCCCCGCTCCGGGAGATACAACGGGGACGCTTGAACTGACGCTTCCCCAGGCTACGACTTTTAATGTACTACTGCTGCAGGAACAGATCACCCGCGGCCAGCGCATTGAGCAATTTGTGCTGGAATATGAAGAAAATGGCGACTGGAAAAAAATCACGGCGGGCACCACGGTGGGGTACAAACGGCTGCTCCGTTTCCCGGAAATAAGTGCCAACAAGGTCAGGTTGCGCATACTTTCGTCGCGGAAAGGTTTTTTTCTGGCCAGTTTCGGGCTGTATAAATCGGCTGCATTGCCCTGATTTCAGGTCATTTCAGCGATGGTGATCTTCACAGGCGGGTAAAATTCCTTTTATCGTAAACAACTTCGGGGAAACTAAAGTAATTTTGCGGCACTTTATACCGTTCCTTTCGTGAAAAGATGTTGGTCTAAAGCGAGGTATTCTTCCCCTCTTTTGAACATAAGGGATTGATTATCTGTTTAATTGCTGCCGTTTTTAACGAATTTGGGTGTTCACGCGCCCGCACATGTTTTAACCTGAAGAAATGATACAGACAGATATTTGCATAATAGGAGCGGGTCCGGTGGGCCTGTTCGCTGTGTTTGAGGCCGGCCTGCTGAAAATGCGCTGCCATGTGATGGATGCCCTGCCCCAGGTAGGTGGACAACTTTCAGAGATTTATCCCCATAAGCCCATCTACGATATCCCCGGTTCTCCCGGCGTACTCGCCCAGGAGTTGGTGGACAACCTGATGAAGCAGATTGAACCTTTCGCCCCCACTTTCACCCTCGGTGAAAGAGTGGAAGAAGTGGTAAAACAGGAGGATGGTTCTTTTATAGTAACCACTTCCGACAAAACTTCCGTTCACTGTAAAGTGATCGTGATCGCTGCCGGATTGGGTTGCTTTGAACCCCGTAAACCGGCCGTTGAACAACTGGAAGAGTTTGAAGGAAAAGGCGTGGCTTACATGGTGAAAGATCCCGAAGTGTTCAGGAACAAAAACATTGTGCTGGCCGGTGGTGGAGATTCTGCCCTCGACTGGACCAACTACCTCGCTGATGTGGCCGCGTCTGTGACGCTTGTGCACAGGGGCGAAACTTTCCGTGGCGCGCCTGATTCCGCTGAAAAAGTGTTCGAACTGGCCAAAGAAGGACGCATCAACCTGGTACTGAAGGCCAACGTGGTGAAGATTGAAGGAAATGGTAAGCTGAACGCCGTACTGGTGCAGGACGACGCTAAAAACGTGAACACCATCCAGGCCGATTACTTCATCCCCTTATTTGGATTGAGTCCCAAACTGGGTCCGATCGCGAACTGGGGACTGAATGTAGAAAAATCAGCTATTACGGTGAATACTTTTGATTATTCTACCAATGTGGAAGGTATCTTCGCCATTGGGGATATCAATACATATCCGGGCAAACTGAAGCTCATCCTTTGTGGTTTCCACGAAGCTGCGCTGATGGCGCAAAGTGCCTTTAAATATGTGTATCCGGATCAGCGGCTCAGTTTCAAATACACCACAGTAAACGGGGTGAACGCTTTTTAACATGAACATCACGATCACAGTAGAAGACAGGGAAGGCGACGTACAAACACTGGAAGCGCCCACCGACATGGGGCTGAACCTTATGGAGTTCCTTAAAGCTTCAGAATACGCCATCGTGGCCGCCTGCGGCGGAATGGCCATGTGTGGTACCTGTCATGTACAGGTGGTGCACGGATTGGAAAACCTCCCCGAAAAAGGAGACGCCGAAATGGATATGCTGGATACGCTTCCCGATGCAGATGACGACAGCCGACTGGCCTGCCAGTTGAAACTGGATCCCGCCATGGAAGGCGCGTACTTTAAGTTGCTCGCAGAGGAAGAAGAAGTGTAGAGATTTTGAATTTTGAATGATAAATTTTGAATGGAGCTCCGCATTTTGGGAGTTCCATTTTTTTTGAATTACCGCAAGGCGTTTACATTGTTAGCGCCCCAATCCAAAATCCATCATTCAAAATTCAGCATTAAAAATCGGGTTATTTCTTCCCTCTATATGCCAGAATATCTCTGTCGAACAAATACAGACCACTCTTGTCTTCGCCAATCAGTTCCAGCTTATCGTTCAGAATACGCGCGGTATTTTCTTCTTCCATCTGCTCCGTTACATACCACTGCAGGAAGTTGTGGGTCGCGTAATCTTTTTCGGCAAGCGATAAATGCACCAGTTCGTTGATGCTTTCACTCACCGCCACTTCATGTTTCAGGAATTCCTGGAACACCCGGATCAGCGACTGATAGGTGAGGATAGGCTGCTCCAGTGCCGGAACTACGGCAAAGCCGCCACGTTCATTGATGAACTTCATCAGTTTCAGCATGTGCATTCTTTCTTCGTCTGCCTGTTGAAAGAAGAAGCCGGCCACACCATCTAAACCGGGTTGAATATCGGCCCAGGAAGCCATGGCCAGGTAGGCCTGGGAACTTTCGGCTTCCATCTGTACCTGTTTGTTGAGGGCTTCTGCTATTGCTTTTGATAACATAAGATTCGTTTTAGGCTAATTTAGGTTTTTTAGCCTAATAATCAAGTGATTTTGAATCGTTTCTGACAGTAGTAAATATTATAACAATTCATTGGATTAAACTTTTTATTAATTCTTCCTTTTGTTCAAAAAAAGTCAAAAAAAATAATTAAAAACGTATTGAAAATTGCAAATGCACGGCCCTATTGGCCTTCAAAAAATACCCACATTTGTTATGCACACCTGTGGATAGTCTTTTGTAGGAATCAGTTCATTTGGTTTGTACTATTGCATACACGATCTCCAATATCCGTTACGGTACGGTTTCCGGGAACTCATCCGGGCCGGAATACCGGGTTATTTTCAAAGCCCCGGCTCCGTAAATACATGTTGAAATCAGGATCGAATTAATCCCTTAACAAAGGTTCGTATAGAAACCGATGCCTCCCGAAGTAGATGCGGAGCCGAGGCAGCGGCTAAAAACGTCCTTATAAGGTTCACTATAAAAAATTGATACCATGGCGCAAGCAGATGAACTCCTGTTGAAGGAGAACAAAGACAGATTTGTGATTCTTCCCATCAACTACCCGCAGGTATGGGATATGTATAAGAAACATGAAGCCTCGTTCTGGACAGCGGAAGAGATTGACCTCAGTTCCGACCTGAAAGACTGGGCTTCGCTGAACGATGGCGAACGTCATTTCATCTCGCATGTGCTGGCTTTTTTCGCTGCAAGCGATGGTATCGTGAACGAAAACCTGGCCGTGAACTTCATGAGTGAAGTGCAACTGCCCGAAGCCCGTTGTTTCTATGGCTTCCAGATTATGATGGAGAATATCCATTCTGAAACTTATGCCCTGCTGATTGATACTTATATTAAAGATCCCCAGGAAAAACACCGGTTGTTCCATGCGATTGACACGGTACCTGCGGTGAAGAAAAAAGCGGAGTGGGCGCTCCGTTGGATCGAACAGGGTTCTTTCGCTGAAAGGCTGGTGGCTTTCGCCGCTGTGGAAGGCATATTCTTCTCCGGCAGTTTCTGCTCTATCTTCTGGATGAAGAAGCGTGGTCTGATGCCCGGACTTACTTTCTCCAACGAACTGATCAGCCGCGATGAAGGCATGCACTGCGAATTCGCCTGCCTCCTGTACAGCATGCTGAGCAACAAGCTTTCCCAGGAGGAAGTATATAAGATCATCGGCGATGCCGTAGTGATCGAAAAAGAATTTATTACAGAAGCGCTTCCCGTTGATCTGATTGGGATGAACGCCCGCCTCATGCAACAATACATTGAGTTCGTGGCCGACCGCTGGCTCTCTGAACTGGGTTACCCCAAAATGTTCAATGCCACCAACCCGTTCGATTTCATGGAAATGATTTCCCTGCAAGGCAAAACCAACTTCTTCGAAAAACGCGTGGGCGATTACCAGAAAGCCGGTGTGATGTCGGGTTCCAAAGAAGCGCAGACTTTCAGCCTAGACGAAGACTTTTAATTGATTCAACTTTATTGCTCAACTACTAACCTTTAAAATATATACTCCAATGTTCGTCATCAAACGCAACGGTAAAAAAGAAAGCGTCAAATTCGACAAGATCACGGCGCGTATTCAGAAACTTTCCTACGGGCTCAGCGCCCTTGTGGACCCGATTGATGTAGCGAAGAAAGTGGTGGAAGGCATTTACGATGGTGTTACCACTACCGAACTGGACAACCTGGCTGCGGAAACAGCCGCGTCGCTCACCACCAAGCACCCCGATTACGCCCTGCTGGCGAGTCGCATTGCGGTGAGCAACCTGCACAAGAACACTGAAAAGAGTTTTTCCAAAACCATGCGGAAACTCTACAACTATACCGATCCCCGTTCCGGCAAACTGTTGCCCCTGCTCTCCGACGAGATTATGGAGGTGATAGAAAAGAACGCCGAACTGCTGGATTCCACCATCATCTACGACCGCGATTTCGGTTTCGATTATTTCGGTTTCAAAACCCTCGAAAAGAGCTACCTGCTCCGCCTCGACGGCAAGATCGCCGAGCGTCCGCAGCACATGTTCATGCGCGTGTCCATCGGTATTCACCACGATGATATCGAGAGCGCCATCATCACCTACAACCTGATGAGTGAGCGCTGGTTCACACACGCAACCCCAACATTGTTCAACGCGGGTACGCCCAAGCCGCAGATGTCGTCCTGCTTCCTGCTCACCATGAAGGAAGACAGCATCGACGGTATTTACGATACACTCCGCCAGACCGCGAAAATTTCCCAGAGCGCCGGCGGTATCGGTCTCGCTATCCACGGCATCCGCGCAACAGGTAGTTATATCGGTGGCACCAATGGTACCAGCAACGGCATCATCCCCATGCTGCGCGTATTCAACGATACAGCCCGTTATGTAGACCAGGGCGGCGGTAAACGCAAAGGCGCTTTCGCCATCTACCTCGAACCATGGCACGCCGATGTATTCGAATTCCTCGATCTCCGTAAGAACCACGGTAAAGAAGAAATGCGCGCACGCGACCTGTTCTACGCCCTCTGGATGCCCGACCTGTTCATGCAACGTGTGGAAGAAAATGGCGACTGGAGCCTGTTCTGTCCCAACGAAGCACCGGGACTGCACGAGTCATGGGGAGAAGAATTCGAAAAACTGTACACCACTTACGAAAAAGAAGGAAAGGCCCGGAAAACGATCAAAGCGCAGGAACTGTGGTTCGCCATCATCGAAGCCCAGATTGAAACAGGTACACCTTACCTCCTCTATAAAGACGCGGCCAACCGCAAGAGCAACCAGCAGAACCTGGGTACCATCAAAAGTTCCAACCTCTGCACCGAGATCATCGAATACACTTCTCCCGATGAAGTGGCCGTTTGTAACCTCGCTTCGCTCGCGCTGCCCCGCTTTGTAACCGATGGTCAGTTCGACCACCAGAAGTTGTATGAAGTAACTTACCAGGCTACCAAAAACCTGAACAAGATCATCGACTTCAACTACTACCCCGTGGAAGAAGCACGCAACTCCAACCTGCGCCACCGTCCTATCGGATTGGGTGTGCAAGGTCTGGCTGACGTGTTCATCCTGATGCGCCAGCCATTCGAAAGCGATGCGGCAAAAGCCATCAACAAAGAAATCTTTGAAACCATCTACTTCGCCGCCATGACCGCCAGTAAAGACCTGGCCATTAAAGACGGCGCCTATTCCACCTTCAAAGGTTCCCCACTTTCCAAAGGTGTCTTCCAGTTCGATATGTGGGAAGAGTCTTCCCTCTCTGGCCGCTGGGATTGGGATACCCTGCGCAAAGAAGTAATGCAACATGGTGTGCGCAACTCGCTGCTCGTGGCGCCTATGCCTACAGCTTCCACTTCGCAGATCCTCGGTAACAACGAATGTTTCGAACCGTACACTTCCAACATCTATACCCGTCGCGTACTCAGCGGTGAGTTCATCGTAGTGAACAAGCACCTCCTCCGCGACCTGGTGGAACTCGGCCTGTGGAGCAATGATATGAAGAACAAGATCATCAAAGCCAACGGTTCCATCCAGAAAATTGAAGAGATTCCCGCCAACATCAAGGAACTCTACAAAACGGTATGGGAGATCAAACAAAGGAACCTCATCGATATGGCCGCCGACCGCGGGGCATTCATCTGCCAGTCGCAGTCGCTCAACCTCTTCGTGGACGCGCCATCTTCTTCCAAACTCACCTCCATGCACTTCTACGCCTGGAAAAAAGGACTGAAGACCGGTATGTATTACCTGCGTACACAAGCCGCCGCGCAAGCCGTACAGTTCACGGTGGAAAAACAGGGTGGTCAGAACATGGATCCCGTTATTCCCGCAGGAACTACTTTGCAGGTGGTGGATGATACAGCAGTGATGATGACAGGGCAAACTTGCACGATGGAAGAGGGATGCGTTACTTGTAGTGCGTAG
>CAMLRX010000114.1 GCA_946482545.1 uncultured Flavihumibacter sp. | reverse complement strand
CCTGAGCGACACTGAAGCTACCGCAACTGCCAACTTCAATATCGACAGAACACAGTGGGGCCTGTTCTATGGCAACGATAAATCTTTGGGCGATAAATTCATCCGTCCTGAAGTGAACATCAAATTGAACATCCGTGCTACCAAGCAATAATATTGATAATACATAAACCTGAGGGGGCATCATTTACAGATGCCCCCTTTTTGTTTTCTATCCCGGGAAACTTCTACAACTTCTCTCCGAAAAGTTATGGCATAGCAAATCGTCAACTACCTATTTCGACATGGAGTATGGTTAATATGGGATTTTCTGTTTCAATAAATTTCCCGTAAATTCAATACAGTTGAAACGATATACGAAGCCAAAGATTATTCATCAAGAACGATTGACATGAAGCCCCAAAGACTATTCGATTGCATTGCCTGGCAATTAGATAACGCTCCGCAGGAGGCCATGCTGGCCGGAAAATACAATGGGCAGTGGCGTAAATTCAGTACACAGGAAGTACATGATACTGTGGAACAACTGGCAGCGGGACTTATCTCCGAAGGCATTTCAGGGCATGATATGAGCATTGAACGCAGGGATAAGGTCGCCATCATCTCCAAAAACCGGCCGGAATGGATGATCGTGGACCTTGCCGTTCAGCAAACCGGAGCAGTACTGGCCCCCATCTATCCCACCATTAACCTGCAGGAACTTGAATTCGTACTGAACGATGCGGAAGTAAAAATGATCTTCGTGAACGATGCAGATCTTTTTGAAAAAGTGCAAAGTATCCGGGAAAAACTTCCCAACCTGCAACATATTTATACTTTCGAACAAGTGGAAGGAGCCATCCATTGGGCCAGTTTGCTTGATAAAGCCACACCTGAAAGTCTGGCTGAAATCTCCCCCAGAACCGCACAGATCGGATACGAGGACCTCGCCACCATCATTTATACTTCCGGTACCACGGGTACACCCAAAGGCGTTATGCTGAGCCACAAAAACATCCTGAGCAATGTAATGAACTGCCTGGAAGTGTTCGATGAAATTGATATCCGCGGACAGCGGGCATTAAGTTTCCTGCCCCTGAACCACATCTTCGAGAAGATGGTCACGTATGTTTTCCTTTATACCGGCATTTCCATTTATTATGCGGAAAGTATGGAGACGATCGGCGACAACCTTAAAGAAGTGAAACCTGCCGTGTTCACTACTGTTCCCCGTTTGCTGGAAAAGACCTACGAAAAGATCATGGCTAAGGCCCAGGACCTCAAAGGCATCAAAAAAGCATTGTTCTTCTGGGCACTCGGACTCGGTACCCGGTTTGAACTCAATACCAACCAAGGCTGGTGGTACAACCTGCAATTAAAAATCGCGCGGAAACTGATCTTCAGTAAATGGCAGGAAGCACTGGGCGGTAACATCAAAGCCATTGTGACCGGGGCCGCGGCTTGCCAGGTAAAACTGCTGAAAATTTTTACTTCCGGCGAGATCGTAGTCATGGAAGGATACGGCTTAACCGAAACTTCCCCGGTAATCAGCGTGAACAGGTTTAAAGCACAGAACCGTATGTTCGGTACCGTTGGTCCGCTGATCAGAGGCGTGGACGTTAAATTCGAAGAAGACGGAGAAATCTGCTGCAAGGGCGACAACGTAATGATGGGTTATTACAAACGTCCCGACCTCACCGCTGAAGTGATCACCGATGGTTGGTTCCATACCGGAGACATCGGCTGCATGATAGACGACCGCTTCCTCAAAATCACGGACAGGAAGAAAGAAATCTTCAAAACCTCCGGTGGTAAATATGTTGCGCCCCAACCCATTGAGAATAAAATGAAGGAGTCCCGCATGATTGAGCAGATCATGGTGGTGGGTGCCGGACAAAAGTTTCCTTCCGCCCTCATCGTTCCGGCTTTCAACATCCTCCGCGAGCAATACAAACAAAAAGGACGCACTTATCCGGGCAACGAAGCCGTTATCAAAGACCCTGAAGTAGTGGAGCAGATCAAAGACACCGTTGAACGTTACAACAAACTTTTCAACCACGTGGAACAGATCAAAAAGGTGGAACTCCTTCCCAAAGAATGGACGGTGGAAAGCGGTGAGCTAACGCCCACCCTCAAACTCAAACGAAAGGTG
Organism: uncultured Flavihumibacter sp.; assembly: GCA_946482545.1. The sequence goes on along the minus strand of CAMLRX010000114.1, from coordinate 15,014 downwards.
ATCCTTGAAAAATACGCCGATGTGATAGATAAGATCTACAACTGAACTTAAACGTCTCCCGCCTCCGGGAGGCGTTTATTGTTTTTGATCCCCAACTGCCGGAGTTGCTCCGCCTGCGACAACAGATTCCCTTTGCCCGAACCGAGTTGCTTACGCGCATCTTCCCACTGCAGCTTCGCCTTATCCAACTGAGCACCTACTCTATCTACGTTCTCCACGAAGCCCGCCAGTTTATCATACATCCTGCCGGCGCGTTCGGCGATCTCGAGCGCATGGGTATGTATGGCATCGTTCTGCCAGATATCATAGATCAGTTTCATCGCTGCGAGTAAGTTGGTAGGGCTGATCAGCAATACCTTTTTTGAATAGGTGTATTGCCACAACGATGGATCTGTTTGTAACGCCGCGATATAAGCACCTTCCACTGGTACAAACATCATTACAAAATCAAGACTGTTCACCACATCCTGGTAGGACCTTACAGACAATCCATCGGCATGGGTTCGCATGGAGCGGACCAGGCTCCTTGCCGCATCTTCCCGCTCTTCTTTTGTTGCGGCATTGCACCATTGCTCATAGGCCAGCAACGATACTTTCGAATCAATCACTACAGCACGCTTATCCGGATACCGCACGATTACATCGGGCTGAATCAGTTTTCCTTCCTGGTTTTCATGCCGTTCCTGCACAAAATAGTGCACCTGTTTCTGCAGACCCGCATGTTCCAGGATACTTTCCAGGATCATCTCCCCCCAGTTTCCCTGTGTTTTATTCTGCCCACGCAGCGCGTTCGTGAGGCTGTTGGCCTGTTCACTCAGGGTGTGGTTCAGTTCCATCATCTGGCGGATTTGTTCGCGCAGTGATATCCGGTCACCCGCATCATACTTTAAACGGATATCCAGGTCCTGGCGGAACTGGTTGATCTGTTGCTGCACCGGTTCCAGCATAAACCTCAGTTGTGTTTCCTGCACCCGGTTGAACTGCGCCGCTTTTTCCTCCAGCACTTCTCCCGCAAGCGTACGAAAATCCTGCTTCAGGTCCAGCTCCCGCAGTTTCCTATCCTTTTCTTCCAACAAAACATTTACCTCAGCCAATTGCTTTTCCGCCCGCAACAACTTTTCACTCCATTTGCCGGTTGCCCGCCACCAGCCCACCACCACCAATAACAGCAGCGCCAGCAAAACAATACTTAACAATTCCGCGAATACCATGCACCAAAGATAGACGCCGTTTGAATACGTTTTCAAAATCCTCTGGAAGAAAATCACCGTATATCGCTAAGTATAAACACTGAAAGAAGTGTATAAAAAACACTGAACGTTTTACAATTCAGCCAAAACCTGTATATTTCGTCGACATCCCATGAAACAGCGCCTAATCCTGGAAAGCGACCTATCCTTCGAACCAAACCCTGTAACATCTGACCGTATGAACCGATTGGAAGCGTTGAACGACCAGGTTTCCTCATGGGGGAACGCGCCTGATCTTCCTGAATACATGCGTAGAAAACTGCGCATATTTAATATCCTGAATATTTTCGGCCTGCTGACGGGCCTTTTCATCCCATTGGCGGGTATTCTGAATCACGATGAACTACCTTGGGAGGCGTGGGTCGTGGCTTTCTCGCCTGTACCCATCAGTTCCATCGTTTTATGGCTCACAGGCAAAAAAAAGCACGCCGCCGCTTTCACCCTCTATTTTCTCTTTTACCCGCTTTTTACGGCGCTTATGTATTTCAGGCAAACGGATCTTGGCCTTGAGTTATTCTTTATCTTATATGGCGTTCTCTCCGTATTCTTTTTAAACAGGCTAAAAACGGTCATTCTTACCTGCTCCTATTGTTTTCTTGGTTACCTTATCTCGCAAATAGTTCCGCAACAAGGCTCCATAAGGTTAGTAGATATCAACCCGGCATTTTTTATCGCTAATCAGGTCATTGCCGGATTCCTCATTTTTTACGCTTTGTTCCTGATTAAAAACGAAACAGTTTCCTTTGAAAGTCAGCTCAAACAACAGGCAAGAAAACTCGCATCCAGAAATGTTGAAATCAGGAAACAGGCCCAGGAAATACGTGAAAAAGCCGACCGGCTTGAAGTACAGACCCAGGAACTGGCGGAACTGAACAAGTTGAAAAACAAACTTTTCTCCATCGTATCCCACGATCTCCGCAACCCGGTTTACGCCTTGCGCAACTACTTCACTATGGCCAGACAATACGATTTTTCAGGAGAAGATGTAAAAAAAGCATTGCCCGATATTGTGAACGATCTCAACTATACTACAAACCTGCTTGAAAACCTGCTCACCTGGTCGAAGGCGCAGATCACCGCTTCCGAAATACATCCGTCCCGCGTTGATGTAAAAGAAATGACAGAACAGGTGTTGATGCTGATGCGCCTGCAGGCAGAAAACAAAAGAATCCGGCTCGAAAATAAAATTGCTGCCTGTCCACCGGTTTTCGCGGACCCTGACTCCGTTCATCTGGTACTGCGCAACCTCATCTCGAATGCCATCAAATTCAGTCCGGAAGACAGTTTCATTGAGATTGGCGCCAGCGCAGAAGGAAAAATGGTCCGCGTTTTTGTACAGGACCAGGGAAAAGGGATGAGCGCGGAGGAAGTGGAACAATTGCTGAGGGGAGAACATTTTACCGTGGAAGGCACTTCCAGTGAACAGGGTTCCGGACTTGGACTGCTACTCTGCCGTGAATACCTTGCGAAGAACAATGGAAGGCTCTTCATTGAAAGCGAAAAAGGAAAAGGCAGCCGCTTCTCCTTCCTTGTTCCCGCGTTGGCAAACTGATCAGAAAAACGCCCGTACGCCGGTAGAAGTATAGGCTTCCCTGAAATCTCGGGGTGTACAATCTTTTTTCTTCCGGAAGATGCGGTTGAAATTCGACATATTATTGAACCCGCATTTGTAGGCGATCTCATTTACACTTTGTGTGGTTTCTATCAGCATCCGCGAAGCGTGTCCCAGGCGGATATCATTTAAAGTGTCAATAAAAGTTTTTCCGGTCCGTGCTTTGAAAAAACGGCTGAAAGCCACATCCGTCATAGCAGCAAGACGGGCACATTCAGATAAGGTTATATTTTTATCGAAATGCGCATTCAGGTAATGCATTACTTCCTTCACCCTGCGGCTGTTGAAACTGAATGATTCCATATTACTGAAAGACACATCCGATAAGGTACGCATGTTCCGGGAAATGGAGAGATCATGCAGAATAGACATCAGTTCCAGCACCGAATCAAATCCGTGCTTCTGCGGCAACTCCATTAAACGTGGCATAATGGCCGCAGTGGTTTCACGGGAGAAGAGAATACCTCGCAGAGAGCGCTCAAACATCGCACGGATAAAACTCATCTGGTTGCGTTGCAGAAAATGTTCGTCGAACAGGTTGCGGTGAAACTGGATGGTCACTTCCTTGATCTGCGCACTGGTACATTTGTGTGTGAACCAGCCATGTTGCAGATCAGGCCCCACGAGTACCAATTCAATATCTTCTATCTCTTCAATGTGATCGCCGATCATACGTTTCGCACCCGGCGCATTCCAGATGAAGTTCAGTTCAAACTCCTGGTGGTAATGTAACGGGAAATCGAACTTGTTTTTGGTGCGTGAGAACACCGTAAAACAATCACTTTGGGTGAGTGGGGTAATCTCCCTCAGCAGTTCCGTTTTCATCATATTGCAAGCTTAACCGCGAATGAAGGTATAAAAAAGTATTTCCTTTCAGTAAAAAAGTATTATCGATCCAATTACAGCAGGCAACTTATAAAACAATAATAATCAGTTATTTAAAAATAAAAATCAGCATTAGCACTTTTTATGATTGAATTTTCATTCATATCTGCTAAATAAGTATCATTATTTTCCCCGGAATACGGATACATTTGGTTCAAACACGATTGCTATATGAGAAATTCTTCATTGCGAAGAGTGATACTTACGCTATGCGGCGTTTTTATCCTCCTTCTTTCCTATGCACAGGAAAAGGTTATAACCGGGATCATATCCGATGAAAAAGGCACACCGCTTGCCAATGCCACTGTTAGTGCGAAGGGGCTGAAAAAGTCGGTTACCAGTAATGCTAACGGTGCCTTCAGCATTACACTTCCACAAACCACCACCACACTTTCCATTTCTTATGTGGGTATGCGTACACAGGATATCGCTATTGGAGCCCGTTCCAATATCCTTGTTACATTGAATGTGGCGGAAGACAAAATGAATGAGGTAGTGGTGATCGGTTACGGCACGAGACGCCGTGGCGACATCAGTTCTTCTATTTCCACGGTTACTGAAAAAGACATTAAAGACCTCCCGGTTTCGGGCATCGACCAGGCGCTTCAGGGAAAAGTGGCCGGGGTAACTGTTACTAACAACACCGGTCAGCCTGGTGGCGGCGTTTCCGTGAAAGTGCGCGGTGTAACCACCATCAACAGCAACGATCCGCTGATCGTGATTGACGGTGTACCGTTCTTCAGCAACACACGTTCCAGCGCAGGTTTTGCAGGTCTTGGCGGTGCCGACGGGCAAACCGGAAACAGCGTAATGGCTACCCTCAACCCGAATGATATTGAATCGGTGGATATCCTGAAAGATGCATCGGCACAGGCCATTTACGGATCACAGGCTGCGAATGGTGTGATCCTGATCACCACCAAGAAAGGGAAAAAAGGAGAAGGCAAAATCAACTACGACGTATATGTTGGTCAGGCCAGAATAGCCAACCGGCTCGACCTGATGAACCTCCGCGAGTTCGCGCAGTACCACAATGAAGTGGCCGTTAACCCCATTGAAGAATTCGCCAACCCCGAACTGCTGGGTGAGGGTACAGATTGGCAGGAAGCGATGTTCCGCACCGGTCAGATCCAGAACCACCAACTGAGTTTCTCTGGCGGAAAAGACAAAACGAATTATTATTTGTCGATGAACTATTTCGACCAGACGGGTACTTTGCTGGGATCTGATTTCAAAAGATATTCCACCCGTTTCAACCTGGATCACCAATTGAAGAACTGGTTAAAAATGGGCGTAAGCGCAAACGCTTCGCGTAGTATTCAGAATATAACGTTGGCGGATGCGGCACCGGGCGCCATATTCGATGCCACCATCCTCAACCCGCTCACGCCACTCAAAAACCTGGACGGTACCTGGGGTGCTGGCAACAGTACGGATATGGGCGGTTTCCGTCCTGACGTAGGGAATCCTATTGCGGAAAGTCATTTCAGGGGCACCAAACTCACGAATACACAGGTGTTCGGCAACATTTATGCAGAGATACTCTTCCTCAAAAACTTCAGTTTCAGGAACGAAGTTTCCTATTCGCTGGGGTTGAACAACAACCTCGCCTACCAGCGCTCCGGCAATATCGGCACACGTGCACTGCAAAGCCAGCTTTTCGACAGAAGAGGTAACAGCTACTATTATGCGCTCAGAAACTACGTGAATTACAATAAATATTTTGGTAAACACGGCATCACCGCCACAGCAGGTCACGAAGCACAATACTCTTACTACGAAGAGATCGGGGGTAAAAAAGTGGACCTTCAGAACAATATTCTCGACCTGAACAGCGGCAACAGCGACAAGGAAACCTGGGAACTAAACGGTGGAAAAAACCAGTGGGCCATGGAATCTTATTTCGCCAGAGGCACCTATGCTTACGACAACCGCTATGCGCTTTCCCTCAGCATCCGCGCAGATGGCTCCTCCAACTTTGGACCGAACAACAAGTGGGGTTATTTCCCCGGCGCATCTTTCGCCTGGACGCTCACCAACGAACGTTTCGCTGCCAACATCACCAATACGGTGAATAACCTGAAGGTTCGTTTGGGCTACGGACTTGTGGGCAACCAGAACCTGCCCAGCGGCGCACAGAACCCGCCCTATACTTCAGCCATCGGCTTCTGGCCCGGCCCGGTTGGATTCGGTAATTCCAGCTACCTCAACGGCATCACCAATCCTGACCTCAGCTGGGAATCCGTGGAAACGAAGAACCTCGGCATCGATGCATCCTTTCTTAATAACCGCATCGATCTTACCGTAGATGTTTACCGGAAAACCACCAAAGACATGTTGCTGTTTCTTACCGGGCCAAGGCTTATTGGTGTAGGCGATCAGTGGGATGACCTGAAAGCGCCAATCGGGAACGATGGGCAAATGTCAAACACCGGTATCGATATCAGTATCACTTCACAAAATATCCGCAAAGAAAATTTCACCTGGAGAACCAACCTCATTTTCTCCCACTTCAAAAACAAACTCGATAAAATGGCGAACTCCACCGCCGGTCTTACCGGACGCGTGTATTTCGACAACTACACCCTCACCTACACCAATCCCGGTTATGCGGTGGGTTCTTTCTTCGGCCTTGTAACCGACGGACTTTTCCGCACCCAGGAAGACCTCGATAATAGTCTGCCACAATTTGGCTACACCGTAAAAGAATCGGAAACATGGTTGGGCGATGTTCGTTACAAAGACATCAGCGGAGCAGATGGCAAACCCGACGGCATCATCGACGCGAACGATATCACTTATATCGGAAGCCCGCTGCCCAACTTCACCTTTGGTCTCACGAATAGCTTCAGTTACAAAGACTTTGACCTTTCCATTTTCCTGCAGGGCAACCAGGGCTCCAAAATATACAACTTCCTGAAATGGCGCCTCGAGAAGAACGACAACGCTTATTTCAACCAATCCAAAACAGTGATGGACCGCTACACCGCTTCCAATACCGATGGCTCCGTACCCCGTTACGTGATTGGACAGGTGAACAACATTGCCATGAGCGACCGCTACGTGGAAGATGGCTCGTACCTGCGCATTCAGAACATTACGCTGGGTTACCGTCTTCCCAAATCCCTGATCGGAAAAGCCGGTATCGCGAATGTAAGGCTTTACGCTTCTGTACAGAACCTGAAAACATTCACGAAATACACCGGGCTTGATCCGGAGATCGGTGCTTTCAACAACAACATCCGCCTCATGAATGTGGATATGGGTCACTACCCCGTTCCACGCACCTTCACTGTAGGCGCCAATATTGAACTTTAATTCCCTGCATCCGCTTAAATATTGCAGTTATGAAAAAAACAACGCTTTACGCACTGGGCATCGTGGCCATCACGATGGCATCATGCAAAAAAGATTTTATAGAACGCAGTTCACTCGATGGAACCACTTTATCTAACTTTTACAACACGGAAGCTGAAGTAAGAAGTCTGACCAGTACGCTTTACGGCTTACCCTGGTCCGGCTACGAGAACCGCGCCATGGATGCCATCGGCGATGTGATGGCCGGCAACGAATATACCGGTGGCGGCAATGCCGATGATGCACCATTCCTGAACTTCACCCTTGCTTCTACCGCGGTTCGTGTGGCCGATGCCTGGAAAGTATTTTACAAAATAGGTGGCTGGACCAGCGAATACATGAAAGCGTTGGAACAGAAAAAAGCCATGGGTGGCAACGCGACTTTTCTTGATCCCGCTATCGCGGAATGCCATTTCTTCCGGGGAACGGTGTATTTTTTTATCGCAAGAATATGGGGACACGCGCCTATTGTAACGGATCCCGGACAAACCGCGTTAACCGGTAATTTTAACATCCCCCGCTACCTGAAGCAGGATGTACTGCGCTTCGCGCTGGAAGAATTGCAGGCCGCAGAAGCCGGATTGCCCGAAACCGATCCTGTTCCCGGCCGGCTCACTAAAAATTCCGCCCGTGGCATGATGGCCAAACTCTACCTCTACAATAAAGACTATGAGAAAGCCAAAGCCAAAGCCTGGGAAGTAATCAGCTCCAACAAACACGACCTTGTACAGGATTATGCAGGCATGTTCAATTCCAGCAGCCTCAACAACAATATAGAATCCCTTTTCTCTATTCAGCACCAGCTTACTTCCAATCCATGGGGCTCGGGGAACCAGAAAAATCCGGATCGTGGTCCATCCAATTTACAAACCGATGAGGCCGCGATGTGGGAACTTTATATTCCTTCCATGGACATCCAGAATGCCTATGAATTCGGTGATATCCGCCGGAAAGGTTCTATGATGGAACATGGCTGGAGCAAAGCGGAATGGAAACCGCAATCTTCCAACGGCACCTACAATTCATTTATGGCCAACGGTTATAAATACGATACCATCCAGCCCGCGGGCGGCATGGGCGGACAAAAAAACGATACGCGTACCAACATCGCGAAATACGTGGTGGGACCGGGTAAAAAATACGGAGGAGAATCCGTTTTGGGCATGAATACCGGCATCAACACCATGGTACTGCGTTATGCCGATGTATTGCTGATTTATGCGGAAGCCGTATTGGGCACCAGCGCTTCCACCAACGATGTGGAGGCATTAAAAGCATTTAATAAAGTACGGAAACGTGCGCAGTTGTCTGAAAAAACATCCATCACGGCTGAAGACATTCTGAAAGAAAGAAGGGTGGAGTTCGCTTTTGAGGGCGATTACTGGTTCGACATACAGCGCCAGGGCTTCGCGAAAGCAAAGCAGCTCATAGAAGCACAGAACAGGGGCAACAAAGAATACCCCTTCTATGTCACCAATTTCACGGAAAGAATGATGTACCTGCCCATTCCGGCGGGAGAGATATTACAGGATCCTGAATTAGCGAAAGATCCCGTTCCTTACTATTGATCATCTTCAAAAATATTGAATATGCGCACAAGCAATTTTTATAAACAAATCATTCCTTTGTCCATACTCTTTTGCAGCCTGTTTTTTTCCTGCAAAAAAGACGAGGACGGACGCCCGGATAATGCTCCCGGCACGCCTACCTTTACAGCCATCACACCCACCGAAGGTGGTGGAGGTACATTGCTCACCCTTTCAGGAGCGGGCTTGGGCGATATCCGCAGCATTGTATTCGACAACCAGGATGTACCCTCCATGGTGCAACCCACACTGAATACAGAAAAGAACATTCTTTTCCGCGTGCCCGACACGGCTTTCGGCGGCCCGCAAAACATCATTCTCACCAACAGTGCGGGAAAAACATTGTCGGTTCCGTTCAATGTAATCGCCCTGCCCAGCGTTTCGGACGTTTCCAATTACAACTTTACCGCAGGCACCAGGCTCACACTTACCGGTAACAACCTCGATGATGTTTCCAAGGTAATCATTACGGGCACCACTGATGCCGCAACCATCGTTTCCAAATCCAGGAAAACAATGGTGATAGATATGCCTGCTAGCAATGTGAACCGCGGTACGCTTGACATTACGAACGCATCAGGAAAAATCACCACCACTCAGGAATTCGTGAACGTCGACAAGGCCCTGCTCATCTTCACCGACGCATACGGTCCTGATTTCAGCGACAACTCCTGGGGGGACGGCGGATTTATCTCTACCACCGAATTCAAATCGGGCACCAAATCCGTAGCCAAAACCTACGCCAAAGGCAACTGGCACCTGATCGGATTCGCCAACTGGTGGCCGCGCGTGGCGTATTCGCCCGATTACAAATACCTCAGTTTCTGGGTAAAAGGCGCTTCCGCAGACCATAGCCTGTACGTGTATTCGCTGCAGCAGGATCCCGACAAAGACAACGAATCACTCGGTTATAAAGTGGACATCCCTGCCAATACCTGGAAATATTTCAAGATACCGCTCACGGAAGCGAAACTCTGGGGCGCAACACCTTCCGGAACATTCTCCGTGCTTCGGTTCAGGATTCATGGTCCCGATAACGCAAATGAGACCTTCCATTTCGATGACATCATGCTCGTAAAATAGCGTTCAGAAAGGATAAAATAACTGACCACATCGCTATCGCTTTACAAAAGGAGCGAACTAAATTTGGAGAAAATCTGAAGATGAAAAAACTACTGCTATTGGCGTTGCTGCTGGCCGGCATTGCTTCCGTGGAGGCACAGTTCGTAACGGTGCGTAACCACCAGTTTATATTGAACGGTCAGCCCTATTATTATATCGGTACCAATTACTGGTATGGATCTTTACTTCCGCTGGAAAAAGATTTGGATAGAGGCATCAACCGCCTCCGGCGGGAACTGGATCAGCTAAAAGCCTTGGGCGTAACAAATTTGCGGGTACTGGCCGGCGCTGAAGGAGAAGGACTGGTGCAGGGCGTGGAACGCGTAGGCCCGGCGCTGCAACCGGAGAAAGGAAAGTTTAATGAAAGTGTGTTAAAAGGACTGGATGTATTGCTGGTGGAGATGAAGAAAAGGAATATGAAGGCCATCGTTTTTTTCAGCAACAACTGGGAATGGAGCGGCGGATTCATCCAATACCTGCGGTGGAACAATGTGATCAGCGAAGAAACTTTCCGCAAAAAACTAGACTGGGATGAACTCCGCGATGTGGTGAGTAAATTCTATTCCTGTGCGCCATGCCTGGAGGATTACAACAAGCACATGAACGTGGTGCTGAACCATACCAACCACCTTACCGGTAAAAAATATACAGAAGACGCCACCATCATGGCCTGGGAACTCGCCAACGAACCCCGCCCCATGCGTCCGGCTGCCAATGAAGCTTATGCTAAGTGGATCGCCGACGTTTCAGCAGCCATCAAAAAGAAAGCGCCGAAACAACTGGTGACTCTGGGCCACGAAGGCACTATCGGTACAGCAGATGACGCCTTGTACGAACGGATTCACCTGGATAAAAATGTGGATTACCTCACCATCCATATCTGGCCCAAAAACTGGGGATGGTTCACGCACACGGATTCTACAGAGCAGGTAAAGAACGCCTATAAACTGAGCGCGGAATATGTGGAGAAGCACGTACAACTGGCGCGGAAACTGAAGAAACCGCTGGTAATCGAAGAATTCGGCTGGAACCGAGACGGTATGGTGTACTCCCACAAAGCGGCTACTGCTACCCGTGATGAATACTACCGCCAGATCTTTTCCGAATGGTTAAAACACAAAAAAACAGGCGATGTGATTGCCGGAGCGAATTTCTGGGCTTACGGCGGAGATGCACGTCCCATTCCCGGGCAGGATTTCAAAAAGAAAGGCGATGAATGGATGGGCGATCCCCCCATGGAGCAGCAGGGATTGTATTCCGTTTTTTCTTCAGACAGTTCAACGTTAAAACTCATCCGGTCGTTCACGAGGCCAGTAACCGCCCAGCGCTAAACCCGCATGAAACTCCAACCCATAGACCTTGCCATTGTTGTTTCTTACCTCGCCCTGATGGTGATGATCGGCTGGCTCATGCGCAAGCGTGCCCGCGTGAACAAAGAGAGCTACCTCATGGGCGGAAAAAAACTGCCCTGGTATATGCTGGGGTTGAGCGACGCGTCAGATATGTTCGACATCAGCGGCACCATGTGGATGGTGGCGCTGTGCTTTGTGTACGGCCTGAAAAGCATCTGGATTCCATGGCTGTGGCCGGTTTTCAACCAGGTATTCAACATGATGTTCCTGGCAAAATGGCTGCGACGGTCCAATGCCAATACAGGCGCGGAATGGCTCGCTACCCGCTTCGGCACCAGCGGCAGGAGCGTTCGTGCCTCGCACAACATCACCGTGGTTTTCGCACTGCTCGGCTGCCTCGGCTTCCTGGCGTATGGCTTCATTGGCCTGGGGAAATTCATGGAAATATTCATTCCCTGGAACCTGGTATCCGCTTATGTTCCGTTCCAGGTAAGTCCCGCTTATGTACCACATTTCTACGGTATCGTGTTCACCCTCTTCGCGATGTTCTATTCCATATTGGGCGGCATGCACAGCATCGTACTGGGCGACGTGATCAAATACATTATCATGACCGCAGGCTGCATCGTGATCGCCGTGATCGCCATGAAACACCTGCAAGGAAATGAACTGCGTGTACCCGAAGAATGGCGCACCCCATTTTTCGGCTGGGAACTTAACATGGACTGGACCAACATCGTAGCAGACGCGAACAAAAAGATACAGGAAGATGGCTTCGGCCTGTTCGGTATTTTCTTTATGATGATGCTGTTCAAGGGAATTTTCGCAAGCCTTGCAGGTCCGGCGCCCAATTACGATATGCAGAAAATACTTTCCACGCGTTCACCCAAAGAGGCATCTAAAATGACGGGGTTCGTATCCATCGTATTGCTTCCGATCCGGTATTCCATGGTGATTGGTCTAACTGTATTGGCGCTGCTGTATTTCCCGCAACTGGGCATCTCCTCGCCTACCGGGACTGATTTTGAAAGAATACTTCCAGCGGCTATCAACAATTTTCTTCCCGCAGGTTTACTCGGCCTCGTACTTACCGGGTTGCTCGGCGCATTCATGGGTACATTCTCCGGCACACTTAACGCAGCGCAGGCGTACATTGTAAACGACATCTACCTTAAATATGTGCACCCGCAGGCGTCCAACAGGCGCATTATCTACATGAATTACCTGATGGGCATTGTAGTGGTAATCGCCGGTATTGTCCTGGGCTTCTTTGCGAAAGATGTGAACAGTATTCTTCAATGGATAGTGGGCGCATTGTATGGCGGATACATCGCCGCCAACGTGCTGAAATGGTATTGGTGGCGCTTCAACGCGAATGGTTTTTTCTGGGGTATGATGGCGGGCATCGCCGCAGCACTTGTATTCCCGTTGCTGTTCGACGGGCTGCCACTTTACAAATGGCCGCTGCTCTTCCTCATTTCCATTGCGGGCTGTATCATCGGAACATACACAGCCCCGCCTTCTGATGAAGGTACACTCAAATTATTCTACAGCACTGTGAAACCATGGGGCTTCTGGAAGCCCGTACACGATAAAGTAATGGCTGAAAACCCGGACTTTATTCCCAATAAAAGATTCGGTACCGATATGTTCAATGTACTGCTCGGTATCATTGCCCAATGTTGCCTTACCTTACTGCCTATGTATATTGTCCTGGGTATGCAGACGCCGCTCTGGACCGTTATCCTCATCCTGGCTGTTATCATCTTTATCCTGAAAAGAACATGGTGGAATAAACTGGAAAACTAAATGTATCACAAGCAAATGAAGTTTTATGAGCGCACATTTTGAAAGCAGGCTGAACATGTTGCAAGGGGAGTATGAAAAGCTCATCAACCGTCCCAATATGAAACAGGAACACGGAAACGGTATATTTTACAGGTACAGATATCCGGTACTAACGGCGGCGCACACCCCCATTTCCTGGCGGTACGACCTAAACGAAAACAGCAATCCCTTTCTCATGGAACGCTTCGGGATCAACGCGGTATTCAACGCCGGCGCCATAAAATTTGATGGAAAATATATACTGGCCGCCCGTGTGGAAGGTGCCGACCGGAAATCATTTTTCGCCCTGGCAGAAAGTGATAACGGTACAGACGGATTCAGGTTCCGCCCCTTCCCACTCCTCTTACCGGAAACCGTTCATCCCGATGTGAACGTGTATGATATGCGCCTTACGCAACATGAAGACGGCTGGATATACGGACTTTTCTGCACTGAACGCCGGGATTCCTCCGCCCCGGTTTCTGACCAGTCTGCGGCTATCGCCCAATGTGGCATCGTCCGCACAAAGGACCTCGACAACTGGGAACGTCTGCCCGACCTGGTTACGCCTTCAGCACAACAAAGGAATGTGGTCCTTCATCCTGAATACGTCCATGGCCAGTATGCGTTCTATACCCGTCCCCAGGACGGGTTCATTGAAGCGGGAAAAGGCGGTGGCATCGGGTTCGGCCTGTGCCCCGATATCAGATCACCGCATATTGAAAAGGAAACGGTAATCGATCCCAGGATCTACCACACCGTTTATGAAGCGAAGAACGGACTTGGACCGGCGCCACTCAAAACCCCAAAGGGATGGCTGCACCTGGCCCACGGTGTTCGACACACCGCCGCCGGACTTCGTTATGTACTTTATCTTTTCATGACCGCATTAGAGGATATTACGAGGATCATCCATAAACCGGGCGGGTATTTTATGGCCCCTGAAGGAGAAGAAAGAGTTGGAGATGTTTCGAACGTACTGTTCTGTAACGGATGGATTGAAGAAGAAGATGGTCGCGTATTGATCTATTACGCCTCCTCAGATACAAGGATGCACGTGGCAGAGACCACTATCGATCAGTTGATAGATTATGTAACGAATACGGAAGAAGATACCTATACAAGTGCAGGTTCGGTTCGATCTGTATTAAAAATTATTACGGAAAACGAGGCTGTATTCAGCAAAAGTATGTTCTAACCGAAGGCATACCGTTTCAGAGCAATGCAATATCCTAATCCTACTATCGTCTACGGGCGACCGAAAAACTATGTACCCATTATTGAACGCGCATGTATAAACGTAAGCGGGTTTGCTGCGTTGTACAAGGAAATGGAGCGTTCCATCAGCGTATCCGGCAAAAGCAAGAGTACGCTTAATAATTACGCGCGTCAGTTGGCGCACCTGGCGCTTCATTATGAAACACTGCCTACTGATCTTGATGCGGATCAGGTAATGGATTACCTGCACCATTTGTTGCAAAACAGATCACTATCTGTAACCTTCTTTAAGTTTACCGTATTCGGCATGCGTTTCGTTTGTAAACTTCGCGGACTGGAATACAAGCAATTCGGTCTGCCGGAGATTGAGCGGCCCAAAAAACTACCTGTAGTATTGAACGGTACGGAGGTAAAGCTACTGATGTCGGCCTGCACACAACTAAGGAACAAACTCCTGATCGGACTTTTATATGGCTGCGGGCTTCGTTGCAGCGAAGTGCGTCAACTCACCATTGCAGACGCTGACCTTGAGCGCAGGATGTTGCATGTTCGTCAGGGCAAGGGTAGTAAGGACCGATACGTTCCCCTTGGAAATATGATTGTTCGCGGCATTGCTGCACACCTGTCTGCCGAAAAACCAGTCAAATATTTTTTTGAAGGCAAAACAGGAGAACCTCTCTCGCAACGAGCGACCCAGATGGCTGTAACCCAGGCGGTGAAAAAAGCCGGTATTCATAAACCGATTAGCACGTACACCCTTCGTCATACTGTCAGCGGCCCCTTCTTCCGGTCAGTTCAAAATTAG
>CAMLRX010000113.1 GCA_946482545.1 uncultured Flavihumibacter sp. | reverse complement strand
TGGATGTGCGATCGTTGAACTACGCGTCTCCTGCTATTCCTCAACCTGTGAAGAACGGGAATATGCGCATCAACATCACTAACGAAGGCGGTGTAGCCGATCAAACCAATATTTCTATACCGGCCGGTCACATTGAGTTTGGCGCCAACCCGGTTGATTTCACGCTGAACCTCCTGAAACCGGTCACCGATATTATTTTTTCTGGCAGCGCCAAGGGAAAGTTCGACCTAAATACAGTGCAACAACTGGTTACGCTGGAACCCGGCACTTCGCTCAGCGGAATGGTGGAGGGCGATGTAACATTCGCCGGCAGCAACAAACTGGTGGAAGAAGAAAAATATGACCAGATTAAACTGAATGGTACCGTTGCGGTAAAAAATCTGAAATATGCCGATAAAGATTATCCCGAAGGCGTGGCCATTTCCAGCACAAGCGCCACGATGAACAACGATGTGATTACCCTGAATGAACTTCGTGGCAATTTCAAAAAAACAAACTTCTCTGCTATCGGCACACTGAACAACGCTATTGGGTATGCGATGAACGATGAGGCACTTTCCGGCAAACTGAATGTGAAAGCCGATAAAATGAACCTGAACGACTGGATGCGCACAGATACCGCTACTTCCACAACTTCTGCCTCCTCCGATCCATTCCTGGTACCGGGGAAAATCAACTTCAACCTTACCGCCGCGGCGGACGAAGTAGTGTACGATAAAGTAACGTATAAGAATGTGCATGGCAACCTTCAACTGGCAAATGAAACGGTTACCTTACAACAACTGCAAACCGAAGCGCTGGATGGCACCATTGCTTTTAACGGTACCTATTCCACGCTGCGCAACAAACAGCAGCCTGATATCAGCATCTCTTACGATGTTAAGAACGTGGATGTTCAAAAAGCATTCTTCGCTTTCAATACCGTTCAGCAACTCATGCCGATTGGCCGGTTCCTGGGTGGAAAACTCAGTTCACAACTGAGTATGAATGGAAAACTGGGCGGGGATATGATGCCGCTGCTGAACAGTCTTACGGGTGAAGGAACCTTGTTCCTCATCGATGGTTTCCTGAAGAAATTCCAGCCTTTGGAAAAACTGGCCAGTTCGCTTAATGTGAGTGAACTGAAAGAGATCAGCCTGAAAGATGTGAAAAACTATTTTGAATTTGACCACGGCAAAGTACTCGTAAAGCCGTTCACCGTAAAAGTGAAGGACATTGAGATGGAGATTGGCGGCACACATGGGTTCGACCAGTCTATCAATTACCTCGTGAACCTGAAAGTACCCAGGTCCAAACTTGGCAGCCAGGGCAACAACCTGCTGAACGGACTGGTAACGCAGGCCAACAACAAAGGCATACCCGTTAAACTCGGGGAAACGGTGAACTTTAACGTCGCGATGACCGGCAGCATGACCAATCCCAACCTGAAATACGACCTGAAAGAAGTGGCAGGTGATGTAAAAACACAAATGCAGGAGCAGGCGAAAGAGTTTGTTCAAACAAAAGTAGACAGCGCCAAAGCCGCCCTGAAAGATACCGCTCAGGCCATCAAAAAGGAACTTTTAAAATCAGCCGAGGAAGAACTCCGGAAAAAGATTCTCGGCAATAAAGACACCACGGCCACCAACACGCCCGCTCCTAACCCGGTGAAGAAAGCGGAAGAAACATTAAAAGGATTAAAGGGATTACTCAAGAAAAAAGACACCACCTCAAAAAACTGATCATTTTACGATAGGCTTCAGCCAGTTGTCCAAAGCGGTCAACCATTGCTGGTAGGTATTGTCGTTTTTGCGCATCCCCCATCCATGTCCGCCGGTGGGTATTTCCAGTAATTCGGTCCGGATTTTCAGTCGCTGCAACGCATCCCGGTAAAGGCGGCTGTTTTCGATGGGAACGCCTTTATCGTCCTGGCTGTGCGCCAGGAACGCGGGCGGTGTTTTTTTATCAACCTGCTTCCAGGTGGTGAACTTTTGTTCGAGTGCCGGATCGGGTTGGTTACCGAGCAATTGGTTCTTGGAGCCTGCATGCGTAACCGCGGTTTCCATGGAAATGACGGGGTAAATTAAAATGCTGAAATCGGGCCGGGCAGAGAACTTTTTTAAGAGATCATTTTTTAACGGCGTTTCTTTATACAGTACTGAAAGGCTTGCCGCCAGGTGGCCTCCGGCAGAAAAGCCTGCCACCCCCACTCTTTTCGGATCGATGTTCCATTGTTTGGCTTGTGAACGCACCAGCCGCATTGCCTGTTGCGCGTCTTCCAGCGGAATAAAACTGTGTTTGTTCGGAAGCCTGTATTTCAGTACAAAAGCTGCGATGCCTCTTTCGTTCAACCACTTTGCGAATTCGTGCCCTTCATGGTCGATGGCGAGAATGCTGTAGCCGCCACCCGGGCAGATTACGACTGCCGGAATATTCTTTTTTGATACATCCTGTGCAGGGAGGTAGACATATAAAGTAGGCGTAGTTACATTGCGGACCCGGCTGTTTTCTTTCACCTCTGGTTCGGTAATACCATTGGAATCGGGCACACCCTGGGGCCAGAGCAGTATCTCCTGCCCTTGCTGGGCCCGGATAGTTGTGTTACACGAAAAAAGCATTATCAGGAAGGATGACTTTAAAAAAGCGGACCGAAGCATATTCATCTGCAAGCATTTTAGCGGAAACAATTTACGAATTCATCTGTTCATCACCGTAAATCTTTCACCACACTTGTGTTGAACGCCCGGCAGCTTTCCTAATGGCATATTTTTTTACGCTATTACTGTATTCTTCACCTTTAATATGAGTATATGCCAACTACAAAAGAATTTATTGAAAAAGATACGGATAAGGAAGAGGAGATGAACATCCAGCCCGAATATGAGCGGGCATACGATCTTCAAACGCAGAAACTCCTTGATAAAGTGGCCATTATTACCGGAGGAGACAGCGGGATCGGTCGTGCGGTCGCGGTACATTTCGCACGGCACGGCGCGGATGTTGTCATCTGTTACCATGAAAATGAAGAAGATGCGGAAACCACCCGGAAACTGGTGGAAGAAAAAGGGCGCAAGGCCCTCCTGTTCGCCGGAGATATCGGGAATGAAGCGGTTTGCATAGACATCGTGGAAAAAACGCTGACCGAATTCGGGAAAATAGATATCCTGGTCAACAATGCGGCCGAACAACATCCCAAAGACGATATCAGGGAAATTACCGCGGAACAACTGACAAAGACGTTCACCACGAATATCTTTTCAATGTTCTACCTTACCAAAGCAT
Organism: uncultured Flavihumibacter sp.; assembly: GCA_946482545.1. Next base: position 14,285 of record CAMLRX010000113.1, on the reverse strand, counting down.
GTATCCCTCATTTCAAACCGGGGTGCAACATCATCAACACCACATCTGTAACGGCGTACAAAGGAAATCCCAAGCTTATTGATTATTCTTCCACCAAAGGCGCCATCGTTTCATTTACGCGTGCACTGGCTGCTTCCCTCGCCGAAAAAGGTATTCGGGTGAATGGTGTGGCGCCCGGTCCCATCTGGACACCGCTTATCCCTTCCACATTCGATGCCGAACATGTAAAGAAATTTGGACAGGACACACCTATGGGAAGAGCAGGACAACCGGCAGAAGTGGCTCCCGCCTTTGTATTTCTGGCTTCTGAAGATGCCAGCTATATATCCGGACAGGTCATTCACCCCAATGGAGGTTACGTTTTGAACGGTTAACCAACGGCACGGTATTTTTAGCGCATTAGCAAACAAACTCAGATATCATGAAAAAGTTAATCATCGCAGCCTTTTCAGCATCAGTATTCCTCGTAACCGCTTGTGGCAATGCAAGAGACAACGCCGATAACACCGATAGCACAACGGCAACGCCAGGCATGAACGATCCGGCCAACTCCACGTATGACACCAATACGATGGATAGCGCCAATCAAATGCGTATGGACAGTTTAAGTACCGATACCATGCGCAGGGATACTACTCCACGCTAACTACTATTCACTTTAATAAAAAGCTCCGGATGAAGTTCCGGAGCTTTTTTATGCTATGCATTATAGCTGATTTACAAGAAAAGATGCTTTGCACTCTCTGCATCGTGCCCATAAATATCGTTCCGGAAATTAAGCATGCCTTTGTCATCCACCCATGCTGTGTAATAAGCGATCTGCACCTGCACAGGATTTTTCATTTTTACCCACTGCTCTTCCCCGCTGTTCATTGCATCATTGATTTTTTTATCATTCCACTCGTTCATGCCTTCCAGGCAGAAACGCGCCATTTTCGCCGGATCAGCCAAACGGATGCATCCATGGCTGTAAGCCCTGTCTTCCTTGTTGAAAAGATGCTTTTCCGGGCTGTCGTGGAAATAAATATTGAACGCGTTGGGAAACAGGAATTTCACTTTCCCCAGCGCATTGCCTTCCCCCGGCAACTGCCGGATCACAGGGAGTCCGTTTTCTTCCCCCGTCATTTCCATATTCTTATCCTTCAGGTAATCCTTGTTCTTTTCCATGGCAGGCAGCAGTTCGTTTTTAACGATACTACGCGGCACATTCCAGTATGGACTAAACACCACGTTGTTTAACGTACTCGCAAATAGAAGAGTACCGTTCGCTTCTTTACCAACCACCACATTCATCGTGAAAGCAGTGTCTTTACCATCCCAGGTGTACAACCTGAATTCAGGAATATTCACCAGTGCTGATCTTCCTTTCGCATGTTCAGGCATCCAGCGCATCCTTTCGAGATTGATCAGCAATGTTTCCAATCGTTTCTCAGCTGAAATATTCAATTCTTTCAACTGTTCTTCATTGAGTTTCCCTGTTGGATTAAAACCGTGATTGGCTTGGAAAAGCGTGATGGCCTGTTGTAAAGCCGTATTCATTTCCGCAGAGGAATCCTTTACGGTATATTCTCCCGAAACGGCAAGTCTTTTTTTGAGCGCAGATATATCGTTCAGGGTGGCTACATTGTTCCATCCACCTTTGGCAACGATATCCGAATATTTTTTAACCTGTTCGGCAAGTTTAGAAAAGGCTTCTGTAGGCATTTCTTTTTCTTCACCTACTGATGCCGCGATCTCTTGCACTGGCAGTTTTTTCCGTGGCACAAAGGTTTCCAGTACCTTGTTCCTTTCATCTTCAGTTTTAAAAACATAATCTGTATACTGAACGAAGCGCCAGGTAAGCATGAGTTCAGTCTTGAGGTGGGTGGCTGGCCTTAATGTATTTTCTGTAGTGAGGGCGTCCAGTTGTTTGTCCAGTTTCTTTCGGGAAGCACTGCTGTCGTTTCCGAAATCGTACATACTCTTAAACAACAATGCCTGTTCAGTCAGTCCATTATTTCCTATCCATGCGAACTGGAAATTACGGTTGTAGTAAAAACTCCGCATGCCGTCGGCCAGTGTATCGTTCAACGCTTGTTCTGAAATAAAACTTTCCAGTTTTACGCTGTCCAGAAAATGCGGATTGCTTGCATTATTTCTGTTGATACTGGTGTCAATTTCAGCAATCTTTCTACCGGATGCTGATGTTTTATGCTCACTACTGTTGCAACCTGAACTACTGATGAGCAGAAGGATCAGGGCTATGGGGGCTATGCCTGTGGTAATTTTCTTCATACCCCACACTTTTCAAATCCCGTGCCGCAGGTATTCAGGTCTCCTTGCGTTGTATCTCAATCCAATAATATATTCATCAGTCAATCATCAATCATTACTATTCTATCCAAATTACACCAATCTTAATTTCACGCTCATTTCTTTAAAGCCTATTCTAATTCCTTCTTTTAATCCTATTCCATTCAATCATATCACAATCCATAACCAACCTTACTCATATCCACTGATGAATACATATCCCATGGACAACAGGAATGTTACAATTAGCACTCCTACAGTAACCACTTTCCCCATGCTGAAATGATCGCGCCCGGCCACCATCTTTTTCTTGATGTTTTCTGGTATTGGTTTCATTGTTCAAGGTTTTGTTCATAGCATTTGTTAAAAAAATATGCCAAAACCTAATGCATTTGAAACCAAATATTTAAGCGATTGTAGCCTGAATTCCCCGCAACGTTTATTCCCTTATCGCTTCTACTTCCGCTATCGTTTTCGGGCAATATTTCCCCAATCTACGGGATCCGTCTGCCGTAATCAGATAGTTGTCCTCAATTCTAATTCCTGTAAAATCCCTGTATTCATTGACTACATTGTAATTGATAAACGCTTCAAGTTTGTTTTCTGCTTTCCAGCGGTCGATCAATTCAGGAATACAATAAACGCCGGGTTCCACTGTTAGTACAAATCCTTCTTCCAGTGGTTTCCCCAACCTTAACGACTTCCACCCGAAGGCCGTACTTTTTTTCAAACTATCATTATAACCGACATATTGCTCACCGAGGTCCTCCATATCATGCACATCTAATCCCATCATGTGGCCCAGTCCGCATTGGAAGAACAACGTGTGCGCGCCTGCGGCCACTGCTTCAGCCGGATTTCCTTTCATCAGCCCGATGGCTACCAGCCCCTCCACCAGTTTTTCACAGGCCTGGTTATGAACATCCAAGAATGGTATTCCGGGTTTCAATAATGTTGCCGCGTGTTCTAGCGCATCCAACACTGCCTGGTACACTTCTCTTTGTTTAGCAGAAAACAATTTCCCTGCAGGGAAAGTCCTGGTAAGGTCTCCGGCGTAATGCATGGCGTTTTCTGCGCCGGCATCCACCAGCACCATATCGCCGGGCTTCAGCGTATTGCCGTAATAATGGTTGTGCAGCGTTTGTCCTTCAACGGTAAGAATGATCGGATAAGCCAATCTACTTCCATGGGCGAAAGCCGTCTCCTGCACTTTCGCGGCCACTTCATATTCTTTCATGCCCGTTCCCGCGTAGCGCATCGCGGTAAGGTGCATTTCGGTACTGATGGTAACAGCTTCTTCGGTCTCTTTTATTTCCTCAGTTGATTTAATACTCCGTTGTTTTACCACGGCTTTGATCAATTCTTCCGAAACAAAACTGTCTACTCCGTTCGCGGAAATATTCAGCCACTCCGCAAGCCTCAACCGGTTTGCGAACCTGTATGGCGGCAGGATATGCAGTCGCTGCCCTTTCTTTAAAGCCTGTTCAACATACTTGGCCACGTTCCTGGCCGGAGCAGTGCGTTTCACGCCTACCACTTCAGCCATTTCTCCCACGCGGGGCAGCGGTCCGGTCCATATAATATCATCTATCCCCGCATCATTTCCGAAAATCACTTCCTCCCCGGTATCCGCATCAATGATGGCGTTAAGTCCCGCCACGTCCAGTCCGAAATAGTAAAGAAAAGTACTGTCCTGCCTGAACGGATACCAGTTATCTCTGTAATTCATCCCCGTTTCTTCATTTCCGCACAATACAATCAATCCTTTTACTGCTTTCGCCAACTCCTTTCTCCTGTTCTGGTAAATTTCTTTCGCAAACAATTTGAAATGCATACATTTTCGATTGAGCCGTAAAGTTAGGAAGCCGGCTCCGGCGCAACAACCCGTATTTTAACTGAAGGTGGAAAGAAAAACACCTATTAAAGCCCCGCATTAACACTCTGATTGAAATGTTTACGAACACCGTGCGCTAACTTGCCGCAAACTCCTACAGATGAAAAGAGTATTCTTTATCTCCCTGATACTGCTTGTTGCACAGGATTTAATCCAGGCGCAGTCTTCAGACACCACACGGGCCGGAAACCCAGTTTTTAAAGGCTGGTACGCGGATCCCGAAGGCATGATCTTCGGCAGGAAATACTGGATCTACCCCACTTATTCCGATGCTTATGAAAAGCAGGTTCATTTTGACGCCTTTTCTTCAGATGACCTCACCAACTGGACAAAACATCCCGCCATCCTGGATACTGCTGCCATAAAATGGGCAAAAAAAGCGATGTGGGCACCCGCGATCGTGAAAAAAGGCGGAAAATATTTCTTCTTTTTCAGCGCCAACGATGTGCATCCTGGAGAAACAGGTGGCATTGGTATAGCTATAGGTAAAAGTCCGAAAGGCCCCTTCAAAGATTATCTCGGAAAACCGCTGATCAATGAGGTGGTAAACGGCGCCCAGCCCATTGACCAGTTCGTATTCCAGGACAAAGACGGCGCTTATTATATTATTTACGGCGGCTGGGGGCATTGTAACATTGCCAGACTAACAGCCGATTTTAAAGGATTCATTCCCTGGCCCGACGGCAGCACCTTCCGGGAGATCACGCCCAAAGGCTATGTGGAAGGCCCGGTTATGTTCATCCGTGATCAGAAGTATTATTTTATGTGGTCTGAAGGCGGCTGGACAGGGCCGGATTACAGAGTAGCTTATGCGATAGCAGATTCCCCTTTCGGACCTTTCAAACGCATCGGCACCGTATTGCAGCAGGACCCCGCCGTTGCAAAAGGCGCGGGCCACCATTCGGTGATCAATGTGCCGGGCACCAACAAATGGTACATCATTTACCACCGCAGGCCGCTGGAAGAAACACATGCCAACCACAGAGTTACCTGCATAGAAGAAATGAGGTTCAATGAAGATGGTACAATTCAGCCGGTGAAGATCAGTTTTGAAGGTGTTGAACCCATGAAAATCAAATAAAAAAAGATCGGGGCCGCGGTAAAACTGGTTACGTGTGTTACCGCGGTGGTCCCGATTCTGGTGGACGGTCAGGGAGAAAAATTTCAGGGGGCGAAAACAGGGGTGTTTCGTACAGCGAAGATGCTGTTAATTATTTGCAAGCACCAGTTTCAACGGGCTGTTAACTACCGCTTAACCCTACCCTAAGTTGTTACACTTACCCCTTATCCGGTACTGGTGGATACTTTTGTCTGCCCTGGTGCACAATAATAGTATGTTCTAAGAGTTTATATCTACCGGAACGATGAATCACTCTTATGAAGACCTATTTTCTGCATGATGGAAATTTTGAATCAGGACCATTTGCCCGTGAAGAACTGAAAGGCAGGCTGGAACGGCATACCCTGATCTGGAAACCAGGACTCAAAAACTGGACACCCGCCAACCAACTGGAGGAACTCAAAGAATTGGTTGCCGCCGACACATTTGGTTATAAAGAAACAACACATAAAGTTTCCGAATCTTCAATAAATCCACCGCTAAACGGCACTTTCCGCGTGGCTGTTTTCGTATTATTCCTGCTGGCAGCCCTCTGTTACCTCGTAAAAGCAAGTGTATAAAATCCGTTCCGGAATAGCGGGAATTGGATTTTCTTTGCAGTATGAGTCTTTCCATTACTTCCCTCAATTCCGGCAGCAACGGAAATTGTTATTATATCGGCAACGAACAGGATGCGATTCTGGTAGACGCCGGTATTTCCTGCAGGGAAACTGAAAGAAGGATGAACAGGCTTGGTTTGAATATGAACAGGATCAGGGCCGTTTTCATTTCACACGAACATTCCGATCATATAAAAGGTCTCGAAATACTGGTCAAAAAATATGGTTTTCCGGTGTACATCACGAAGGGCACGCTTTCCGGAAGTGCGCTTAAACTGGAAGCAGGGTCTATCCGGCATTTCAGCGCCAACCAGCCGGTCACGATCGGCCAGCTCCAGGTGATCCCGTTCCCGAAATTGCACGACGCGGCCGAACCACATAGTTTCTGCATTCAATGCAATGGGATAGTAGTAGGTGTATTCACCGATATCGGGTTTCCCTGTGCCAACGTGATCCACCATTTCAGGCAATGCCACGCCGTGTTCCTGGAAACCAATTATGATGAGGAAATGCTGGAAAACGGCCGTTATCCTTACCACCTGAAACGCAGGATAAAAGGCGGCAACGGACATTTGTCCAATAAACAGGCGCTGGAGCTTTTTAAAAAGGAAAGACCTTCTTTTATGAGTCATGTTTTTCTCTCCCACCTCAGCAGGGACAATAACGACCCGGAACAGGCGCTTCAACTTTTCAAACAACACGCGGGTGCTACCGAAATTGTATTGGCGTCAAGGTTTGAAGAAACACCGCTGTTTCATATCGGGTCCAACATTCCCAGGAAAACTGTTCAGCAACTTCCACTTTTCTGCTAAAAAAATCCGCCGAAAACCTTTTCAGATCATCGGCGGTAGCGTTCAGTGCTGGCATGTAGCCAGGACTTTCAGGGTTTGTCCACTTAACAGTCGGTTTAAAGTTCAGGGAAGAACGAAGGAACTACCCTATCGTTCAGACAACCAATTTAGAAATTGCCTTCTTATTGTGGTGTTTTTTCTCCACATTTTTTTACATGAACGGAATTATTTGATATATATCAATGCTTTTTTGCAATATTTAACATTTTATTGCATTTATCTGCCGGTTTTAAAGTTCAACCATTGGCGTTTAACCATCAAACAGGGTGAGCGCAAGGATGGGGAGGCGGCACGAACCGTTTCATTGAATAATCCATTCATTTTATAGGGTTTTATCCTAATTTTGGCCGCCCGCCAGGAAATTTGAAACCAACATGATGAGACCCGGTTACAGGAAGATCGTAGTTAAAATAGGCTCTAACGTGCTTGCAGGTAAGGATGGATTTATGGACCTGCCGCGCATTGAGCACCTTAGCGCCCAGCTTGCGCATCTCAAAGCTCAGGGGCTTGAAGTGATCCTCGTTTCCTCCGGTGCCGTGGCCTCCGGCAGAAGTGTGATTTCCGTTCCGGAGAAAAAAGATGCCATTTCTGCACGTCAGTTGCTGGCTTCTGTTGGCCAGGTAAAACTCATCAATACTTATTCGCGCTTTTTCGAAACACATGGTATCGTATGTGCGCAGGTACTGGTTACGAGGGAAGATTTCCGTGACCGGAAGCATTACCTGAATATGAAAAATTGTTTCGAGGTATTGTTGCAGCACAAGGTGATTCCTATTGTGAACGAGAACGATGTGGTGTCCGTTACTGAACTGATGTTTACCGACAACGATGAACTGGCCGGACTGGTGGCCACCATGCTGAACGCCGATGCATTGATCATTCTTTCCAATGTGGATGGCGTGTACAACGGGGATCCAAAAATGCCGGGCACCGAAGTGATCCGGGAAATCAAAGTAACAGATACCAATTTCGCGAGCTTCGTTTCCCCTGGAAAATCTCAGTTCGGCAGAGGCGGTATGATCACCAAAACAGCCATGGCGCAAAAAGTGGCGCGCCTCGGCATACCGGTACACATCGCGAACGGCACCACTGAAAATGTGCTTCAACTGATTATGGACAACGATATCGTACATACGCAGTTTATTCCCGCAAGAACAGCTTCCGGCGCAAAAAAATGGATCGCTACAACCGGGAATGCGGCTACAGGCACGGTACGTATAAACGAAGGCGCACGCAAGGCGCTGGTTTCGGGCACACAAGCTGCCAGCTTGCTGCCCGTGGGCATCATAGCCATAGAAGATACCTTTCAGAAAGGAGATATCATCCGCCTGATTGATGAACACGGTCAACTGATCGGCTGGGGTATTGCCCAGTATGGTGCGGAAAAAACCCTGGAACGCATGGGTGAACGCAACCATAAGCCACTCGTGCATTACGATTATTTTTACGCCGCCATTTAACAAATGACTATGGACCACCATTCCGTTTTTATAAAAGCGCGCCAGGCCGCAAGGCAACTGGTGGTGCTGAAGGAAGAAAAAATCAATACTGTATTGCGCACCCTCGCCGACCTGCTTGTGGCGCAAACTGAACTGATCGTAAGTGCGAATGAAAAGGACCTGTCGAGGATGGACAAAGCAGCACCGAATTATGACCGCCTTTTGTTGAATGAAGCCCGTATTGAGGCTATAGCGGCCGATCTCCGGAACGTAGCCGCCCTCCCCTCCCCGCTCAACAAAGTGATGGATGAAAAAACGCTGCCCAATGGTTTGCAACTGAAAAAACTGCGCGTTCCACTCGGGGTGGTGGGCGTTATTTATGAGGCCCGGCCCAATGTCACCATAGATGTTTTCTCGCTCTGTTTTAAAACGGGTAATGTTTGTATCCTGAAAGGCGGAAGCGATGCCTCGTTTTCAAATGAAGTGCTTGTATCGTTGATCCATGAAACACTGGACGAACATGGCATCGACCGTTCAGCGGCATTGCTGCTTCCACCCGACCGCAGCGCGGCCACCGCTTTGATGGAAGCCATCGGTTATGTCGATGTACTGATCCCACGCGGCAGCCAGGGCCTTATCAACCATGTGCGTACACACAGTAAGGTGCCCGTGATTGAAACAGGCGCCGGTATTGTACATACCTACTTCGATGCAACAGGTGATATCGAAAAAGGAAAAGCCATTATTGTCAATGCGAAAACCAGGAGGGTAAGTGTTTGCAATGCACTTGACTGCCTGCTGGTTCATGAAAACAGGCTTTCAACGCTTCCCTCCCTGCTGGCTCCGCTTGCTGAAAAGCAAGTACGTCTTTTTGCGGATGAAGCGGCTTATGTAGTATTGAAAGATCATTATCCCGCAACACTGTTATCTCCTGCGGAGCACACTCATTTCGGAACGGAATTTCTCTCTTTACAGATGGCGGTGAAAATCGTTGGTGGCCTGGACGAAGCGCTGGATCATATCGCAACCTTCAGTTCCAAACACAGTGAAGCCATCATCTCAGAAGACAGGGGGAACCAGGAAAGGTTCCTGCAGGAAGTGGATGCCGCCGCAGTTTATGTGAACGCATCCACCGCTTTCACCGACGGCGCACAATTCGGTCTGGGCGCGGAAATCGGGATCAGTACTCAAAAACTGCATGCCCGCGGCCCTATGGGCCTGGAAGAACTCACCAGTTACAAATGGCTGGTTACAGGAGATGGTCAGACGCGCCCCTGATATGTGATGGAGATCATCAACCGGCGTGACCAACATCATTGCATCCCCCTCCATTTCTTGTTTTCTTTGTTTAAAATGAAGAAAATGCAGGAGCTTTCCATTTCGGGCAGCAATACCGTTCAGGAAATACAACAAAGTTTTCAGGGTATTTATCCATACCTGAAAATTGAGTTCTTTTTCCCGTTCCAGGCGAAAGCTACCTCGTACAGAAAAGAAGAGCAATTAAGCGGAAACACAGTACTGGAGCGCTATATGCGTTACAGAACTTCAGCCGTGATCGATATAAGCGCCCACCGCACAGTAGCCGAACTGGAAGATGACTTTGCGCACCTGGTGGGATTGCGGGTGCAGGTTTTCAGAAAAAGCGGTAATCTTTGGATCATCACCTCCCTCACCGACGACTGGAGCCTTGGTAAACAGAACAACGAAGGAGAATCGTTCAGTAAACCCAGTATACCCAAACCTCTAGAAGAACGGGTGGAAGACGCCCGGTTCGATAACGAATAAACCGAACTTCAAACTAGTTCGCCATCGACCTGAGTTTGGAAACGTTCAGCAACTTTATTTTTCCCTCCGCTATATCAATTAATTTCTCCGCCCGGAAATCACTTAGCGTACGCACAAGTGATTCCGTGGCGGAGCCTATGTATTGGGACAGGTTCTCCCTGGAAATATCCAGGAACCCCGCTTCTTCATTACCGGGAGAAAACTTATGGGCAAGATCAAGGAGCCCGCTGGCCACTTTGCGGCGCAGTGAACTGTAAGCCATATCGAGTAGTTTGCGTTCGTTCTCGTGGATATGGCTGGTGAGCAGGCGGATGAAGCGTCTGGCAATCTCCCGGTCGTTTTCTACGAGCGCGATAAAATCAGTGCGCGGAATCAGCATCAGTTCAGCATCCTCCAGCACCTGCGCGTTCTCGGTATATACCCCATCTTCGAGTATAGCATGGTAACCAAAAAATTCACCATCTGAAAAAACACCGGTGATCAGTTCTTTCCCGCCATCGTGCACTTTATACAACTTCACTTTCCCGGACACCACAAAGTACAGGAACCCCGGCCGACGGCCTTCCGAAAAAACAAGGTGTTTCTTCTTCAGCGATACGATCTCTCTTTCAGAAGAAGTAAGCGCTACTTTCCCAGATTTCCCCGCCTCTTCCATAAAACTGTTCACCCCTTCGAGGTTATTGGGAAAGGATTTTCTGAAAGCGTCTGTTTTCCGGAGCCTTGTTTCAACAGCTTTAAGAAGTTCGCTGCCTTCAAAAGGTTTGGTGAGGTAATCGTCGGCCCCTAATTCCATACCTTTCCTAACATCAGTTTTTTCTGATTTAGCACTAAGAAAGATGAACGGAATTCCGGCAGTAGCCTCGTGTTTGGCGAGCAGGTGCAGTACACCATACCCATCCAGTACCGGCATCATAATATCACAGATAATAAGATCGGGTGGATCCTGCAGCGCTTTTTCCACGCCCAACTTGCCATTTTCAGCAGTGGACACTTCATAGCGTGCGAGTTCAAGTATCTCCGCGGTGTTCTCGCGTACATCATCATGATCTTCTATGATCAGAATTTTTTTCATCCGTTCAGGTTTGAATGTTCATGGGATGGATGTGGCAGGGTGAAGCAGAATTCACTTCCTTCCCCGAGTTTACTCTTGAATCCGATGTTCCCGTTCAGTAAATCGGCATAGCGTTGCACAATATGTAATCCGAGCCCGGTGCCCTGGATATTGCCGGCGTTTCTGGCGCGGAAGAAACGTTGAAAAAGATGCACCTGGTCTTCTTCCGAAATGCCCATCCCTTTATCGGCAACGCTCAAACTGAAATGTTCAGCATCATTGTTCAAACGGATCGTGATCTCCTGGTTTTCGCCGGAAAATTTGATGGCGTTTGACACCAGGTTGATAAAGATATTTTTTAAAAGCGCTGTGTCCACCCAAACATCTCCCGCGCCAAGCGTTTCCACCTGCATGGTCTGCCCCTTTTTGGTGAGCGGCTGCATATCTTCTATCCAGTGCATGGTTTCAGCGACCAGGTCAGCTAAGGACTTCAATTCAGGATTGGGCTTCACTACACCTTCTTCCAACTTTCCCAATGAAAGGAAATCTTCCAGAATTCCTTTCATACCACTAACGGATTCGCGTATGCGTTGAATATGTTTCCACCTTTTCTCTTCCTGTTCCGGCTGCAGGTTGTATTGTTCGAGCAGGTACGCGGAAGACAGGATGGCGCTGAGTGGTGTACGGAACTCATGGGAAGCCATGGTCACGAACCGCGATTTCAGGTCGCTCAGTTCTTTTTCTTTTTCCAGCGCCTCGCTCAGTTCCATTTTCGATTCTTCCAGCGCGGCCAGTGTTTCCTGCAACATTCTGGTGCGCCCTTCCACCCTGCTTTCCAGGGCGTGGTTCATTTCAGAAATCTGGCGGGTGGTTTCTTCCAATGCCTGTTTCTGCGCCAGCACAATGGCTTCGTTCTTCTTCCGAACAGTAATATCGATTACATAAGCGATCACGTAAGTTTCTTTTCCGGAGGTATAATGGCTCAGACTTACTTCCACAGGGAATTCCTCGCCATTCTTTTTCCGTGCATGAAGGTCGCGTCCCGCGCCCATGGTTCGGGGTGCCGGGTGTTCATGGAATTTTTCTCGGTAGCCCACATGTTTTTCACGAAACCTTCCAGGCAACAGGAGTTCCACGTTCTTGCCCCTCAATTCCTCCTTCGTGTACCCGAAGTACCCCTGAGCGCACTGGTTGAAATCAAGTATCTGCCCTTTCTGGTTGGTGATCACCATCCCGATGGTGGAATACTGGAAGAGTGATTCCAGTTCCCTTAAACTTTTTTCGGTGGTGATCTTTTCTTTCTGATTGGCCAGCACGATGAGTATGGAGAGCAATACGCCAAGGATCAGGAAAAGTTCCATGCCGGAGATGTTCAGTCTTTCAAAACTGTATTGCTTCAGGTTGAAGAAAAACAATGCCGCGATAGCGATGCTGCCGATGGCAACGGTGTGCTTCATGCGCGATGGAAATGCCGACAGCAAAACGGCAATCATCGACCCCATGGCCAGCAGGCCTTTCTGAGGGAAAATAGCCTGCAAAACAATACCTAAACCCAGCACAATGTAAGCGCCGGTAAGCTGAAATTTCTTATGGACGAGAATCTGCATAGATATGGTGCGTGAAATTACAAAATATCCCCCTGCTGATGGAATGTTATTTGCACCGTCCAAAGAAAACAAAAGCTATGGAATTAAATGCCACTGTAAGAAAACTGGACAACGGATTTGTACTGGAAGCCTTTGGTGAATCAACCGCTATAGAATCATCCGTGGCCGTAGTGTCTACGCTCGGAGAGAAACTGAACGATGTATTAAAGGACATGAAATCAGGTGATGCCGGCACCATTCAGATCGTATTCGTGCCCATCGCAGATACCGCCCGCGTATTGTGATTTATTTTTTGAACATGAAATACACCGCGCCCAGTAACAACAGGAAACTGACGAGGTAACGCCAATGGAACGGCTCCTTCAGATAGCCAATGGCAAATACGGTGAATACCACCAGCGTAATCACTTCCTGGGTCATTTTGAGTTGAAAACCATTCATGCCGTTTTCGGCACCGATTCTGTTGGCAGGCACCATCAGACAATATTCAAAAAAGGCGATGCCCCAACTGATGAGGATAACTTTCCACAACGAAAGTTCCTTGAATTTGAGGTGGCCATACCAGGCGAAGGTCATGAACACATTAGAAGCGGTGAGTAAAAGAATGGTCCTTAACATAGTGTGTAATGCGTTTGAATGCAGGGCAAAGCTATGGAATTAAGGCATCTTCCATTTCAGGACGTAACAAATGGTATAGTCGTTCAAACCGGGCGAACATTTGCTGGTAATTTTCAAATCGGGAAGCATCGGGCATATATTTTTCGCCTGATGCTTCTTTGTTTTCCCATGTAAGTTCCAGCGCTATTGCGCCAAGTATAACAGCACCTTTGGCGGAAGCTTCAGGGCCATCGGCAGCAATTACAGGAATACCGAATACATCAGCCAGCAACTGCACCCATGCTTTGGATTGTGTAAATCCGCCGGAGGCGAGTATGTGTTTTATGTTCCGTTGCTCCCTTAGCACCTTTCCAATACTGTACATCGCGAACACCACACCTTCCATGGCAGCCCTTACAAGATGCGCCTGCGTATGCGTGATGCGTAGTCCAAAGAAAACGCCTTGTGCCCGAGCATTCCAATGGGGCGCCCGTTCCCCCATAAGGTAGGGCAGCAGCAGCAACCCATCGCTTCCCGGTGGTACCAGCGCTGCTTCAGCCAGCAAAACAGCCATCGGGGTTTCAGTTCTGAGTATATCTTCTTTCAGCCATTGCAATACCACGGCGCCATTGTTGTTCGCGCCACCTACAATATAACGTTCGCCTTCCAGGTGGTAACAGAATGTACGCATCAACGGATCAACCCAGGGTTCATGGGTCACCATTCTCACCGCGCCACTCGTACCGATGGTAACCGCCATTTCATTCGGCCCAGTGGCCCCGGAACCCAGGTTGGACAAGGCGCCATCGCTTCCACCAATAATAAAAGGAACGGTCTCGGGAAACGAAAATCCAGGAAGCATGTTCTTGTAGAAGAAGCACTTTGTAACCGGCACTACGGCCGATAATTTGGTTTCATTTATTCCGGCATGCCGTAACAGCGTTTCGTTCCATTGTAACGTGGCAGTTTCCAGCAAACCCGTTGCGGAGGCCACTGAGGTATCCACCTCAAAAGTGCCGAACAGCTTATAAAAGATGTATTCCTTGATGC
>CAMLRX010000112.1 GCA_946482545.1 uncultured Flavihumibacter sp. | reverse complement strand
GGCGGAGCGAAGCCTTATCGAGCAGACTGCCTACTCTCCAACCCAGTTTGATGCCGGCGGAGAAGAAGGAGTCGTTCTGCTTGGGATTGCCACGCTTGTCGCCTTCGCGACGGGTAAAACCAGGACGAGTATTACTTTGGAAAAAGTTTTGTCTGTCCGACATCTGGTAGGCCACCGCTACCTGATTCGCAGGCAGGTAATTGGCGAACAACGCAGGATCAATGTAGTTGGTGCTAACATCATCGATGTAATCGGTGAAGGTAACGCGGTGCATCACTTCAAACCCTACATGGAAACGTTCATTCACAAAGTATTTGAATCCAATACCAACAGGGATGAGTGTTTCAGTAAGTTTGTACTCCTTTCTGTCGGGATATTCGGCCATCCCCTGTCCTTCGGTACGTAAGGGCTGGAGGTCTACCCATGTTTTTGCTTTGGTGGCTGGGTTGATGTATTCCGCCTGTGGATTGAATTTGAAGATACCCGCGCCAATCACGCCATAGGGGCGGAACTTGTGCCATACATCAGAAGCATCTTCTTCAAAAAATACTGTGGGGTAAAATTCAATAGCGGCATACGCTTCGAGGAGGTTTGACCTGAAACCGAGGTCACGGGCGCGACGGGCTTCTTCCAACCCGCCTTTACCATTAATCACACTATCGTGTCCTTCAAGCCGTCCAACGTTTACGGCTACACGAACACCGAACGCGGGCGAAAGATGCGCAGTGGCGTAAACGCCTTTCATTAACCGGAAAAATTCGAAATTGTTGTCTTTGAGGAATCGTTTACCTTCTCCATAATTGCCGCCCACATCCCCCAGGAAGTTCATCGGGGCGACGTTCAGGCCTATTTCAAGGCCGGGGTTTCCAAAAGAGAGCGATTGCGAGAAGGATGTTTGCCAGGATAAGAGCAACCCTACGAATACACCCGTTCCCAAAAAAGAGTGTAACTTCTTCTTCATGAATATTAGATTTTAGTTTTCAAATAGTATTGGATCAACCTGCTGCCACTCCGTTCTCCGGCACGATCTTTGAACTCAGACCGGCAGCCTCATCGCTACATGCTCAATGCCATCTTCCAGGTAAACACCACCTTCGGAAATAAATCCCAGAGTTGTGTAAAATTTGTTAAGGTAGCATTGTGCTCCTATCTTAATCGGGATTTTCCCGTATTTATTGTGTACCAGTTCGATTGATTTTTCCATCAATACTCTCCCGATACCCGTTCTCCGCACCATTGGGGAGGTGACAACCCGCCCGATAGATGGTTCTTCGTAAGAAACACCCGGTGGAACGAGCCTGGTATAGGCTACCAGTTTCCCCTCCTGCCAGGCCATCAGGTGGTCGCAAACCCGGTCTTTATTGTCCAGGTCCTGGAAAACACACGCCTGCTCCACAACAAATACTTCGATCCGCAATTGAACGATCTGGTACAACTCTTCAGTATTCAGTTCCGAAAAATGTTTACAAATCCACTCCACCGGTGGAAAACTACGCTGCGCTTCCATACATATATTTTTAATAGCCATATTTTTCCTGCCACAAACTTCTCAGGTGCTTGCGCAGCTCTTCTTCCCTCGCGTTTTTTCCGGGATCATAAAATTTTGTTCCGGCGATTTTTTCAGGAAGGTATTCCTGCGGAGAGAAGTTTTTATTGTAATCGTGGGAATACTGGTAGCCCTGTTTGTATCCGAGTTCCTTCATCAGTTTGGTGGGTGCGTTGCGGAGGTGCATGGGCACCGGGAGGTCCCCTTCCCTGCTTACCAGCGCCATCGCCTCGTTGATGGCCATATAAGCGGCATTACTTTTGGCGGAGGCCGCAAGGTAAGTGGCGCATTGCGACAGGATAATCCGCGCTTCGGGATTTCCTATCTTGTTCACAGCCTCAAAAGTGGCATTGGCCAGCAACAGGGCATTGGGATTCGCATTGCCCACATCTTCACTGGCCAGAATTACCAGTCTGCGGGCGATGAACTTGATGTCCTCTCCTCCTGCCAGCATCCGTGCGAGCCAATACACTGCGGCATTGGGATCGCTGCCGCGGATGGATTTAATGAAAGCGGAAATAATATCGTAATGCTGCTCACCCTGTTTATCGTACATCGCCACCTTCTGCTGTGCAATCTCCATCACGGCATCATCGGTAATCACGCCATTCTTTCCTAATGTGGTAACCACCAGTTCCAAAAGGTTGAGCAATTTTCTGCCATCCCCGCCGGATATGCGCAGCAGGGCTTCCCTTTCTTTCACCTGGACGCCAGTTTCCCGGAGGTAATCATCGCGCCGGAAGGCATCTTCAATCAGTCGCAGCAGGTCATCCTTGTCCAATGCCTTCAATACATATACCTGGCACCTGCTCAGCAAGGCGCTGTTCACTTCAAAAGATGGGTTTTCGGTAGTGGCGCCAATCAGTGTAACGGTACCTTTCTCCACGGCGCCTAATAAGGCGTCCTGCTGCCCTTTGTTAAACCGGTGTATCTCGTCTATAAAGAGAATTGACTGGCTATCCAGTTTGGCCTTTTCAATCACTTCACGTACTTCTTTCACGCCGGAAGAAATCGCGCTCAACGTGTAGAACGGTACTTCCAGGGTATGGGCTATGATATGGGCCATGGTGGTCTTTCCCACGCCCGGTGGTCCCCACAGGATCATGGAAGGAATTTTGCCCTGGGCGATGGCTTTGCGTAGAATACTGCCCGGTCCGGTAAGGTGCTGCTGCCCGGCAAGATCGTCCAGTTGTTGTGGACGAAGCCGTTCTGCAAGCGGTATATTGGGTACTAACATGCGCTTAGTTTGAAAGACTGCTAAGGTAAAATTTAATGAGGGGTGGGAAAAGAAAAAGTGATGACGGAAAAAGTTTCAATATTTATTTGTAGCAAAATTGCTACATTTGAATAAATAGTGGGGATGGTATTCTGAAACAGGCCGGCATAAAATTATAACTAAAAAAACATGAATACATTATCCTGCATAATTGAACGTTCGAACGGTGAACTTTGGGGTCGGCTAACTTATGGCGATGATCTCATTGTCGAGAAGGCGAAGTCTGTAACGGCATTGGATAAAAAATTCCGAAAATTATTGTGGGAGCTATATGAAATTGAGGAGGATGATATTCAATTTGATATCAGTTATGATCTTACCGTTTTCTTTGAAGAATTCAACTTCCTCAAGCAATCAAGCATAGCTGCTGAAGCGGGCATTAATCCCAGCGCTTTGAGGCAGTTTGCCTCAGGTGTCAGAAATCCTTCTGAAGAACAGGTAAAAAAAATTGAAGCGGCTGTGAGATTGCTCGGTAAACGTATAGAGAAAATTTCATTGGCTGTTTAACAACAAACGGCCCAATGCGCAAATCTATTCTTAAATGGACGCTCATTTTCTTTATCTAAGGTTTTTACAACTTCCCGACAAGCAGCAAAAAGAAGTTGAAGATTTCATTAATCAGCTTCTATCAGAAACTGATTGTATGAAAGAGCGGGCAAAACCAGTATTTGGTAGCGGGAAAGGAATGTTCACTTTCCCTGAAGGTTTCAATACTCAAGACGAATAACTACACCTGAAGATGATAAACGAGGAACGTTGGACTTAGTTTATTTACTTATCCCTGCTCCCGCTGCCTGTACCACTTCAACATCGAAATGTTCAGCAATACATTTATAGCTACAGACAAACCGAACACCAGCACAAAATACCCTACGCCGCGGAACATCTGCTCCACGTTAATTTCTTTGGGCATTTCTGGCAGTTCAACCTGATCTATCAGTTCTTTTGTATTGCCGATCACTTGTACACCCTGAAACACACAGCCCACTCCCAGCATCAGGGCGAGGAAACCAATGAAACGAATACCGGTAGGTGTTTTACTGTCTAATGGCGCATCTGGATACACAATGCTTTTTCTCAGTTGAAGCGCCGCATAACTGTGTAATACAACGGATCCGATCAGTAGCAATTGTAATACGGCTACAATGCCGCCGCCCATCAATGCCTGGATCAATCCGAAAAGCGTAATCAACCCACCGATGATCAGGTTGATCCAGGAAAGTATGCCGGTTATAGTAGTGAATTTCTTCATACAGGATATTGTAAAGACTGAACTTAATTCAGTCCCAGTTCTTTCTTTTGTTTCGCATCAATTTCGGAAGGCGCGTCCAGCATCACGTCGCGGCCGCTGTTGTTTTTGGGGAAGGCTATAAAATCGCGGATACTTTCGCTGCCCCCCATGATGGAACAGAGCCTGTCGAAGCCGAATGCGATACCGCCGTGCGGGGGTGCACCGTATTCGAAGGCGCCGAGGAGGAAGCCGAATTTGTGGCGTGCTTCTTCGTCGCTCATGCCCAGCGCAGCGAACATTTTTTCCTGGAGCTCACGCTGGAAGATCCGTATGGAACCACCGCCAATTTCGTTGCCGTTCAACACCATATCGTAGGCGTTGGCCTTGATGCCTGCGTAGGGATGCGACAGGTAGTTGGCCTGGTCCTCAATAACCGGATTGTTATTGATCATGATACTGATATGATCCGGTTTCGGAGAGGTGAACGGATGGTGGCGCGCCACCCATCTGCCGGGTTCATCGCCATCCGCCTCCGCGTATTCGAACAACGGAAAATCGAGTACCCATAACAGTTTGAATTCATCTTTCTTCCGCATACCAAGGCGTTCACCCATTTCAAGGCGCAGTTCACTCGTGGCTTTACGGGTTCTCTCTTCCAGACCGGCAAGGATCAGGATCAGATCGCCGGGTTGCGCCTTACAATCGGTAGCGAGTTGCTTTAATTTATCGGCATCGAAGAATTTATCTACACTGCTTTTGAAAGTACCGTCTGTATTGCATTTGATGAATACCAGTCCATTCATGCCGATCTGGGGACGCTTCACCCAGTCGGTGAGTTCATCGGTTTGTTTGCGGGTGTATTCGCTGCAACCGGGCACGGAGATGGCGAGCACGGTTTGCGCGTCATCAAATACTTTAAAACCTGCAGCCGCGATGGTAGCATTGTTATCTCCGGTGAAAGGCGATTTCAGGTTGGTGATTTCCATCCCGAAGCGGATATCAGGTTTATCGTTGCCGTAGCGCGTCATGGCTTCATCCCAGCTCATGCGTTGCACTTTTTCGGTGATGTCCACATTTTTCACTTCCCTGAAAATATGTTTGATCATGCCTTCGAACATGGTGAGGATATCTTCCTGTTCCACGAACGCCATTTCACAGTCGATCTGGGTGAATTCAGGTTGGCGGTCGGCACGCAGGTCCTCGTCGCGGAAACATTTCACTACCTGGTAATAACGGTCGTAGCCGCTCACCATCAGCAGTTGCTTGAAGGTTTGTGGCGATTGCGGGAGCGCGTAGAACTGTCCCTGGTTCATACGGGAAGGCACCACGAAATCGCGTGCGCCTTCGGGTGTGGATTTGATCAGGAATGGCGTTTCGATGTCCATGAAATTGTTTTCATGGAGGTAATTCCTGGCGGCCCTATTCACCGCGTAACGCAGTTCGAGGTTCTTCTTCACAGCATTCCTGCGGAGATCAAGGTAACGGAACTTCATCCGCAGGTCATCTCCCCCATCGGTATCATCCTGGATGGTGAAGGGGGGAACCGCGGATTTATTCAGAATCTTATAGGAAGTAACATTGATCTCGATATCGCCCGTGGGGATATTCGGGTTCTTATTGGTCCTTTCCACCACGGCGCCGGTGGCCTGGAGTACAAATTCCCTGCCCAGCGGCTGCTCATCCAGTTGTTGGTTGAGCGATTCGCTGAATACGAGCTGCGTGATGCCGTAGCGGTCGCGAAGGTCAACAAACGTGATGCTGCCGAATTTCCTGACGGTCTGCACCCAGCCGGCCAGGGTAGTTTCCGTTCCGGTGTGGGCCACTCTCAGTTCGCCGCAGGTATGGGTTCTGTACATATAGAAAAGTTATTAAAATGCTTAAAATGAGGTGCAAAGGTAGGCGAAAAGAAAATAAGGACGATATTTGAAACGTTTCCTATTGGAATGCCGAACGATACCCTCTATACCGCGATTGACTCGCCGGGAAAGGTACTCCCTTCACCCGGGAACGATGCCCACACATCGGCAGGTACCTCGACAGATGCCACCGCTGATCCTTCTCTCCGCCCCGACCTCGACAATCCTATTGTAATAGGCACGATCCTTTTTGTACTCCTCGCCCCGCTTTTCGCAAAGCTATTCCAGGCGCTTATCCGGCGTAAAAAATGGCGCAAAGACCTGAAAACGAATTCCCGCTCCTACCACGAACACCTGCTGGAACACATTCATTATTACAGGCAACTGCCATTAGATGAACAGGTCCGTTTCCTGAAACGTGTGACCGTTTTTATGCACGCCCGCGAATTCAGGTACATGAACATTGAGCAGCAGGAACGTATGCCTATCCTCATCAGCGCGGCAGCCGTGCAACTCACTTTCGGCCTCAACGAATTCCTCCTTGATCATTTCAAAGTGATCTATGTATTGAAGGAAGACTACCGCTACGGCCACTACAACATGCCTTTTATGGGGCATGTGGATCATTCCGGTATTTACCTCTCCTGGAACAATTTCCTCCGCGGGTTCCAGAATTACAACGACGCACACAATGTAGGCATCCATGAAATGGCACATGCCCTTGCCTACGTAAACTTCATGAGCGATTCCGGCCACGACACCCATTTCCGCGCGCAGTTCAGGGATTTTTCCAAAATAGCCCGCCCGATATTTAACCGGATGCAGCACGGCGAACAATTCCTGCTCGATCCTTATGCCGCCACGAATTATAACGAGTTCTGGGCCGTGAGCGTAGAAACCTTTTTTGAGAAGCCCATGCAAATGCGCAGTGAAATGCCCGATCTCTATGAAGCCATGTGCCAACTCCTGAACCAGGACCCGTTATCCTGGAAAGCGTTCTCCTAACAAGTATATATGTATTAAAATGTCTTCCAACAACTTATAGCAGGCATTTCCATTTTCCAGCTATTCTTTCTATTTTACCGGCACCCTCATTCCCCTACCTGGAATCCCATCCCCCGAAAGACCGTTTTCCGTATTTAATCCATTCCTGAATGGCCTTTTACACGTTTTTACCGAACCTCAAAAGGAGCCCTTATGGAAATGATCTACACTATTCTGATCGCGCTATTGATCGCAGGCATCGTCTTCCTGTTCAGGAAGGCGGGAGAAAAATGGTTTTTTAAACGTCAGCTCCGGCGCTTTGCGCACCATGCCCCGCATTACCACCAGGTGATCTCGGCCAATTTTTTGTACTACAACAGGCTTCCCGCAGAAGAGCAGCAAAAGTTTCTTTTCAGGACCTTTCTTTTCCGACACTCCCATCGCTTCCATTACGTGGAAATTGAGGAGCACGATGAAATGCCCATCCTCATCAGCGCTGTAGCCGTGCAACTCACCTTGGGCCTGGATCATTTTTTACTGAATTACTTCCGCAACATTTATGTGCTTCGCGAAGACTACCAATATGGTTATTACTCTATGCCCTTCATGGGCCATGTGGACCACAGCGGTATCTATCTTTCCTGGGACAATTTCAGGAAAGGCATCCGCCAGATGACCGCGAACTCCAACCTCGGTTTACATGAAATGGCACACGCCCTCGCGTATGTGAATTTCGTTTCAGAAACGGAGGAGGATAAACACTTCAAAAAAGAGTTCCACCAGTTCTCTAAAGTGGCGCGTCCTATTTTCAATGAGATGCAGAAAGGGAGAAGTACTTTACTGGGTGATTACGCGGCATCGAACTACAACGAATTCTGGGCGGTGAGCGTGGAGGTATTTTTTGAGAACCCGGTTAGTTTACGAAGGGAGTTGCCGGATTTGTATGAGGCGATGCGGAAGTTGTTGCGGCAGGATCCGCTGTGTGCGGCATAGGAAAAAACATTATTTTGCGGAGGAATGACCCGCTATGTATAAACCCGGACTGCACCTTATCGTAACGCTTTCAACCGCAAATATACCCTTGCTGGAAGATTACGGGACCATCCGCACTTTTATCAGTGAGCAGATCCGATCGCACCGGCTCACCTCTTTGGGCGAGGTGTACCATAATTTTGAACCAGGCGGCTACACGGGTGTGGTATGTCTTTCAGAATCACATATTTCCTTCCACAGTTGGCCGGAATTCGGACGCCTGAACCTTGACATCTATTTATCCAACCACAAACAGGTGAACGATAATGTGTGCAGGGAAATACTCGAAGGAGTTATTGCCTTACTCGAAGCAGATGTAGTACAACTTAATGAAATCAGCAGGTAACCATGAGTAGTCACTTGTCCTTTACCTGCCCCTCCTGCCAGCATACCGAACACATTCCTTCCGGCATGCTCAACCTTATAGCCTGCCCGCAGTGTGGACGTGTTAGCCAGTTACTGGAAGGACGGGTATTGCATGGCCCATCCAAACTTGAAAAAGTGACCGTATCGGTTTCGGGCCTGAAACCCGGCACCAGCGGACAATATAATAACAACAGGTTCGCTGTTACCGGAAGGATCGCCTGCTGGTTCGGGGCCTGGATGGTGAACTACTGGACCCTGCTGCTGGAAAACGGAAGAATTTTGCTGCTGGAAGAAGCAGCCGGTAAATACGCCATCTGGGAGAAAAAAGCGCCGGGCAAAATAAAGGCGGATGAACAGGCCCTGCAATTTAAACCGGGCATCGGCAAAGTGCTGATTTTCCCGGGTAAAAACTACCAGTTGTACCGGAAGAGCAGCGCATGGAAAATGGCCGTTGAAGGAATGTGCTACGCCTTCGACGATGACGGATCATTTAAGTTGTATGAACTTTATTCCACGGATGGTGCACGTTATAATTTTGTGAGTCAACTGAAAGGTAAACAAACAACTGGCTTTGAAGTAATCCCGGTTGATCGTGAAGCGTTGGTCCTTGAAAACACTGCTGCGCCTGCAATACCGGACCATACCATAACCTGCGAAACATGCAAAAAACCGATCAGGCTTAAAACCTACCCTTATGCGCAATCAGTGGTTTGCGGGCATTGCGGCACGTATTGGTCGCTGAAGGAGGGAGCAATGGTAAAAGAACGCGGGAAGCGTCAGGACAACGTGCCTGCCATTGAGTTATACGCCAAAGGAATACTAAACGGTGTGGAGTACCAGCTCACGGGCTTCTGCGTAAAAGCGGATCCGGATGGTTATGAGTGGCGTGAATACAGCTTATTCAACCCTGAAAAAGGATTCGCCTTTCTTTCTGAATTCAACGGTCATTGGATGTTCCTTCAGGAACTGGATGCCTTTCCGAAATATAAAAACCTCAACGCGCATTCCATAACAGCGGAAGATGGAGAAGATTACCTGCTGTACAACCGTTATAACCCAAAACTTAAAGACGCAGCAGGTGAATTCCCCGAAGAAGTTTTTCATTGCGGTGGCAGGCGGATCAGCGAATATATTTCTCCGCCTGAGATACGCATCATGGAATATGATAAAGATGAGTGCGTGGAATGGCTGAAAGGAGCGCACATTAGCAGGAACGATGTTCAGAAGGCTTTCGGCAACGCTGTCCTGTTTATGCCACCGAAAGTGGGAACAGGGGCCATAGAGCCGGTTCCGTTCACTGTAAACCCTTATCTGCTCAAGGTTTCATCTGTAATAAGCCTGCTCTTCCTCGCGGTCGTTTATCTTGTTACGGCTGGCATGGCGGAAAAGAAACTTGTATATGAGCAGTCGTTCGTAATGTTGGGCAACCAGCAGAATGCCTACCTGTCAACGCCGTTCACACTCACTAAAAAAAGGTCGAACCTGGAAATTGAGATTGATGCCAACGTGAGCAACAGTTGGTTTGAACTGAGTGGTATTTTAGTAAATACCAAAACAGGGGCCGAATATGAATTTTCGAAAGGCGTAGAATATTATTTCGGTGTCTCGGATGGTGAATCGTGGACAGAAGGGAGCCGGTCGGCGAGTGTATTGCTGAATGAAATTCCCGCGGGAGAATACATACTCAGGTTCTCCCCGGCCACTGAGGTTTACAACCAGCTCCGGGAATTTTATGTGAAAGCGGTAGCCGATGTTCCTCCCGGACGGAACTTTTTTATCGTGGCGGTATTAATGTTACTGCCATTCGGATTGGTTTACTTTTTTGTTTTCAACAGGGAACGGAAACGCTGGGAATACAGCGCCTTCTCCCCTCAAAACTAGGCGATGAAAAAATTTTTACAGCTCAGGAAAATATGGTGGCTCTATGTGTGGGTGCTGCTGATGGCGGGATGGATGTCGTATGCTACTTATTCCGGATGGCGCATATTCTCTTCTGAAAGCAAAAACCAGCAATGGAGCTCCAGTGGCCCAGGCTATCATAAATAACAAATCAACTGTATGAATGTACAACCGCTTTTAAATTCAGTGATCTATTCCGTACTGGGCATTGTGATCCTGGTAGTCGCTTTCATCATCGTGGAGTGGCTCACCCCCAAACACAACCTCTGGAAGGAAGTGGTAGAAAAGCAAAACCTTGCGCTGGCCCTGGTAGCTGGCTTCTTCATGCTTTCCATCGCCATCATCATTGCTTCGGCCATCCATTAAAAATACGCCATGCAATTGCTGTTGTTGCTGGCGGTTTTTGTAATTGCCACGTGCGGACTTATTTATGAACTGGTGGCCGGTGCGCTGGCC
This sequence comes from uncultured Flavihumibacter sp., assembly GCA_946482545.1. Next base: position 6,907 of record CAMLRX010000112.1, on the reverse strand, counting down.
AGTTACCTGCTGGGTGATTCCGTGACCCAGTTCTCCACCATTATTGGTGTCTATCTTTTTTCCATGGGCGTAGGGTCGTTCCTGAGCAGGTATTTTAACCACCAGCTCCTGAGGTGGTTCGTTTACATCGAATTACTTGTTGGACTGGTGGGCGGTTTCAGCGCACCGCTGCTTTTCCTGCTGTTCCCGGTAGCCTCGTCTTTCAGAATTGTGTTGTACACGCTTGTTTTTCTTACAGGAACGCTCGTGGGATTGGAAATACCGCTGCTCATGCGCATCCTGAAAGACAAGATCGATTTCAAGGACCTCGTTTCAAAAGTATTCACGTTCGACTATATCGGCGCGTTACTGGCATCGCTTATTTTCCCACTATTGCTGGTACCCTACCTGGGCCTGATCCGTACTTCATTGTTTTTCGGCATATTAAATATCGCGGTTGGACTTTTTCTTGCAATTCGTTTCAGCGATGACATCCGAAAACCCGCGCCACTGAAGGCGCTGGCCATTCTTTTTCTCTTAGCAGAAACGATTGCGTTCGCGTTATCCGACAGCATTCTTCGTTACTCGGAAACCCTTGTTTACAACGACCGGATCATTTACGCCACCTCCTCACCTTACCAGCGTATCGTACTTACGCGTAATCCCCGGGAACTCCGTCTTTTCCTGAATGGCAATCTCCAGTTCAGTTCAGCGGATGAATACCGTTACCATGAAGCCCTGGTACACCCCGGGCTCCAATCCGTTAAAGTTCCTTCCAAAGTACTGGTACTGGGCGGAGGAGATGGACTTGCCGTAAGGGAGATACTGAAAAATCCTGATGTGGATTCCATTTTACTGGTGGACCTTGATGCCGCCATCACAAAACTTTTTTCCCGGAATCCTTTGCTCTTAACACTGAATGATAAAGCGCTTTTACACCCTAAAGTGAAAGTTTTAAACACCGATGCATTCATCTGGCTGAAAGAAAATGAGGCAGTGTTTGATTTTATAGTGATTGATTTTCCCGATCCATCCAACTACTCCATTGGAAAATTATATTCCGAGAGTTTCTATAAACTTTTATGGACCCATCTTTCCGAGCAGGGCGCAGCCGTGGTGCAATCCACCTCGCCGTATGTTGCACCACGCTCCTTCTGGTGCATTGATACCACACTAAAAGCAACAGGATTTACAACCATACCTTACCACAACATGGTGCCCTCTTTCGGAGAATGGGGATATATACTGGCCTACAAAAAGCCTCCGGTCAATAGAACTGAGGCCTATCCGCCCGGACTAAAATTCGTCACCTCCGAAACTGTGGAGCAGATGAAGTTTTTCCCTTCCGATATGCTGATTAAAGAAGCCTTGCTTGTGAATAAACTGAACAACCAGGCCCTCGTAGGTTATTTCGAAAAAGAATGGGCAGCATACCTGCAATAGCATGAAAAGAAAAGATTTCCTTTGGCAATTATCAGCATTGGCGGGCGCACTGCCATTCGCGGCCGGCTGTTCAGGAAAACAAAAGATGATTCCCGGTAAACTGCTCGGTGCAACCGCTTCGGTAGGACATCTTCTGAGAGACAAAACCTTCAATGCTGCTGCGGATAAAGTTTGTGAATACGATACGGTGATCATAGGAGCTGGCATCAGCGGATTGGCAGCCGCCCATACACTTGCAAAAAAAGGTCATCCAAACTTTGTTGTGCTTGACCTTGAGGAGCAACATGGCGGAAATGCTATTTCCGGCAAAAATGCGGTATCCGCGCACCCATGGGGTGCACACTATGTCCCACTTCCTAATAATGACCTGAAGGAATACCTCGAATTCCTGAAAGAATGTGGCGTAGTAACAGGTTATGATCAGAATGGACTTCCGGTCTATAATGAATACCATCTCTGCTTTGAACCGGAAGAACGTTTATACATAAACGGGAGCTGGCAACAGGGGTTGATACCATCCTCAGGCTTAAACGAAGAAGACCGTGCACAAATTGAGCGTTTTCTGCTGGAAATGGACAAGTTCCGGAAAGCAAAAGGAAATGATGGCAAAGATGCTTTTGCGATTCCCGTGAATGCATCGTCTAAAGACGAAAGATTCACCAGCCTCGATACCATCACGCTTTCAAACTGGTTAAGCCAGGAAAAATTTACCAGTAAATATTTACTATGGTATTGTGATTACTGTTGCCGCGACGACTTTGGTTCCGAAAGCGAAAACACTTCCGCATGGGCCGGTATCCATTATTTCGCGGCAAGAAAAGGTGTAGCTGCCAATGCAAAACAACAGGATGTACTCACCTGGCCGGAAGGGAACGGTTTCCTGGCAAACCAGTTATTTTCTGCGATCGGAAACCGTTTTATCCCCGGTAAGCTGGCCGTTAAAATAACAGAGATTTCAAGTGGCGTGGAAATACTCACAATTGATGCCACTACCGGTAAAAAGGCAATCTACCGTTGTCGAAAATGTATTGCCGCCATCCCCCAATTTGTGTTGTCGCGTATGCTGAACGACCTGGAAAGAACAGCATTGGTGCAGCAATACTTCTCCTACACGCCTTGGCTGGTAGCAAACATCACCACTGCAAAGCCGGAAGAAAGAAGTGGCGAAAGTATGTGCTGGGACAACGTTATTTACGGCGGCAAATCTTTAGGATATGTGAACGCCTGCCACCAGCATATAGGTATCCCCGCTCAACCGGAGAAAACAATCCTTACCTGGTACCGCCCGTTTTCAGCAGGAAGCCCAATGGAAAACAGGAAAAAATTACACGCCCTGCCTGAAGAGGAACTGAAACGGATGGTTATTGAAGATCTTTCCGCCGTTCATCCAAACCTCGAAGACGTTGCAGAAAATATTGACCTGATGATCTGGGGGCACGGCATGGTACGCCCAACACCGGGATTTATACATTCCGGCATCCGTGAAAAACTTGCCGCCCCACTCCGGGAAAAAATATTCTTTGCGCATACCGATCTGGCCGGGATATCGATTTTTGAAGAAGGATTCTATCAGGGTTTTCATGCCGCCAAATCCCTTATCAGCACGCTATGAAAAAGCAGCCCTGGCTATACAAAGCATGGACCGATCTTTTATTCATCATAGGACCACCCTTTGTATGTCTCCTGATCATCGCATTGTTTCCGCACTGGTTCTCCGGGAACCACGCGCTGCCGGAATGGAGCTGGGTGGTATTGGTGCTCTGCATTGATGTGTCTCACGTTTACAGTACCCTCTTTCGCACCTATTTTGAACCCCGTATTTTCACCGAACAACGCACCCGTTTAATCCTCATCCCGGTATTTGCATTTGTTGCAGGCGTAATTTTGTATTCATTCAGCAGCTTGCTGTTCTGGAGATTACTGGCTTACCTGGCCGTGTATCATTTCATCCGCCAGCAATATGGTTTTCTTCGTCTTTACGGCCGGAAAGAAAATGGACCGAAAGCGTATCGCGTGATAGATAAGGTGACAATATATGCCGCAACATTGTATCCGATATTGTACTGGCATTTTGAAGGAGACAGGAAGTTCCACTGGTTCATTGAAGGAGATTTCATGTTGTTGAAATGGCCGGTAATGAACAGCATATTGCTGTATCCTTATCTTATAATATTGATAATTTATTTTGTAAAAGAGCTGATCATTCTTTTACGGAATAAGCAAGTTAATATTCCTCGGAATGGCGTTGTATGGGGAACTGCGTTGTCCTGGTATGTCGGGATCGTTCATTTGAACGGGGACCTCAGTTTTACCCTGCTCAATGTGGTGTCCCACGGCATTCCTTATATGGCGTTGGTATGGATAGCAGGAAGAAAAGAAAGAATGCGGAAAGAAGTGTCTGCTGCTGAAGAGATACAACTGTTTAAGCCAGGATTAAGCAGGGTTTCGGAGAAAGTGTTCAGCATGCCGGGCATATTTTTATTCCTGGGATGTATTCTGTTGCTCGCTTTTACAGAAGAAGCGTTGTGGGATACATTTGTGTGGCATGAACATGGGGAAACATTTTCGTTTCTCCAGGATGCCCGGTTCATGCCAGGTAAAGAATTACTCACGGTATTGGTACCGGCGCTCGCGGTGCCGCAGATCACTCATTATGTTATAGATGGGTATATCTGGAAAATATCCAAAGGGCATGTGCAGTAAGGGAACAGCGCTGCTTCACCCCAGCCGCTCCTCCGTTTCTACCACCACATCCTTTCCTTTCTTCAGGATCATCTTATAAACAATGTAATAATACAACAACAACGCCAGCCCCAATGAAAACGGTATCACACAATATGGCTTCACCTGCTCATCCACTTCGTAAAATTCAGCGATCATCCAGATGCTGTTGGCCACGATCCAAAGCGAGATGGCCAGGTTGTGCATCAATTCTGAAAATATCCTCCGGTTGCGCCAGGTGATGAACAGGGCCACAGAGATGGTAGGAAGAATCATAAATATGCCCAACGGTTTGAACAAAAGACACTAGCAAAGATCCTTGATGAGCCAGAAAAGGATATGCAGGTTCTCAAGCTGACGAAAACGCGCCGGAATGGTATAAGCAGGTTTATTTTCTTCCATATTGGTATTAGTTGAATTGTTTGGTGAGCAGGCCCCGGAAACGGTCCACCGCCGCCTGCGGCGTAATGGGCGTATTGTCTGTAATATATGCTGTTAACTCTTTCGCGAACCACGGCGCAAGCGAACAACCTTTGGTGCCCATCCCATTGAGTATCCCTACCCTTGAGAACAAAGGATGAAATCCTACAAAAGGTCTCCGTTCCACTGTGGCAGGACGCACGGCTGCCCAATGATCGATCACCTCGAAAGGCAACTTCAGAAAATGCTTCAATTGCAGCAATGTATTCGACCTGAATTGTTCTGTTGGACCAGGATCGGAGAACCGAAGTTCATAAGTAGAACCCGCCCAAAATACACCCGGTTCATCCCATGGTACCAGCGTGATCCCTTTTTTGTAAATATTTCCGCCGGGCAATTCCGGTATGGAAAGCAACAGCGCCTCACCCTTATTCGGTGCGAACGGCAGCCGGGAAAAATAAGGATTATCAAGGGCGGCCACCCCATCGCAACAAACGATGTATTCCGCCTCAATACCTTTGTAATGAACAATATTTTGTTCCACCGACACTTCACTCCATTCAAAAGTATCTTCCACCAACTTATTGGCGGCGATCAGTTTTTTCCGCCACGCGTCCAGCATGGTGCGGAGCCGGATCCAATAGGCCGGCGCAATTTCTCCGGCACCGAACATAAACTCGAAATAAGAACGCCATTCGGCGCCATCGCTCCAGGGATTTACATAATGCGGATCTTCCTCCGCTACTTTACGGTATGCTTCCTGCATCTGAAAAGTGGGAAAAAAATTGCGGATCGTGGTGGCAGCAATCAACTCCTCGTTCAGCAACGCCCCCATCGCTTTGTACTGCGTTTCCGCAAAAGGCAGCAATTGTTCGGCCATCCAGGTTTTATGAAGCCTGCGCCCGGTAACCGGGTTGATAACGCCGGAAGCCACACGGGAAGATGTGATGCCTGGGGTTTTATCCAACACGATATAACTGATTCCGGCCTGTTCGAGAAAATAACTCAGCCAGGTGCCGCAAAGGCCCTGGCCGAGGATCAATACTTTGGTGCGCATGGGCGCAAATATAAGAAAGCGGCGGGGTCACGCAATTGCTTTGTTTCTCGCAAAGACGCAAAGGCGCAAGGACGCAAGGAGTGGCTGATTTGCAGCGATCGCTGCTGCGGAAGTAAAATTCTCCAAAGGTCTTTCGCCAACTAATTAATGCTTTGCGTCCTTGCTCCCTTGCGTCTGCGAAGTGCGCAGCACAAAGCAGTTGCGTGAAACAAAGCACTCGCGTGAAAAAAAACTATTCTTCCACCCGGAGCACACTTCCCTCACTATGCCCCGCAAACTCAGGCGCATACAAACTCTGCACCGTTCCGATACCTGTACTGAAAACACCGGTATGCGTAATGAACAGCGGGTATTCCAACACGTGCGTTCCTTTCGGAAGCCAGTCGAAGAAGAATTGAACGGAGGCATCTTTCACCGTCTGGTAATACCCCAGTCCATTCTTCCACTGGTAGCGGCTCAGCACCTGCACCGGTTCCAGGGAAGCGGCCCGCTGGTCCTTCAGGTGGACAAATTCCATGTTCCTTCCTGTGGTTACCACCATCCTCACCACGAGTTTATCGCCTGGTTTTAAAGGTGTGAGGTTGTTGATTTCTTCAAGCACCGTACCTGCATCGGTTTCTTTCTGCTTGTAATACACTCTCTTTATGGAAAGCGTGGAATCGGCTCCGGCTCCTGTGATGCGATCGAGTTGCTCAAAATACTGCCAGTATACCGCACCCCAGGCGGGAATGGCTGCACTACCTGTTCCAGCGCCGGTAATTTTAATGGAAATATCTCCCGAAGCGGCCCTGATCTTATCCTGCTGCACCTGCTTTTTAAAATAGCCGGTTCCCGCTTCAATGGAATCGGCGGTCAGGTTTTGCCCACCAATGTTTACGGAAACCAAGGGCGTTTTATTCAACCAGTCGGCGCCGTTCATAAGCAGGGCGTAGCAGGCGTTTGCTGTGGCGACGCTGTTGCCCCAATCCGTGGTTTGTTTGAGGCGCAGCAGCCAGGTTTTCATCTCGTTCACTTCGGAGGCGAAGCCGCCTTTCTCGGCGAAAGCTTCTATCAGCAGGGATTGCACTTCTACCGGCGACTGGTACCAATAATAGCCGCCGCGGTTGTCTTTCCAGTACATGCCCTCTCCCGGTGTTCTTACCGCATATTGTTTGATGGAATTCAGCACCTGGGCCGCGCGGGAAGGTTCGTTGTTGCGCAGGAGCACTTGTGCAATAAGTCCCTGTACATACCGACTTTGTTTTTGCCAGAAAGTAGCCGACTGCTTACGGTAATAAGTAAGCGCCG
>CAMLRX010000111.1 GCA_946482545.1 uncultured Flavihumibacter sp. | reverse complement strand
GATGGGAGACTCCTTCGGGGCTTCGCCCCTCGGAGTTATCTTCCCAAGGTGTTGTTCGCGGGATTGATGTCGGCCATTCGTTTGGATGGATCGATGGCAACGGTGGCCACTTCACTTAATTTTTTACTGAGCGTGAACGTATAATTGGGATGCGTCCATTTCCAGGCTTCGTGGGTAGTGCGGGGCAACGCGGGTTGCTCGTTGGGTTTTTCACCGAACATCAGGTAGAGCGGAATATAGTGTTGTTCCTTGCTGCCATCTTTGTAGGTCACTTCCACGTCGATGGGCATCGGCATCTGACCGATACGCGCGAGGCGTATTGTGGCTTTACCGGAGGACTCCCAGATGCTGTCTACGGCGTAATCGATGGTTTTGGTGCTGTTCACCCAATATTGGCGGTACCAATCCAGTTGCAGACCACTCACCTTTTCGGCTATGCGCATAAAATCGTTGATGTTGGGGTGCTTGAACGCCCATTGCCGGTAGTATTCCAGCAGGGTTTTATCGCGCATTTCAGCACCAATGATGTAACCGAGCTGGCTCAGGAACACTTCTCCTTTTGAATAGGAAGCGATGCTGTAGGAGATATTTGTATTGTAGTGGTCCGCGTGCGTGGTCAAAGGTTCTTCCAGTCCGCTTTTTGCGAGCATGAAATAGCTGTTGTAGGCACCTGCGTGGTACAAAGGCAGTTCCGTATCGGCCGCGGTCTTTTTAGGGCCGGTGCTTACGGTTCCCTGCTGCGGCTTTTCACTGGTGCGTGATTTATAATATTCCGATACCAGACTTTCAGCATAACTGGTGAAACCTTCGTCCATCCATGGATACAGAGATTCGTTGGTGCCCATCAGCATCTGGTACCAGGTATGCATCCACTCATGGAAAACGGTGCCCAGTCCGGGGCCTTTCAGCAGCGTACTCATGGGATATTCCATACCACCATCACCACCTTGTATAAACGAATATTGCTTGTAAGGGTATTTGCCGAAATGCTGTTCAATGAACGGAAGCACTTGCGCGGCGGCATCATTGATCTTCTTCCAGGCCTCATCCTGTGAAGGGCTCGAAGGCTTGTATAAAGTGTATAGACTGGGCCCGCCAGGCATATCTTTTCTCAGTACTTTATAAGTTGGGTCAGCGGCCCACATAAAATCGTGCACATTGGGTGCGGTGAAGTGCCAGGTATGCGTTTTACCGGAGGCTTTGGGCACTTTCACGCCTTTATCTTCATAACCGAAGCCGATTTCGTTGGCATTTACCAGGTAGCCTGTTCCACCGATCACATAAGATTTATCGATGGTGATCTTCACATCAAAATCACCCCATACACCATAGAATTCTCGGGCGATATAGGGCGTGGGATGCCAGCCTTCATAATCGTATTCACACATTTTCGGATACCACTGCGCCATACTGAAGCGTATACCTTCCGCATTGTCGCGTCCGCTCCTCCTCACCTGAACGGGCACCTGCGCTTCGAAATTCATCTCGAATGTAACATTTGAATTAGGCAGGATGGGCTGATCAAGGATCACTTCCAGTATGGTTTCCCGCATCTTCACTTCCTGCGGCCTGCCGTTCATGGAAAGGGAGATAATTTTCTGGTAACCGATTTCTTCAGGCTTCAGGTTGCTGATGCGGTCGCGCACACGTCCGTCCCAGTCGGGACGGCCATTGATGAGTGTTTTACCCAGCTCCTGGCTGCGTACATCCATCATACTGTTGGGCTGAAACGCATTCCAGTACAGATGGTAGAACACTTTAAAAAGCGTATCGGGAGAATTGTTCCAGTACTGCAGTTTTTGCTTCCCGGTAAATTTGTTGGCGGTGGCATCCACGTTGATGTCCATGTCATATTTCACGCGTTGCTGCCAGCGGGAAGGCTGGGCAGATACTGCGGCAACAAGCAGCAGGAAAGCAGAAAGCAGGTGTAGTTTTCTCATACGTTGGTTTGAAATTCAAAATCCTACAAAGTAATATTGTCTTTCAGCAAACGACCTTCGCTGCTGAACAAAAGGTTTTTTCTTTGAATATCGCTTTTTATGGCCTGCACGCGGTACTGAATTTTATCGCCGGGCAGCATGATTTTATGAACGGTTCCCATTTCCCATTCGGCATACTTGCTTTTTTCATACCCTTCTATCACGCCGGACGGCAGGTCTTCAGTGGGCAACTGCCTTTCTGTATTAAGCCATTCACCTTTGCTGTTGAAACGCGCTTCGTAGGTAATATTATCTTCTTCGTAACGGGCCATGAAGGAAGTCAGTTTGTCGCTCCATTCCACATTGGAAGCAGAAGGATATTTCGCCTTAAAAGCTTCCGTAACAGCAGCCGGTACTTTTCGCACCTGGGCCGATGCACTATTTACAAGGAACATCGCTCCCATCACAACACCTAAAGCTATCATTCTTAATTTCATACGAGTAGTTTTTTTGAGGAAAGTGCAAATATCAAACCCGGAACTGAAAAGGAAATCCTAAATTCCTGCTACCACGATCACAATTTCTCCTTTTACAGTTTTCTGCCGGAAATGATCGGCTACTTCTTTTAAAGTACCACGCGCATTCTCTTCAAATTTTTTAGTGAGTTCCCTGGAAACACAACAGGGACGTTCGGCACCGAAATATTCCGCGAGTTGATCGAGGGTTTTCACCAACCGCACCGGTGACTCGTAAAATACCATTGTTCTTTCTTCTTTCGCCAGTTCAGTCAGCAAAGTATGCCTGCCTTTTTTCAGTGGCAGAAAACCTTCAAAGCAAAATCGGTTGATGGGCAGTCCGCTGTTCACCAGAGCGGGCACAAAAGCGGTAGCGCCGGGCAAACATTCTACGGGTACGCCTTCCTGCACGCAGGCTCGTACCAGGAGAAACGCCGGATCGGAAATCCCCGGTGTACCAGCATCTGTAAGCAGGGCCATCACTTTACCGGCTTTCATTTGTTCGGTGAGGTGTTGAAATACCCGGTGTTCGTTGTGTTGGTGGTAAGCGGTGAGTGGTTTCTGAATGCCGTAATGCTGCAGCAAAACAGAAGAAGTACGTGTATCTTCCGCAAGCAGTAAATCAGCGGATTTTAATGTTTCCACCGCACGAAAGGTAATATCGGCCAGGTTCCCGATGGGGGAAGGAACGAGAAAAAGTTTACCGGAAGCTGTACTTTCGTTCAATGTGTTTGGTTTAAACGGAAAATGTTGAATACCCTGGCTGTAGCACCCTGGCATTCAACATCTCAGTATTTTTATCCTTAATTAACCGATATCTCGAAGTACTCCATCACCTGGTTGGCCAGCAGCTTCTTAGCTGCGGTTTCAGCAATGGCTTTCGCAGCAGCTTCATCGGCCGCTTCAATCTGAAGGGTAATGTTCTTGCCGATCCGTACATCAGCCACTTCTTTAATACCGAGGTTTTCCAATCCGCCCATTACGGCTTTTCCCTGGGGGTCCAGCAATTCTTTCAGCGGCATCACTTTTACCTGAACTGTGTAGGTCATGATCCTGTTATTTGTTGGTTGTTTTAAAAGAGGCCAAAGATAAGACAATGTAGGCGATAAATACGAACGGTACCGCCAGCCAACTGAGGAAAACGCCTGCTACGGCCGCGATCAGGACCAAAAGATATTTTGATGCATTGTTCTTCCAACTGTAGTCCCTGAACTTCATTGCCATGAGCGGCAGTTTGGAGACCATCAGCCAGGAAACGAGGATACACACGGCGTACAGTACCCATTTGTTCAACAATATCTCGTTGATCCCATACGGATTATACAACAAGATCAGGGGAAAGGAGGCGATCACCAGTCCCGCCGCAGGCGCGGGGCACCCTTTGAACCCATAAGACTGCGAAGGATCGATGTTGAACCGGGCCAGCCGGTAAGCGGCGGCGGCAGGCACCAGCAGCGCGGGCAGCAACCAGGCAACACTCACGTCAATACCGTCCACTTCCCGGAGGAAAGTCATGCGCAGCATCTGGTACAGGATCATCCCCGGGGCCACGCCAAAACTTACCACGTCGGCCAGCGAATCCAGTTGTTTGCCCATTTCAGATTCGGCTTTGAACAACCTGGCCACGAATCCATCCAGGAAATCGATCACCGCCGCGATGCCGATGAACACACTTCCCCACCATATTTTTTCCGGCAGATTGATGATTACACTCGTGCCATCATACAAAGAAGCGAGGTTCTCCCCGGGTTGCAGGATACAGATGATGGCCACGCAGCCGAAAACCAGGTTGAGCAGGGTGAATATATTCGGGATTTGTTTCATGTTGTTTGTGCTGATTTGAATGCTGAATTATTTCTTCTTCATCAATGCCTCAATTTCTTCGGCTTTAATGGGAATATTCTTCATCAGGTCAACATTGCCTTTTTTGGTGATCCAGACGTTGTTCTCCAAACGCACACCCATTTGTTCTTCCTCAATATAAATACCGGGTTCAATGGTAAACACCATGCCTTCGGTAATGGGATCGGTTTTCGTACCAACATCGTGTACATCAATGCCGAGGTGGTGGGAGATGCCGTGGTAAAGGTATTTGCGGTAGGCCCTGTTATTGGGGTCTTCATTCTTCACATCTTGCTTAGTAAGCAAACCGATCTTCTGGAAAACTTTCGTAGCCTCCTCTCCTACCTTGTCCTGGTAGGCGAGTACGGAGATGCCGGGCACCAGGATACTTTTCGCATAGTCGTGCAGGTGAAGACACGCGTTGTACACTTCTTTCTGTCGTTTTGAAAACTTACCATTCACTGGCACTGTACGGGTAAGGTCAGCACAATAGCCGCCGTATTCCGCGCCAAAGTCCATCAGCACCATTTCGCCATCCTTACATTCCTGGTTATTGAACACATAATGCAGGATGCGTGCGCGGTCGCCGCTGGCAATGATGCTGTTGTAAGCCGGTCGGGTGGCGCGTTGCGTGAGGAAGGAGTGCCATATTTCGGCTTCAATTTCGTATTCCATCACACCGGGACGGATGAATTGCAGCAGTCTTCTGAACGTATGCTCGGTAATATCAATCGCTTTCTGCATCACCACCACTTCTTCCTTGCTTTTAATGGCCCGGAGATCGCGCAGGATCGGTGCGCTGCGCAGGTATTGGTGCAACGGGTATTTGCGTTTCATATCTTCGATGAAACGGTAATCGCGTACCGGAACAATGGTGGATTTGCGGTCGTGTTCGTTGGTATTGAGGTAAATTTTATCAGCGAGGTGTATCCAGCCAATCAGCAATGCTTCAAGCGCATCCAGCCAAACGATGGTAGTGATACCTGATATAGCGGTGGCTTCATTGGTGCGGAGCCTTTTCCCATCCCATTTCTCTTTCAGTTCATTCGGGCGCACCAATACCAGTACTTCCCTGTATTTGGGATCAGGATTATCAGGATAAAGAATCACCATTGAATCTTCCTGGGTGATGCCGGAGAGCCAGAAAAGGTCTGAATTCTGTTTGAAAGTATGTTGTGCGTCGGCATTGGTGGGTAATTCATCATTACTGTTGAAGATCGCGATGGCGTTCTTTTCAATTCTTTTTACAAAGCGCTTCCTGTTCTGAATAAATATAGCCGGATCTAAAGGGAGGTATTTCATATCGTAGCTTTTGAAGGTGGCAAGATAGGGATTTTGGATGATGGATTTTGAATGGCAGATGGTGGATTAGTTTGAAAATGGCAAACCATTTATCCGGATGTCGCAAACGGGATTGGTGTATTAAACAGATTGGTTGGTAGAATTTCCATTAAAACGCTGCACAGGGGTAAGTAGATTTATTTAAGTAGTGCGGCAGATTTAGCAGGCATTCAATGGAAACCGGTTTCATTTCCAAAATCATCAGCAAAGCTCTTGTTCTAGAGAATATTCAAAAATAAAGGCATTAAAACTATTTAAAATAAACAAAACCCATTTTAAACACCACTTGATTAGATAAATTTTAATATTTAGTTTTGTAACAAACAAATGCGATTGCTTCATGTCAGTACCAACCTTTACAATCCCTGCGGAGAAATTAACGCAGTTGGGATTGCGTTTTTCAGACAACATTCACTACCAGCTCAGCCCGGAAGAACTGGTTCAGGACACACTCCGGCTCGGAGAAGGTGAATTGAACGATACCGGTGCGCTGGTGATCAAAACCGGGAAATTCACCGGCCGTTCCCCCAAAGACAAATTCATTGTAAAAGATGAACTTACTGCTAAAACAGTAGACTGGAACGACTTCAATATCCCCCTGGAGCCGCTGTATTTCGACCGCATCTTCGATTCCATCATGGCTTACATGAACCGCTTGCCTGAAATGTGGGTACGCGATTGCTACGCCTGTGCCGATCCCCGTTACCGCCTTAACATCCGCGTGGTAAACGAAAAGCCCTGGATCAACCTGTTTGCACACAACATGTTCCTTCGCCCCGAAGAAGAGGAACTGGAAACCTTCCGGCCCGACTGGCACATTATTTCCGCGCCGGGACTGAAACTCGATCCCGTAAAATGCGGTACGCGCCAGGAGAACGCTGCAGTAGTGAGCTTCCGTCATAAAATGATCCTGATCGCAGGAACAGGCTATACCGGCGAAACCAAGAAAGGTATCTTTACCATTCTCAACTATATTCTTCCGCTGGAGCAAAAAGTACTGAGCATGCACTGCTCCGCGAACATGGGGGAAGCTGGCGATACCGCCATCTTCTTCGGACTGAGTGGCACAGGTAAAACGACACTGAGCGCCGATCCAAACAGAAAACTGATCGGCGACGATGAACACGGCTGGACCAATGATGGCGTTTTTAACTTTGAAGGCGGATGCTATGCGAAGTGCATCGATCTTTCTGAAGAGAAAGAACCCGAAATATTTCATGCCATCAAGCCAGGTGCACTGGTAGAGAACGTACGTTTTTTCGAAGGCACTAACCGCATCAATTTCGCCGATGGTTCCATTACAGAGAATACACGTGTTTCCTATCCGCTGGATTACATCAGCAACGCGCTTGAACCCAGCATTGGTGGTATGCCAAAGAACATCTTCTTCCTGACCTGCGATGCGTATGGCGTACTTCCTCCTATTTCCAAATTGTCTCCGGGACAGGCCATGTACCAGTTCATCAGCGGATATACTGCTAAAGTAGCGGGTACTGAAACGGGCATCACCGAGCCAAAGTCTACCTTCAGCGCATGTTTCGGTGCACCCTTTCTTCCTTTGCACCCGGGTAAATACGCGGAGATGCTCGGGGAGAAAATGAAGGAGCACAAAGTAAAAGTGTGGCTGATCAATACCGGCTGGACCGGAGGCGCGTTTGGAACGGGATCACGCATGAAGTTGTCTTATACCCGTGCAATGATCACCGCCGCGCTGGAAGGCAAACTGGATGATACCGCATTCACCATTGATCCGGTATTTGGGGTAGCCGTACCGGTAAGTTGTCCTGGTGTACCGCAAAACATACTGATTCCTAAGCAAACATGGGCCAGCGCTGAAGCCTACGATGCGCAGGCGCGTAACCTGGCACAGCAGTTCGTTAAAAACTTTGAAAAATATGCCGCGGGCGTTTCAAAAGAAATTTTAATGGCCGGGCCTAAGATATAATCAGAATTAATTCCGTAGTTTTAAATTGATTGCGGAAGTTTTTTGCTTTCACAGTCGCTTGCATGTTTTGTTTTGAGGCTCCCTCGGTTCCCCGGGGGAGTTCTTTTTAGAACAGGCCGTACAGTTGTCCGTCGATGCGGTTGATGATCTCGCCAAGGTGTTCTTCGCTTTCCGCGAACTTGTTCTTATCTACATCTATCACCAGCAAAGGACCTTCTTTATAATCTTCGATCCATTTGTTGTAATAATCGTTCAGGCGTTTGAGGTAGTCGAGACGGATGTTCTCTTCATATTCCCTGCCGCGTTTCTGTATCTGCGCCACCAGTGTGGGTACCGAAGCCTGCAGGTAAATGAGCAGGTCGGGCGGTTGCACCATTGACTTGAGGTTCTGAAAGAAAAGGAAGTAGTTGTCGAAATCGCGTTTGCTCATCAGCCCCATTTCGTGGAGGTTTGGGGCGAAAATGTGTGCGTCTTCGTAAATCGTTCTGTCCTGGATAATGGTTTCCGTTCCACGTTGGATATCGAGCAACTGGCGCAGCCTGCTGTTGAGGAAATAGATCTGGAGGTTAAAACTCCAGCGGGGCATTTCTTCGTAAAAATCGTTGAGGTACGGGTTGTGTTCCACATCTTCAAACTGCGGGATCCATTTGTAATGCTTGCTCAGCATTTCGGTGAGGGTGGTTTTGCCCGCGCCTATGTTTCCTGCAACTGCAATGTGTTTTGGTTTTTTCAGCTTTGCCATAATGGTAACGGTGTGAGGGACACAAAATAAGAAATAATATGTTGTTGCGTGGGAAGGATCAGAAGTATTTCAAACCCATGTTCTCCCTCACCAGCGCCAGCGTAGCCCCGGCGCTCTTACGCGCTTTTTCCGCCCCTGTTTGCATTACCTCAGCGAGGTATTTTTCATCGGCATAAATGGCCGCAGCCTTTTCCCTGATGGGCGCTATAAAAGCCACCATATCTTCGGCCATCTGCTTTTTCATATCACCGTACCGGATGGTGCAGTTGTTGTAATCCGCGTCAAACTGGTCCACTGTTTCTTTTTTGGAAACGAGGCGCATCAGTTGGAAGAGGTTCTCAATATAGTCAGGCTTATCACTGTTCGGTTCGGTTGGACCTCCGTCGCTTTTTGCTTTCATCACTTTTTTGCGGATCAGGTCATCATCGTCTGCCAGGTAAAGCGTGGCCATCTGGTTTTCGCTTTTGCTCATTTTTCCAGCACCATCCAGACTAGGCACTTTCACCAGACTTTCTCCGAAATTGAATGCAACGGGTTCAGGAAAAACATCACCGTAGCGGTGGTTAAAGCGCTGGGCGAAGTTACGGGCCATTTCAAGGTGTTGCTCCTGATCTTTGCCCACGGGCACTTTAAAAGCACGGTGCACCAGGATATCTGCGGCCATCAATACCGGATATGTCAGCAAACCCGCGTTCACGTTCTGCGGTTGCAACCGCACCTTATCTTTAAAAGTAGTGGTTTTTTCCAGCTCGCCTTTGTAAGCGAGCATGTTCAGCAGCATATAGAGTTCGGCGATTTCGGGTACATGGCTCTGCACATAGAGACAAGCTTTTTCCGGATCCAGTCCGCACGCGATGTTTTCCGCGAGTACGCGCAGTACGCTGTTGCGCAGTTCCTTTGTGTCGGGATGCGTGGTCAGTGCGTGCCAGTCGGCCACAAAAAAATAACAATCGAAATCATCCTGCATGCGCACGTAGTTGCGCATGGCGCCAAAATAGTTTCCCAGGTGCAGGAAACCCGTGGAGCGGATACCGCTCAGTACAACCTCTTTCTGCATAGGGCGCGAAGATACAGATTCATCATTTCAATTCCCAAACAAGGGCGCTTGCGCCCAGCACTGCAGCATCGGATTCTTTCAGTTCGGAAATGATGAGTTTTACTTTATCGCGGAAGATGGGCAGCAGGTCTTCTTCCATGTATTTGCGTACCGGTTTCAGCAACAGGTCGCCGGCCTTGGTGAGGCCACCGAACAGGATTACTGCTTCGGGACTGGAGAACATCACAAAATTGGCGAGTGCTCTTCCCAATATCTCGCCGGTAAAAGCATACACGTCGTTGGCGATCTTATCTCCTTTAACAGCGGCTTCGTATACGAGACGGGCATCAATTTCTTCGGGTTTATAGGCCCGGAGCAGACTATCTTCTTCGGGACGGTTTTCCAGGAACTCCCTTGCGGTAACCGTAACGCCGGTGGCGGAGGTATACGCCTCCAAAGAACCGTGCGCTCCTGTCCCCCAATGTTTGCGTCCTCCGGGTATGATGATGGTATGCCCTAATTCTCCCGCGAACCCGTCGTGTCCGTAGATCAGGTGACCATTGGCCACAATACCGCTTCCCACGCCTGTTCCGAGGGTAATCATGATAAAATCCTTCATGCCCCTGGCGGCGCCATACATCATTTCACCTACGGCTGCCGCGTTGGCATCGTTGGTGAGTGCGGCGGGTAAGGCGAACTTCTTCGTTACAATGTCGGCCATGTGTATTTTCCCTTTCCACACCAGGTTGGGCGCATCTTCAATGGTTCCGGTGTAATAATTCCCGTTGGGCGCACCGATGCCGATACCACGGAATGCAGAGATGCCTCCGGCCTCTTCAATGGCGGGCAGCAGCGCCTCATACAATTCATCAATAAAAGCTTCGGGTGTACCGTGTTTGCGCGAAGAGATCACCCCTCTGTATAATATTTCACCGCGGTGGTTCACGATGCCATATTTGGTGGTGGTCCCCCCGATATCTATCCCGATGCCCAGTTGCGGGTTGATTGTACTCATACGAACAATTGAAAATGCGTTGAAAACGCATAGTTATTACAGAATTCCTTTCTTCCCAAAAAAAATCACTTCAATGTCCTTTTCCACTTGCGGAAGGCGCGTTGGCGGCATCGTAATCGATCCCCTGCGTCTTCAGAATACCCTTCACTTTCCAGGCATAGAATGCCAGGTAAAGGAAACATGCCGCGCCCACAAGATACGACCATTTGATCCCCAGAATAGCATCATCGGCCACCACACCCTGCAATACACTGATGAAACCTCCGCCCATAATCATCATAATCAGGAAACTGCTGCCCTGGTTGGTATGCTTGCCGAGACCAGCCACAGCCAGCGTGAAGATGCAGGGCCAGAGCGTACTGCAGAACAAACCTACACTTATAAATGCATACACACTTACCATTCCCCCCGTGAGCATACCCACGAACAATGCGATGGTACCCATGATGGAGAAAAGCAGCAGCATGCGCGCAGGATTACCTTTGCTTAAAATATCTCCCGCGATCATGGCGAGGATCACGAAACCATAAACATAAAAGCTGGAAACATCGTGTTTGGCGATGGTGTTCACGAGCAGGAATATGGCGAATGCGAGGTAAGGCATGAAGAAACCCAGGATTTTTTTTGTGCCCGCACTTACGTCAAAAGCGCCTACAGCGCCGGTCCAGCGGCCGATCATCAAACTGGCCCAGTACAGGGAAATGAAGGGCGCGTTCATATCATCGGTGAAAGGCAATGCGCCGGGAAGGTTGAGCGATTTCAGTACATATTTCCCGTCCAGTACGGCAATCTGCTGGCGCAGGTATTCCGGCAGGTTACTGGCGGTAGCTACTTCCACCCCTACATACACGAAGATGGCGATCATGCCCATCCATAGCTGGGGATAGGCGATAGCAGATTTTTTATGGAGGATCTTTTCGTCGTTGATGGCTTCTTCTTCCGCCACTTCTTCCAGGTCAATTTTATTGGGGATCGAGGAAAATTTAAAGAAGATGGCCACCAGTATAAATGCCGCGCCCAGTATCAGGTAAGGCACTTTAACGCTTTCTATGCTGGCCTCCGTATTGGCGCCGGTCACACTTCCGAAGATGGCGAAGCTCACGAGCAGCGGTCCGATGGTGGTACCGAAGTTGTTCACTCCACCGGCCATGGTCAGGCGCTGCGACCCGGTTTTCGGATCACCGATCACGATAGCCAGCGGGTTGGCCGCGATCTGTTGCAGGGAGAAACCGAGCGCCACCACAAAAAGCCCGGTAATCATCAGCGCAAAAGAGGAATTATTGGCTGCCGGGTAAAACAACAATGTTCCGATCGCTGAAATGATCAGACCGATCGCGATACCGTTTTTATACCCTACTTTATTCAGAAAATCACCGCCCATTGCCTTGGAAATACCGAGGTAAATAATAGAACCAACGGTATAGGCCACGTAAAACGCAAAGGCTACCAACTGGCTCTGCCATTGCTCCAGGTTGAATTTACTTTTGAAAACGGGGATGAGAATATCGTTGCTGGCGGCCACGAAGCCCCAGAAAAAGAATACGGAAATCAGGGTTCCGAACTGTGACCATTTTGTTGGCGCATTCATACGCAAGCTTTTGTTGGTTGGTTGAATTTGGTTGATTTTGAGTGCTCGTTGCCGCGAAGTTAAGCGTTGTCCCGCATCGTTTTGTAACGTTCGCGTGCGCAATTTGGGAAAATTCGTCCCAATTAACTTCAATATTTACAATCCGTTAGGAATTACACTTTCTACACTTACAGCGTTTCCCGCTCCCATGGCGGGTTGCAAGACAAACGTTTGTGGGATTTTGCGGGTTTTGATCGGAAAATGCGGATTGTTGTTTATGTTCGGGAAAATTTTCAAAATCAATGTCAACCATTACTTCAACTGCTTCTGTTTCCTCGACTGGTGAAAAGAAAAGTAATTTATTGCCGATGCTCATGATCGGCGCTTTGTTTTTTATTTTCGGATTCGTAACCTGGGCCAACAGCACGCTGATCCCCTTCCTTAAGCTGGCCTGCGGCCTGGAATCAGACTTACAGGCATTCCTGGTGACATTCGCTTCCTACATGGCCTACTTTTTCCTGGCGTTGCCCTCGTCGTGGCTGCTCAAAAAAATGGGGTTCAAAAATGGTATTGTTGTGGGTCTCCTGATTCTCGCGCTGGGCTCACTGATTTTCCTGCCCGCTGCAGATTCCCGCGCATTCGGCATGTTCCTTACCGGACTTTTCGTGCAGGGCGCAGCATTATCCCTGCTGCAAACCGCATCAAACCCATACATCAGCATTATCGGACCCATTGAAAGCGCGGCCAAAAGGATCAGCATCATGGGATTGTGCAACAAGTTCGCCGGCATGATCGTGCCGATCGTGATGGGCACCCTGTTCCTTAAAAATTCTGAAGCGATAGAAGCCAAGATCAACAACGCCGCCACCACCGTTGCGGAAAGAGAAGCGCTGCTGAACGAAGTGGTTGGTCGTGTAAATACACCCTATATTGTACTTGCGATATTGTTCGCGGCCTTTGCACTGGTGGTAAAACTTTCCAAGCTTCCCGAAATCAATGTGGACGCCGAAGAACCGGTTGATCCAACCGCTGCCGTAAAAACCACCAAAACCAGTATATTCCAGTTTCCACACCTTTTTCTCGGCGCTTTCTGCATATTCGTATATGTGGCCGCTGAAGTAATGGCAGGAGATATTATCGGCACTTACGGGAAAGAACTCGGCATCAGCGCCGACATCGCCAAGTACTTTACCACCCTCACTTTGGGTGGCATGATGGCCGGTTATGCCATAGGCATTGTAACCATTCCGAAATACATTACACAACAGGCAGCCTTGCGCATCTGCGCCATCCTTGGTATCATTTTCACCATAGGCGCCTTCCTCACCAGCGGTTATACTTCCGTGATATTCGTGGCTTTGCTGGGACTCGCCAACTCCCTGATGTGGCCCGCCATTTTCCCGCTGGGCATCAAAGACCTCGGCAGGTTCACCAAAACAGGATCAGCCATTATGGTAATGGGTATCGCCGGAGGTGCCATCTGGCCACTGTTGTATGGTTTCCTGAAAGATGAGGCAGGAGTGAATTTTCAACTGGCCTTCTTTATAAGCATTCTCCCCTGCTATTTGTATATACTATACTTTGCTGTGAAAGGACATAAGATCAGAAAGTAGCACCAGGGGCTATCCTATTCCCAAGGTTTCACTTTGCGCCTCCGCGCCTTTGCGAGATATCCTTTCATTAATATTTTTCTCGCAAAGGCGCGGAGGCGCAAAGTTTTTAAGGTAAGCCTTACTTACCGCTTAATTCTTCCATCACATAAAACACTGCGGGACATACCGTTGTATTCTTCAACGTTAACGCAGGACGCTTCACCAATACATCCTCGTCGGTATATGGATACCTGGCGCAATCCGATGGACGATCTTCATAAATCGAACAGGCATTATCATCACCAATAAACGGACAGGGACTGCTTTTCACCACATAATCCCCGTCTTCATCCAAACGAAGGTAGGTATCGATGAATGCAGACTCCTTCATCCGGAGGCTCTTTGAAATTCTTTTGATATCCGGCGTTTTAAAGCGGGGAGAATAATTTCTGCAACAGCGGGCGCAGGCGAGACAATTGATTTTACTGAAAGCATCCTCGTGCAGATCGGGCAGTTCCTTCATTACCTTCTTCACGTTCGCACGTTGCAGCCATTGCTTGTAACGTTTCGCATGTTCAGCCGCCGTTTTTTCCCAGGAAGCCGGTAAAGGATATGGATGTTCCTCTGCCATCTACAAAAGGTTTTCGGAAGTAAAACTAAGGGGCAGCAAACTGCCTGCACTTTCAATCACGATCACCTCTCCTTCCATGCCGCCGAGTATCAGCTTTATGGGATGTTTACGGCGTTGCTCAAACTCCTGCAAAGACTGCCGACAAATGCCGCAGGGAGAAATGGGCCGGTTGCTTTCACCATTGTTGTTGAAATAGCTGATAGCGATGGCCTCAATAGCAACATTGGGATACAATGAAGTAGCGGCGGAAAGCAGTACACGTTCCGCGCATAACCCAACGGGAAACGATGCATTTTCCTGGTTCGAACCTGCGACCACTTCGCCATTGGTGAGCAATGCTACTGCGCCTACCTGGAACCGTGAGTAGGGCGCGTAAGCCTGATCGGTTACTTCCCGCGCCTCGTTCAGCAACCACGCGTAGCGCTCCGGCAATTCGTTGGCGGAGGTGTAAACGGTGTAGGTGAAATCCTGTTTTTTTTGCTGCACGGCGCGGTTTTATATAGAATCGGGAAGAAAATTATTTAATGCTCCTGAACAACCGGTTCCAGCGGGGACCATTCTCCCAACTGAACCAGATCAGTGAAGCCTTGCCCACAATATGATCTTCCGGCACGAAGCCCCAGTACCTTGAATCTGCTGAATTGTGGCGGTTGTCGCCCATCATCCAGTAATAATTCATGTTAAACGTATAGGAAGATGCGGGTTGGTTGTTGATGTAAATCTGCCCATTGCGCATTTCAATTGACTGTTCCTCGTATACCCGGATCGCTCTTTCGTAGATGCTGTAATTCTGCGCGTTCAACGGCATCGCGGTTCCTTTCTTCGGAAGAATCACAGGGCCGAAATCGTCCTGGCTCCAGTTGTGCAGGGTATCGAACGGGAAGATGTAACCGCCTTCATCCTTCGCCACCTGAATACTGGTAACCGCGCCGCTTTTCTCCAGTTTCGCCTTTGCTTCCGCGGTGAGCAGCATTCTGAAAAGTCCGGGCTGCTCCAGCTTCGTGAATTCGGACGCATCGTTCATGTCCACATCGTATTCGCTTTGCATCACTTCCTCGTCCAAAGGCTGCCCTTTTGTTTGTACGTAATAAGGCATTTCAGAATGGATGGGCACATCGTTCACTTTCCCATTCACCCAAACCACACCATTCTTTATTTCAAGCGTATCTCCGGCAATGGCCACACAACGTTTAATGAAGTTTTCTCTTTTATCTACGGGACGCACCACCAGCGGAAAATCATCTTCCCGGCGGAACACTTCTTCCCTGCCAATCTGCCGCACCACATCATAATACGTGATTGCGGATTGAAATTCATCTTTATTAATCACGGTATCACCTACCGGGAAATTGAATACCACCACATCGTTTCTTTTTACCGGGCTCTCAAACCAGCGGATATAAGGAAGTTTGATCCATTCCAGGTACGACTTTCCTTTTGTGATGGGCATGGTATGGTGCACGAAAGGCATGGCCAACGGTGTATTCGGAATACGGGGACCATAAGCCGTTTTACTCACGAAAAGAAAATCGTTCACCAACAAAGTCTTTTCCATGGAAGGTGTTGGAATGGTGTACGCTTCGAAAATAAACGTACGGATAAGCGTAGCTGCCACGATTGCAAAAACGCCCGCATCTACCCATTCCCGTGTGGTCGATTTTTTATACAGTTTCACCTTTTCAGGACCAATAAAACGTGCATGCTGATTGGTGCCGATCACATTCATATATAGGCCAAGCGTAAGCACAATCAACGCATGTTCCCAAAACGCGAACCTTCCATAAGCTTTCACGAATTCAATATAAATACCGAAGGTGATGAACCAGCCCACCACCGGGATCAATTGCCAGTACACCCAATGTTTCTGCCGTCCTGCCACCTGGAGCATCGTGTAGGTATTGTAGAAAGGAACGAAGGCTTTCCAGCCTTTCTCACCCGCTTTTTCGAACATCTTTGACACCCCGAAAGCCGGCAGCAACCAGATCAGCAGCGAAATAAAAATAATGACCAGCAAATGATCAATAGCCATGAGTATTCTATTTTTGAATCGTACAAAAGTACCATATTAAACCCGGTAGTACTATTCCGGCGCACAAAGTTTTCTTAAAAATGCAACGGAAATGTACAAAATTTGTACAAAGGCCCTGCATGCATAGTTTCACCATTCGCGACATAGAAAACCTCACCGGCATAAAAGCGCATACCCTCCGTATCTGGGAACAGCGTTATGGCCTGTGCCCTGCAAGGCGCCGCGATAGTAATCACCGGTTCTACGACAACGACGACCTGAAACGCATTCTACGGGTGAACGTGCTGTACAAACAGGGCTTCAAGATATCAAGGATCGCGGCCATGGAAGACGAGGAAATACTGGGCGCCATCAGCCGCCTCAACGGATCGGACCAATACGAATCGGTGATCAACCAGCTTATTGAATGCAGCATAGACCTGGAAGAAACCCGCTTCAATATGATCGCGCACCGCGTAATCGCGCACATGGGCCTTGAAAAATCGTTGCGGTATGTATTGTTTCCTTTCCTCGAACGGATAGGATTGCTTTGGCTCACAAACCACGTTATTCCTGCACAGGAACATTTTGTGAGCTACCTGATCCAAAAAAAGATCATCACTGCTATTGATGGGCTGGACCAGCCCGCACCAAAGGAAGATACCAATATATTGTTGTTTACTCCGGAAGGAGAAGAACATGAAATACCGTTATTGCTCACCCACTACCTCCTGAAAAAAAACGGTATCCCATCGGTGTATTTCGGGAAGAATGTTTCGGTGGAAGCACTGAAAACATACTGCGACCAGAAGCCGATCAGCCACCTTTACCTGCATGTACTCACCCATTTTTCAGAAGGAAGCCTGGAAGAATACCTCCGGAAATTATGCGGTACATTCCCGGACATACAGGTCGTGATCGCAGGTGAACCGGCTACCCAGATAGACTTTTCACTTCCGAACCTTAGAACACTTTCCAGGGAAGAGATTCCGGTGTTCGCGTCGAACCCCGGAATCTGACCAATATTTTAGCGGGGAGAAACATAACTTTTCACATCCTCATCCGTGATGGTTTTGCCTGAAAGAATGATCAGGCGCTCCACCACGTTGCGGAGTTCCCTGATGTTGCCCGACCAGTTGTATTCCTGTAATCCTTTGATGGCGCCTTCATCAATAGACTTTTTAGAAATGCCATAATCAACGCAGATATCGGCCAGGAAACGGTCTACCAGCAACGGAATATCGGGTCTTCTTTCATTCAATGAAGGCACATGGATCAATATCACACTAAGCCGGTGGTAAAGGTCGAGGCGGAAGCTCTTGTCTTCCACTTCCTTCAGCAGGTCCTTATTGGTGGCGGCGATCACGCGCACATCCACGCTGATGTCTTTATCGGCTCCTACCCTGGTAATCTTTCCTTCCTGGAGAGCGCGGAGCACTTTGGCCTGGGCGCTGAGGCTCA
>CAMLRX010000110.1 GCA_946482545.1 uncultured Flavihumibacter sp. | reverse complement strand
CCAACGCGTTGGGGATATCATTCGTTACCAGGCTGCAATCGTGAAAGAATACAAGTCGGCCTTCCGGCAGTTTTCCAGCCTGGATGTATTCAGTTCCGGCCAACTGGATTATATGTCAGATGTGTACCAAAGGTTATTCAACGCCAGCATCAAAAATATGGACGAATTACTTATGATTATAACCGCTGGAGAGCTTCGCATGTCGGACGATGAGCGACTGGCTGGTATTGATCGCGTGTTCAATGAGGTTGAACAAAAGGTCTTGTTCCTGCGAAGCTTCAACAAGCAACAGTCTATGATTGCGCTGGAAAAGTACCGGGAGAAGATAGAGAATCAAACCCTGGAGCTGATCTATGGAATCAAATAGCATTTTGACACAATAAATCCGCTGTTATGTTATTCAAACGAGCACTCCCTATATTCTTTTTATTGGCTATTCTAGCGCTGCCAGACAGATTGGTTGCGCAGGGAATACCGCAAAACATCAGGGGACTACACCAGATATTGGACAGTCTTTATACCGAGATGCTGCCTATGTGTAGGGATTTGATAAGTATAGGCCGAGCACTGGCTGGGTTTGCGGCACTGTTTTATATCGGTGTACGCGTATGGAGGCACATCGCCGCGGCAGAACCAATCGACTTTTTTCCACTACTGCGACCCTTTGTATTGGGCTTTTGCATCCTGAATTTTCCATTGGTGATAGCCATTATGAACGGTATTTTAAGCCCTACCGCTACCGGAACTGCGCAATTACTTGACAATACCAATGCCTCCATTGAGCGACTGGTGGCCCAGCGGGAAAATGAACGTAAGCAAACCCGCGCTTATAAAATGTACGGGATTAAAGATGGTGCCGGTGACAGGAATCTCTGGATGCAATATACTCACAGTGATAAGGTTGGTAATGAGGGCATTTTCGGAAGTATAGGTTATGATGTAGAATTTGCTGTATCCAAAGCCTACTATAACATCAAAAGCATGTTTAAAGATTTTCTTTCTTTTCTACTCCAGATACTTTATGAAGCCGCTGCGCTATGTATTAATACCATCCGAACGTTTCAATTGCTTATTCTTGCCATTTTGGGGCCAATTATGTTTGGGCTCGCTGTGTTTGATGGATTCCAACATACGCTTTCTGTATATCTTGGTCGCTATATCAATATTTACCTTTGGTTGCCTATTGCCAATATTCTAGGTGCGCTGCTCGGAAAAATCCAGGAAGGTATGATTAAACTCGATACCGCACAGATGCAGCAGCATGGGGATTCCTTTTTCACGACCAGTGATATCGGATATATCGTGTTTATGATCATCGGGATTGTTTCCTATTTTACCATTCCAAGCATTGCAAACATGGTTGTAAACGCAGGTGGAGGTTGGGCGCTCACGTCCAAAGCAGGAAGCCTCCTTGGGGCAATGGCAACAGGATCTGTTGCAACTTCTATGGCTATTGTAGGAGCACCTATTGGGATGGCCGCAGATGCGATGGGTGACGCGAATTTGAAAATGAGTCAGGGGATGGGAACTGCGGGCGCTAGCGGCGGGTATTTTGCTGATAAGGTGGCGGGGAAAAGCTGACAAATTTATATACACAATATTGGTTTGGTAACTTTAAAAGTCGCCAAACCAATATGAAGACAATACCACCTCCAATCTATGTCCATGCGTTCAATCTTTTACGCAGTTCGGCAACCAATTGTTGATTGTTCTGAAAAACGAAGTTATTTGCCACAAGCTCCTTTAATTTACTTGCTGCTTGCTTTGGAGTTAATGCTGCCGAATCAACTAGCTTATCAAAAATCCAGATCATTCCATGATATTCAATATCCTTATTCTTTGCGCAGTTTCTGAGAGCCTTATCACTACTGAGTACGCAGGCATTCAGTTTGTTAGCAATATGCAATACCGATTTATCGGTTTCAGACAGTGCTTTAGGGTATGTAGCTGAATAAATTTCTAAAAAATCCTGCTCCTGTAAATTATGTACAGTGAGTTTGCCAACAGACTGATATGCCTTGAGAATTTGTTGCTGTTCTAAATACAATTCGAAAAAAACCGATGATGTAGTATGCACCTCAATATTAAGATCAAAAAAATAAGCCACTAATCCGAGATCGCATAAATCTATAAAAATACAAGCATCAGTTACGGCAATCTTTATTTTCATTGACCTAGAGATGGATAAGGTAAAAAAAATGCATTAAAATACCATTTGATGCGCTTTTTTAAAGTCAGCCAAGGACTGATTGTTTAATGATGCCGCCTTTGACATAGAAATTTGATCCTCTATTAAAGCGCGAAATAGTAATTGCTCAAATCTGTTAGACTCTTCTGCCCCTTGATATTCAAAGGGTTCATCCACCTTCCAATTTAACTGCTTAATAATAAAGAAAAACTGCCTGGTATAATTATCATTTATGATATCACAAACCTTGGCCCTCATTACGATAGCCTGCATAGATATCCCATACTGCTTTTTAATATTGCCCAACTCCAAAGTGGAAAGTTTATTTCTATGCTCCCCTAGCTCTGCTTTAATAGTTTTTTCTGGCAGAAGCATTGCCCCGGCGAATTGATGGCATAGAGTCTCTTTTTGTTTTTCAGTTACACTACCAAAATTCAGTAGCAGATGTGCTAACTCATGTAAAAGAGTAAACCTGATCCTGTCTGGCTTATTGGCTTTTCTTACATTATAGGCAATTACAGGAATATTACCATTGACGAAGGTCTGTAGTCCATCAAAGTCCTCATCTACATTCAACTTAACAACTTTAATATTTTTATCCTCTAACAACTCTACAATATTAAATATGGGACCGTCTCCAAGATGCCATTCTTTTCTAAGCATTTCAGCGGCTTGGTTAACATCTTCATAAACTGTGGCAGGTTTAAATTTAGCAAGAGGATTAACAAAAAGACTCGACAGCCCCAAAATTTCCTCTAATTCCAAATATCTCGACAGATACTCTTTAGTCAATTCACTGATAACGGCCGCTTCTTTCTGTGGCATTTTGCTTAGCTTCCTATATTCAATCTCGCTTAGTTCTACTTTGGTGGTTCTGAAGAAATAATCAGGGCTTACCTTCAGAGCCTTGCTCAACCAGCCTATTTTCTCTGCATCGGGCACAACCTCCCCTTTCTCGTAGCGATGTAATGCCTGACGCGACAATTTATTATCCAAAGCGTCCGCCAACTCCTGTAGCGAAAACCCATTCATTAAACGGGCCGATTTGAATCGATCAGCGAAAATGCTCTTTATCTCCATACAATCTGCTTTGTTTTGCAAAAGTAACATTTTTAGTTTACAATCTACCAAACCTTGTTGCAGTCAGTAAACAGCCTCACCATACTGTCACATCATTTTCAAGCATAAGCTTTTATAAATAATACTTTCAGCCAAAAAACATAGAATTCATGAATTTACATAAAATGGTTTACAGAGTTGTAAAAATTAACTATATTTGTAACTGTAATAATAAATAGAAAAAGCCTGCTTAAGTATTTTTTAAATAAACCAAGCTAATATGCTAGACATTAAAGATCTCGAACCCGCGGACAGACTTATACTCCCAAAAAGCAAGTGGAGGATAGTTCAACATCATGCAATTTTCGTCGGATGGGACAAAAATGGATCCCGGTTGTTCGTTGAAAATGATATAAACAAAGGGGTTCAAATAATTACTGAATCGTATCTGCATAGGGAAGGGCTTCCAATAGTGCGCATAGAACGCTTCAAAGGGAATATGCAACAGCGAAGCACTGCTGTAAAAAAAGCATTAGCCATGCTGGGTACCCCTTATGATTTGTTCAACTTCAATTGTGAACATTACGCCAATTTTATTCAGCATAACCAAAAATTCAGCTCCCAGGTCAGCAACGGTATTGGACTTGCCTTAATAGCAGTGCTTTTGGGAGTTTGCCTATCAAAATAAAAATACTAATGAACTCAACCAATAATAACTACAAAATAGAAGCGCTTAAACATACGATGGATCGTTACGACCACTACTATGATAGCATTAACAATAAGGGAAGTTTATTCTTAAGCCTCAATACTTTTTTGTTAGGTGGAGTCATTACCGGATACTATAGTATTAAAGACACGCTAGAAGGAAGGTGCGACATTATTTTTTTCGTTTGGATAGCTTTAATTAGCAGTATACTCAGTATCGTTCTTACATTAATGGCTATCATCCCTTACTTAAACAAACAGGCTGATAGCATAAATGGATCAGCTATGAATTTTGGGAATGTTTCAAATCTCTCCTTTCAGAGTTTCAAGAAAATGTACGATGATATGACAGAAGAGAGGCAATATCATGATTGTTTGCAGCAAGTTCATTTATTGGCGAAAGGGCTACAGAGAAAGTTTAACAGATTACAGTCCGCCACCTATCTGCTCGCCGGATCATTTGTATCGATTATAATTATAGGAGTTAAAATTTTGAAATAAGGATATGAAAGAAAAACTATATAAAAATTATGTGAATGACATTGCCTATTATTTACAACATAGTAAAAAAGGCAATACACAGAAGAATTACAGCAGCGGCAGAATAACTGGGACATTAACTGAGAAACCCAAAATGCTATGGCAAGACAAGCTCAAAAACGAAGCTAATTTCAGAAGTCTGCGCGCATTAAGCGACGTTACAGGAGAAAACACGAAATACGAGGAAAAACTGGGTGCTCATCCAAGTTTCAAACACCTAAAGGGCTCTTCTGAGAGTGAGTATCATAATATTACCTCTGTTTTTATTGATGTAAGAAAATCCACCGCTCTCTTTGGAAAATATGATCCAGATGTAGTGGCAAATATTTGCAGAACAATTCAACTTGCGGCCATACACACCTGCTGGTATTTTGATGGGTATATTCACCGCTTGCAAGGTGATGGCTTGATGGTCTACTTTGGCGGAAAGGGGGTTCCAAAGCAAAAAGCAGTTGATAACGCTCTTATGGCATCCTCTTTCGTAAACTATTTTGTTAAGAACGACTTAAAGAATCTTTTTGAAGAACAAGGCGTACAAAGAATTTACACCAGAATTGGAATCGATTTTGGTGATGACAAAGATACTTTATGGCATAATGCCGGTATTGGAGAATGCAGCGAAGTCACTACTACTAGCCTTCACACAAGTCTAGCTTGTAAAATGCAGGCTCAGGCGGAAAGTAATGGAATTGTTGTGGGCGATAATGTTTTATCCTTCAAAGTGAACGATCAAAGCTATTTTACCTATAAAAAATACATCAAGGATGGTAAAAAAAGACTATACGTTTATGAAATACCAGATGAGAACTTTCGGTATAAACAGCATGATTTTAATTGGGAAAAATACATGAAAAACCATCCTTCAATCGAAGAAGATGAAAATGGCAATCTAACATTTAAAGGTGGTGAAATACTTCCCAATCCTAATGTTACTAAAAACATTGAATACCTGGAAAAAAATGCTGCCAATTATAAGCCTTACCTCAAATAAGAGGATCAAAATACGGAATTTCGAGGAGGACAAGAATGCTACTTTGAAAGCCTGCCCTGGCCTGAAGTACATGGGAATGGATAAGGGTTGCTTTTTGTTTGCAGGGGATTTTTTTCTCACAAATGAAAGCTATGATTTAATTGAAAGTTTTGAGATAAGGATTCTTATTGGCAGCCTCTATCCCAATACATTCCCTATAGTCATTCTAACGGGTGACAAAATAGAAAAATCTGATGACTATCATATCAGCAAAGAAGGTATTATCTGCTTTGAACATACATACATAGCCAATGAATTAGCATCACGAGGCCTTAGATTATATGATTTTGTGAATTACTATCTTCCCAAATTCTTCTCGTGGGCACTGGTAAAAAAAAATGGTAACGCCAACCAGCTTAAAGAGTGGGCGCATAACAGCACAGGTACTAAACAGCTTTATGAAACACTTCTAGAAACGACAGATAACAATAGTATTCGTTATTTCCTTGAAAAATATTGCTGCATTTCAAGAATTGATCGGAACAAAGAATGTTATTGTGGGAATGGAAAAAAACTTAAAAACTGTCACCTAAAGGTTGCCTTATTTTTGAAAAATACACCTATGAAGGATATTCTCAATGACATAAATTTATTTACATAACTTATGATTTAATTTCAAGCTCTATATTTGGAGAACATTAACATATTGTCAATGATTTAATGATTTGACATTCTTCTTCTGTTTCAGAAAGTTTTTCCCCATCTCCCAAAATCTCACCTTTTTCCCTTCCCCATCTACCCACTTTTGTTCCTGCATTTCTTACGATAACAGGAACACAAATGATTCAACAACTAAAAAACATTGACACCGCCTTCAAGCATGTGCGTCTTTTTACCGCTGTCTTAATTCTGGCAACTGTAATGCTTTGTGGCTATTGTTTTTATTTCAGCCTGCAAAAAGTTAGTGAGATACAAGAAAAGATCTATGTCATCTCCGACGGCAGAGCTATCCTGGCAACAGCTTCAACCAGAAAGGAAAATATAGCAGTAGAAGCGCGAGACCATATCCGAGCATTCCATGACTATTTCCTGGCATTTTCCCCGGACGAAAAAGCCATTGATGAAAACATTCGTCGTGCACTCTATCTGGCCGATGAAAGTGCTAAACAGCAATACGATGCCCTTAAAGAGAAGGGGTATTATACTGGCGCTGTCAGTGGAAACGTCAGCCAACTGGTGAACTGCGACAGTATCTCATTAAATATCAGCCAGCACCCTTATTTCTTTCGGTTCTATGGCAAGCAAAAGGTGATTCGCTCCAGTGGCCTAATTACCCGTAACCTAATTACAGAAGGTTACGTGCGTGAACTCAGCGAACGTACCGACAATAATCCTCACGCTTTCCTGATTGAAAAATGGTTTACTGTAGACAACAGTATTCTCTCCACCTCAAAACGATAAGTTTATGTTCAAAAGAAAAAAGGGATCGCCCGAGCAGAACCGCAAAATCGCACCGTTAAATTGGATTGCCACCTACATCAGGTGGCTTCAATTACAAACCGTCAGTTGGTTGCACCGTAAGACCCTTCATTGGAAACAGCGTGAACAAAAAAGATTACTATTTCTGCTCTGCCTTTTTATGGGTGGCTGTAGCACCCATAGCTTGCTGCAATTTCTTTCACCACGATCTAGCGCTGATCCACCATTTAGTAAACAACAGCCGCTGCCGGAACTAATTTATTCCTCACGGGACTTACCAATGCAATATGGCTTAAACGATACTGCCATTTTTCTAAGTTTTCGAAGGCATATTGATTCGCTAAATATAACGCCTGAGGGTAGAAAGCTTGTCGAACAGTTTACTCGACAGCGACCAGGATTCATGGATAGCCTCCTCCAGGTCGAGTCACTACTCAAGTATTCGTTTACTCACCAATAAATACCTATTTCATGACACCAGATAATTCAATTGTTCAAGAACGGAAGCGAAAGTTTCTGATCGCGTTGCCGATACTGACTGTTCCTTTCCTTGTATTGCTTTTTTATACCCTCGGAGGAGGAAAAGGAAATGCAGCACCTAATGGCCCCCGATTGAGTGCGCTCAGCACTACACTTCCCGACCCACTTACAGATGATCAGCAGCCAAGGGATAAACTTAGTATTTATCAGCGCGCGGATAAGGATTCAGCAGAAATCAGGCAACAACAGGAATATGACCCGTTCGCGCCATGGATGCCGGCAGAGGAAGTATTACCTCCGGCGGGAAAAAGTCCATTTAGTTACTCAGCCGGAGACTCGGGTTATACACCCAGCCTTATTAACCCGACTCCGGATAAACAATCGCCAGAGGCTATGCTGGAGCAGAAAATTGCCGCACTAGAGAATGCACTTCGATCGCCTGATTCAGTTATTGCTCCCACGTCGCCAGTTCCGGCTTTACCAGCTACCACTAGCGCTCTTGAAGTAGAGCGGCTTGAAGCCATGATGCAAATGATGGCTAACCAATCCACTGAGCCTGATCCTGAACTGGAGCAGGCAGAAAATCTCATTGATAAAATTCTTGATATTCAGCATCCGGACCGTGTTAAAAACAAGCTCAAAGACCAGTCTGTTGCCAATAAGAAAGAGGTGTTTGCGGTTAATACAGTGCCACCCGATAACACAATCGACTTGCTACAGTCTGAAGCTCAGGCAGTGCCGGACTCTTTGTTGCGAATGTTGGGTTATATGCACGTATCAACACCATCAAACACAAGATTTTACGACGAAGAAACCGAACCTGCGCCTGAAGAGAATGCTTTGTTGGCCGCCGTGCACGAAACGCAAATCTTGGTAAGTGGCGCCACTATTAAGATTCGGCTTGAACAGGATGCTTATGTTCAAGGACAGCTCATCCCGAAAGGTAGCTTTGTATTTGGTGTTTGTAATTTAAGTGGGGAACGACTACAGGTAACCATTCAGTCTATCCGTCGAGGCAACTCAATCTACCCGGTATCACTGGCAGCTTATGACCTCGATGGACTGCCCGGCATACGAATTCCTGGAAGCATCAACCGCGAAACTTCCAAAGAAAGTTCCGATCGTGCTATCCAAGCCCTGAATATGGCCACGCTTGATCCCTCTATTGGCGCTCAGGCCGCCTCCGCCGGGATCGAAGCCGCTAAAAACCTGCTGACCAAAAAAGTGAAACTCGTGAAAGTGTCTGTAAAGGCCGGATATCCTTTGTTGCTCGCTTCCGGTAACAATCATTTCTAATTTCATCATCGTCAAAAAAGTCATCATGTCATCAATTGGAAAACCATGCTTGTTGATCTTCCTTATCGGATCATTATTATCTGGTACAGCAAAACCTCTTACCGCCCAGCCACGCAGCATCCCGGCTATGCGTCTTGAAATCAGTTCAGACCAAACGAGTGTGCTGCTTTTTCCTGCGTCCATCAAAAGTGTTGACAGGGGAAATTCGTGGATATTGAGTAAAACACTTAAAGATGCAAGTAATGTGCTTAAACTTAAGGCAGCAAGTGACAGTATGCCGCTCACTAGTTTGCATGTCTTCACTAGTGATGGAGCGGTGTATGCTTTCGAAGTATGTTATCACCCTAGCCCACCAAATCTTACTATTGATCTGACTGGTCAAAAAACGTCAGGCATTGATTCCTCTCCAGTCTCTTTTGATCCAGGTAAGCTCAACGATGCACAGGTGGTCAGTTATGCCAATCTGGTAGCAGGGCTCAGACCAACTCGTAGCACGCCGAGATCTAAACGAAAGGGAAGTGCGAAGCTTTCCATCATAGGGACCTACTACATTAAAGGTGTTCTTTATTTTCAATTATCCCTGGTCAACGTAGCCGTAATTCCTTATACTCCTGATTTTACAAGGATGTATGTACGAGACAAGAAGAAGTCGAGACGAACATCGATAACAGAAGAGGAAATTACTCCAATTCATAGGGTGATACAGAATCAGTCCGACAATTATATTCAACGAACCATTCTGGTTCTGGCTTTCGATCAGTTTACGATCTCAGATAGCAAGTACATGGTGATAGAAGTGTTCGAGAAAAATGGAGACCGATTGTTGAGTTGCCGGTTAAAAGGAAAAGAACTCCTGCGTGCCCGAAAATTACTCCAGCCATCATTTGAGGCAGTAATCCGGAAGTAGACACGCATTTTTTCATCTAAAAAAGTAGCGTATGCAACAGCAAAAGTCAATAGATACCAACCGTATCGCTAACGACCTGGAAGCCTGGAAACGGATTGAGGACAAGCTTACGGAACGATATGGGCGCAAGATTATTTATGACCGTGATTTTCTAAAAGCGAAAAGGGATATTTATAAACATATCCGTAACAAATACAGATCCAGACCTCTAAACTTGTTTGAAAAAGCGGAAATGCGTGTATTGCGCGGACAGCATCGAAACACCATGCGACAGGTCTATCCGAATCCCATCGTGCGTCTTATGCGGAATCTGTTGGTGTTTTCTGGAAACCTGATTGCTGCCGGCATAAAAGGATTGGCCCGATTACGGAAAGCTGCTTTCTCCAATGAACGGGTAATCTTTAAAAAAGAAGTCGCCCGGGTGAATGAAAAACCAGCTTTCAAAACTTACCAAAGGTCCGGGAAAGTTTCAAGCCATCTAAGTAACGGACAGAATTCCTCCTCAAAAGAGAAAGTTTCTCAAAAAAATGGGAAATCAAATTCTTCCTCCAAATCCATTGTCCGAAAACTGCCTGCCAAAGCGAGGGTACAGATGTCCGCAGTCAAGGGGAAAGGTGTCAAACTGTAAATCATTTTTCACAAAAAATAATCGATTATGGAACAACCTATCGTTATCGACAATTTGGAAAGCATACACAAACGATTGTCAGGAGCAGGATTCGGAGACCGGTTCGACAAAGTTCTGGCAGATGCACTTTCTTCAGGTCAAACCGATATTCGTCTGACCACATCGGAGATGATGGAAAATAAACGGATTGATTTCGAAGCAGATATTAAAGTAAAGGATGGAAAGGGGTATTATAATGGCTTCAAAGCCGCCCTTCACGAACCCGGAGGCGTTACTGAACAATGGTTCAAAGCCAATGATCGCATTACAATGAATGAAGCGTACATGTTACTTATGGATCAGCAGCATCCCCGCGCCGTTCACAAAACCTATTTTGATGAGCATGGCGAGAAATACGGCCAGTGGCTGCAATTGGATTTTGCACAAAAAACGGAGAGCGGAAACCACCTGACCAAACGATTCAACGACTTCGATCTTATCACAAAACTCAATGATTTTGATTTTGTGGAACTTTCTTCAGTAAAACAAAAAGCAATCGCGGCATCCCATTTGAGCGAAGGCCGGGAGGTGGCGCTTACTCCTATCAACCAAGAGAACCATCAACAGGTATTTATAAGGGCTAATCCGGAAAGAAATACAATAACTATACTCGACCAGTCCGGAAAATTGCTTTACCACGATCCCTTCAGGACTGACGAAGCACGCCAGCGTATTCAGGAAGAAAAGAATTTTAAGGGGGCAAATGTAAGTTTTGTAAAAGAGGGTCGAAAATCCATGGACATACCTTCCGATGCTCCTGCATCGCAAGATGCCAATTCAGTTAAAAAAGAGACCGCTGAATCCGCCAATCAGGTAACACCCAATAAACGGCAAAGAGTTCTGAAAGGAGAGGCCAATAAGGGTAAGTCTCTTTAAGTTGATTTATCAGTTGTTTAATTGAAAAAGAGTGATAACTCAATGGTGTGAGGCATGAATGAACTGATTCAGGCAGCTATTCAATATAGGGAATTAGGATTATCTGTTATTGCAACCGATGCATTGAAACAAAGTTTGGTTAAGTGGTCGAATTATCAGAATAAAATAGCAACCAAAAATCAGCTTGCCTATATGTTTCTTTCACCGGCCGCCAGTTGTATTGCTGTTGTTACTGGAAACATCAGCGGAAATCTCGAAGCCATAGACATCGACAGTAAGTATGACTTACAGGGCAGCCTTTTGGAATGTTTAATGGATGCGGTGGCCCATTCGGATAAGGACCTTGCGCAGCGCATAGTAGTGGCTCAGACCCGTAGCGGAGGCTATCACTTATATTATCGTTGTCAGACAATTGACAGGAATCAGCCCTTGGCTAGACGGCCTACCACAGAAGCGGAAAAGCAAAATAATCCCAAGGATCGGATCAAAGTACTCATAGAAACCAGAGGGGAGGGAGGATACATTATAGTTCCTCCCAGTCCTGGTTATTACTTTTTGCAACTTGATTTCTCACGGATACCTGACATTACAACTTCCCAAAGAATGATTCTTTTTGAAGCTGCCCGGCGGCTTAACCAACTCGAGGTGAAGCAATCTGTTCGGCAACCTCTGAAACAAAAAGTTGCAGAGGCGCTAAGCCCATTTGATGACTATAACCAGCGGGGGGATATCATTGGGCTGCTTCAAAAACATGGATGGAGCGTAGTAAGGGAAGCCGGAAAAAGAACTTTCCTTCGGCGCCCGGGAGATACTGATAAGCGTAGCTCTGGTGATTACAACCATGAAATGGGGCTTTTTTCCGTCTTCAGCACCAGCACCGAATTTGAGCCTGGGAAAGGATACCGGCCTTATGCAGTGTATGCCGTGCTGGAATGTGGGGGAGATTTTAGGAGAGCAGTAAAGCGACTGGCAAAAGAAGGGTATGGTTACTCATCGCCTGAAAGGATTAAGCGTAACAGATTTCACTGACTGTAAAAAAAGTAGCAACGGCATGAAAACACCGATTACTTACTACGGAGGAAAACAGAAACTGGCGCCTATTATTCTGGAACTGATTCCGCCGCATACGCTATATGCAGAACCATTCAGTGGTGGCGCTGCTGTATTCTTTGCCAAAAGACCCTCCCAGGTAGAGGTATTAAATGATATGAATGGGGAATTGGTAAATTTTTACCAGGTGGTCAAAGAGCAATTTGATGCCCTTTCCGTAGAAATCAATCGTACATTACATAGCCGTCGGATGCACAAACATGCCTGGGTTATTTACAGCAACCCTGAACTCTTTGATCCTGTAAAACGTGCTTGGGCAGTGTGGGTACTTTCTTCTCAGGGATTTGCCGGAAAGCTCGACAACGTATGGGGCTATGACCGGGAAGCGGACAGTACTTCACGCAAAATATACTTCAACAAAACGGACTTTACAGAATTTTATGCCCGCAGGCTTGAGAAAGTTCAAATTGAAAATTCTGACGCACTTTACGTCATACGAAGCAGAGACAGCACCGAATCATTTTTTTACTGCGATCCGCCTTATTTTAATTCTAATATGGGACATTATAAGGGTTACACAAAGCAGGATTTTGAAAACTTACTACAATTGTTGTCTGCCATTGAAGGGAAATTTTTACTGTCCTCATATCCTTCGGAAGTACTTGAGCATTACACTAAAGAAAGAGGATGGCATACACAAACATTTGAACAGTTTGTATCTGTTAACGCGAAAGCAAGAAAGGATAAGATTAAGATCGAAGTGCTGACTGGTAATTATGAACTCGAACCTCAACAGCCAACTACACTATTTTAGTTCTGCTTAACTAGGAAAAAATATCATGTAGAAATTTAATAACAAGCTCGTGCGTATAAATTCCTGATTCATTCCTGTCCCTTATTTGCTATTGAATTTTTAATCATAATGCGAATTGATGCGCAGATGGTTTGCTAAAAAATTTAGTAATTTTGGTTTGTTCCCTGTTGTAAAGCGGGGGATGGATGGTGTCATGCAGGAAACGAAAAAGGAAATACTGGCGGGGCTGAGGCGGGAATTGCTGCGGATGCAGGCGAAGCGGGGCGTTGTGCCCGTGGGGCGCGGTCCGGGATTGGGGCCTTTGCTGGACGCTTTTCCGGAGGGGCTGTTTCCGCAAGGGGTGGTGCATGAGTTCCAGTACGGGGACCGGGAGGGTGGCGCTGCTACAAAAGGTTTTCTCGCGGCATTGCTCGGGGGGCTTTATGGCGCTGTGGGTACGATCATCTGGATCAGCAGGTCGGGGACTGTGTTTCCGCCCGCGCTGGCGGGTTTCGGGTTGGCGGCGGAGCGGGTGTTGTTCGTGCAGGTGGGCAGGGAGGGGGATGTGCTCTGGACATTGGAGGAGGCCCTTAAATCGGAGGGGGTATCTGCGGTGGTGGCGGAAGCGCCTGAACTGAGTTTTATCGCTTCGCGGAGGCTGCAGTTGGCGGTGGAAAAAAGCATGGTGACAGGGTTCGTGTTGCTGCCCAGGTTAAGGGCCGTGCCTACGGCTTGCGTGGCAAGGTGGGAGATCAGTCCGCTGGGTTCGCTGGTGGAGGAGGGCTTGCCGGGGATTGGTTTTCCGCGGTGGCGGGTAAGGCTGTCCAAGGTGCGCAGCGGCAGGCCGGGGACCTGGGAGCTGGCCTGGGTGGGAGGTGCGTTCAGGACTGGGGTGGAAGCGGTATCAGAAGGGAAGTTGCAGCCAACCATTGCAAAAAGAAAAACGGGATAAGATGGCGGGGCGGTATGTGGCGATATGGTTCCGGTACCTGGAGACGGATTGGCACGCTGTCCGTGACCCTGTGTTGCGGACGGTGCCGTTTGTGCTTACGGCCAGTGCGCGGGGTAGAAAAGTGGTGGTGTCGGTGAACGCTGTGGCGGAGGCGGAGGGGATTGTTTTGGGCATGAACCTCTCGGACGCGAGGGCGGTTGCGCCGGGTTTGCGTGCGGGGGAGGCGGTCACAGGGTTCCCTGAAAACATCCTGGAAAAAATAGCGGTCTGGTGCATCCGTTACGCGCCGGTGGTGGCTGTTCACGCGCCGGATGGGATCGTGATTGACGCCAGCGGCTGTGCGCACCTGTTTGGCGGGGAAAAGGCTTACCTGGAGGGGATCGCGCGGCGCTTTGGGGAGATGGGCTACGCGGTACAGGGGGCGATGGCGGATACCGTGGGGGCTGCGCTGGCGGTGGCGCGGTACGCGGCGAGGCCGGTGGTGGTCGCGCCGGGCGGACAACTGGAGGCGGTTTTACCGCTGCCCGCGGCCGCGCTGCGGTTGGAGGCGGCGGTGCTGGAGCGGCTGCACAAGCTGGGGCTGACGCATGTGCACCAGTTCGCGCGCATGTCCCGTAAGGCACTGCTGCGGCGTTTCGGGGAAGGGTTGGTGTTGCGGATCGACCAGGCCACGGGTAAGGAGCGGGAGCCGCTGAAACCGGTGGTGGTGCAGGAGCCTTTTTCAGAAAGGCTGCCCTGCCTGGAGCCCATCCTGACCAGGACGGGGATTGAACTGGCTTTGGCGCAGTTGCTGGAACGGTTGTGCGGGCGGCTGCGGCAGGAGCAGAAAGGGCTTCGTTCGGTGACGCTGGGCTGTTACCGTATTGATGGCAGGGAGGTGTTGGTGGAGTTGGGTACAAGCAGGGCCACACACCATGTGGCGCACCTGCTGCGGCTGTTCGGGTACAAACTGGACAGGGTGGCACCTGGACCGGGGATCGAACTTTTTACGCTGCGTGTGGGGAAATGGGAGCCGCTCGCGCCCGCGCAGGACGCGCTCTGGAAGGGAGCTGGGAGCCAGGCAGGTGGCGCGGTGGCGGAACTCGTGGACAGGCTGGTGGTGAAGCTACAGGACGCGCGTATCCAGCGTTACGCGCCGCGGGAGCAGTACCTGCCGGAACAAAGTTTTGAAGCGGTGGGTTTCAACGCAGCGGTGGCTGCGGGCTGGGAGGGGGATAAACCCCGACCGATACAACTGCTGGCCGTGCCGGAACCGGTGCAGGTGGTGTCGCCCGTGCCGGATTACCCGCCCATGCTTTTTGTGCACAAGGGCAAAAGGCATAAGGTGGTGCGTGCGGATGGGCCTGAGCGGCTGGAGCAGCCCTGGTGGCTGTCGGGCGGGCTGCACCGGGATTATTACGCGGTGGAGGATGAGGCCGGTTGCCGGTACTGGTTGTTCCGGGAGGGGCATTATGAGGCGGGGCATAAGGGGCAGTGGTTTTTACATGGCTTTTTCGCCTGATGGCGGATGAATAAAACGGAAGGGTTATGGGGTATGTTGAACTTGGCGTGACGACGAATTTCAGTTTTCTCCGGGGCGCTTCGCACCCGGAGGAACTGGTGGCGCACGCGGTGAAGCTGGGGTACAGTGCTATGGGGGTGACGGACCACAATACGCTTGCCGGTGTGGTGCGGGCGAATGTGGCGGCGAAGGAGCAGGGGCTGCGGCTGATCGTGGGGTGCAGGCTGGTGCTCCAGGACGGGCCGGGGCTGCTGGCTTATCCGGCGGACAAGGCGGCCTACGGGCGGTTGAGCGCGTTGCTCACGCTGGGGAACAGCCGGACGGAAAAAGGGAAATGTTTGCTTTACCGGGAAGATGTGTTCCGGCACCGGGAGGGGATGCGCTTCATCGTGCTGCCGCCTACGAAACTGAACAAGGTTTTCGCGCTGGACCCAGCGTTTCCGCCCCTGCTGGCGCAATACCGGGAAGCGCTGGGGGATGGGTTGTACCTGGCGGCGACCCGGCTCTACCGGGGCGATGACGCGAAGCATCTATTCCGTTTGCAGGAAGTTTCAGGGCGAACGGGGGTGCCGCTGGTGGTGACGGGTGACGTGCATTACCATGAGCCCGCGCGGCGCGAGCTGCAGGACATCATGACCTGCGTGCGGGAAAAATGTACGATCCATACGGCGGGTTTTCGCTTGCATCCCAACGCCGAGCGTTACCTGAAGCCCGCCACGGAGATCAAGCGGTTGTTCCGGCAGTACCCGGAAGCTGTTCAGCGTTCGCAGGAGATCGCGGATGCCTGTAGGTTTTCGCTGGATGACCTGCAATATGAATACCCGCATGAAGTGAGCCCGAACGGGCGGCCCCCGCAGGAGGAACTGGTGCTGCTGACCTGGCAGGGGGCGGAAGAAAGGTTTGGTAAGGTGGTGCCGGACCGGATCCGGGCCACGCTTGAAAAGGAGCTGGCTTTTATCGGGGAGATGCACTACGCGTCCTATTTTCTAACGGTCTATGATATTGTGCGTTTCGCACGGGAAAGGAATATCCTTTGCCAGGGGCGGGGTTCGGCGGCGAACTCCGCGGTTTGTTATTGTCTCGGGATTACGGCGGTGAACCCGGAGAAATTTGACCTTTTGTTCGAGCGTTTTCTCAGTTCCGCCCGGAACGAGCCGCCGGATATCGACGTGGATTTTGAGCATGAGCGCAGGGAGGAAGTGATCCAATACATCTATGACAAATACGGGCGGGACCGGGCGGCCATTGTGGCGACGGTGACGCAGCTCCATATCAAGGGGGCTGTTAGGGATGTGGGGCGTGCCATGGGGCTATCGGTGGATACGGTGAACCGGCTGTCGGCCACGCTCAGCCAGTACAGTGATACGCCAGCGGGAAGGGCGCTGCTGGAAAGTTCGGGGCTTAATTTCAGTGACCCGCACCTGCGGAAAACGGTGGCGCTGACGCGGCAGTTCGTGTCTTTTCCCCGGCAACTCGGCCAACACACGGGGGGATTTGTGATCACGGAGGGCAAGCTCACGGACCTTTGTCCCGTGCTGAACGCGCGGATGCGGGATAGGACAAATATAGAATGGAACAAGGATGATATTGAGGCGCTGGGTTTCCTGAAGGTCGATGTGCTGGCACTCGGGATGCTGACCTGTATCCGGAAAGCTTTTGACCTGGTGGGGCGGCATTACGGGGTAACGCTGGACCTCGCGGGTATCCCGCAGGACGACCCGGCTGTGTATGAGATGGTGAGCCGTGCCGATACGATCGGGGTGTTCCAGATCGAAAGCCGGGCGCAGATGTCGATGCTGCCCCGGTTAAAGCCGCGCTGTTTTTATGACCTGGTGATCGAGGTGGCGATCGTGCGGCCAGGGCCGATCCAGGGCAATATGGTGCATCCCTATCTCCGGCGGCGGAACGGGGAGGAGCCGGTGACTTACCCGACAAAAGCGCTGGAAAGCATACTGGGCAAGACCCTCGGGGTGCCGCTGTTCCAGGAGCAGGCCATGCGGATCGCGATCGAGGCGGGTTTCAGTCCGGATAAGGCGGACGCTTTGCGACGCAACATGGCGACTTTCCGAATGAACGGGAAGGTGGCGCAGTTTGAGCAGGAACTGGTGAATTAACGTTTTTTGGTGCCGGAAGCAGAATCAATCTTTTGTCTACAACCGGCGGAA
>CAMLRX010000109.1 GCA_946482545.1 uncultured Flavihumibacter sp. | reverse complement strand
AAACCTTCTGCCAACCCGCTTAAGCCTTGCGTCCTTGCACCCTTGCGTCTTTGCGTGAAATTGCCCCGAAAACACTAAATTTGCCCCTCTCCAAAAAACGATTCATGGCAAAGAACCCGGCAGAAACTCCCTTAATGCAACAACACAACGCCATTAAGGCGCGTTACCCGGATGCCGTGCTGCTTTTCCGCGTGGGCGACTTCTACGAAACCTTCGGCCAGGACGCCATCATCGCCTCGCAAGTGCTGGGCATCACCCTCACCAAACGCAACAACGGCGCGGCTTTTTCATCGGAACTCGCAGGGTTCCCCCACCATTCCCTGGATACTTACCTGCACAAACTCGTGAAAGCCGGACACCGCGTGGCCATCTGCGATCAACTGGAAGACCCCAAACAAGCCAAAGGCATCGTTAAAAGAGGCGTTACAGAACTGGTAACACCCGGTGTGGCCACCAGCGACAAACTGCTGGAACACAACAGCAACAACTTTCTTGGAGGCGTACACATCGGCGAGGAACGCTGCGGCATAGCCCTGCTGGATATTTCCACCGGTGAATTCTTCGCCGCCGAAGGCAACCAGGAATACATAGATAAATTATTGCAGAGCCTGCGCCCCGCAGAAGTAGTGTACCAGCGCAACAAACAGAAACTTTTCCGCGAACAATTCGGTGCCCGCTTCTACACCTATACACTGGACGAATGGATATTCCAGGAAACATACGCACGTGAGACTTTACTGAAACATTTCCAGACGCATTCCCTGAAAGGTTTCGGTATAGAACAAATGCCCGCAGCCATCATCGCCGCAGGCGCCGTAATGCACTACCTTCGCGATACGGAACACCCCAACCTGCAACACATCAGTGCCCTACAACGCATTGAAAGGGAAGACTTCCTCTGGATGGACAGGTTCACGATCCGCAATCTGGAACTGCTTTCCAGCGGAATGGAGAACGGGAATACCCTGCTCAAAGTACTGGACCATACGCAAAGCCCGATGGGCGCACGGTTGCTGAAAAGATGGATGGTGCTGCCCCTGAAAGATCCCATTGCGATTGAAGAAAGACTGGATGCGGTGGAACACCTGCTGCTGCACCCTGATCTTTTAAAGAACATCACACAACCCATTCACCAGGCAGGAGATGTGGAACGCCTCGTGAGTAAGATTCCATTGAAAAAAATCAATCCGCGCGAAGTATTGCAGATCGCACGCGGCCTTCAACAGGTCAAACTTTGCAAGGAATTCGCTTCCGGGACCGACAATGGTTGTTTGCAAAAGCTGGCGGAAAAACTCGATCCCTGCACCGGCATCATGGAGCAGATCGTACATACCCTTCAGGAGAACCCTCCCGTGCAAACAGCAAAAGGCGGCGTGATTGCTCCGGGCATTAATGCCGAACTGGATGAGCTGCGCAACATCGCTACCACCGGAAAAGATTACCTGGTGCAAATGCAATTGAAAGAAAGTGAAATCACCGGCATCCCATCACTCAAAATAGGATTCAACAATGTTTTCGGTTATTACCTGGAAGTAACCAATACAAATAAACACAAGGTTCCTGAAACCTGGATCCGCAAACAAACACTCGCGAATGCCGAACGCTATATTACGCCGGAATTGAAGTCTTATGAAGAAAAGATAACAGGTGCCGAAGAAAAGATTTTGTCCATTGAACAACAGTTGTTCGACCAGTTGCTGTTTGAACTACAGGAATATATAGCGCCCATCCAGGTGAATGCGCAGGTACTCGCACAACTTGATTGTCTTTGCTGTTTCGCCCACAACGCGCTCCAGTTCAACTACAAAAGGCCGCAGATTCATACCGACGACGAACTGTTCATCAAAGAAGGAAGACACCCCGTGATTGAACGCAATCTTCCGCCCGGCGAACCATATATCGCGAATGACATCGTTCTGAACGGAAGCTCACAGCAGATCATCATTCTCACCGGTCCAAACATGAGTGGTAAGAGCGCCATCCTGCGCCAGACCGCTCTCATTACGCTGATGGCCCACATGGGCAGTTTCGTACCGGCAGATGAAGCGCGCATACCCATCACCGATAAAATATTCACCAGGGTCGGCGCT
The DNA here is from genome assembly GCA_946482545.1 of uncultured Flavihumibacter sp. The sequence continues at coordinate 15,670 of CAMLRX010000109.1, read as the reverse complement.
TCCGATAACCTGAGTGGTGGCGAAAGTACCTTCATGGTGGAAATGAACGAAACGGCGTCCATCATCAACAACATCACCTCAAAAAGTCTCGTGCTGCTTGATGAGATCGGAAGGGGCACTTCCACCTACGATGGCATCTCGATCGCGTGGAGTATTGTGGAATACCTGCACCATTTCACGGCTTTCAAACCGAAGACACTCTTCGCAACACATTACCATGAACTGAATGAACTGGAGCATAAACTGGAAGGGGTGAAAAACTACCATGTCACCAACAAGGAATCGGGTAATAAGATCATCTTCCTTCGGAAACTCGCGCCTGGCGGCAGTACCCACAGTTTCGGTATACACGTGGCCAAAATGGCCGGTATGCCCCCTGCCCTGTTGAACCGCTCCAACGAAATACTCGCGGAACTGGAAATGAAACATGGCGACGCGCCAAATACGGAGGCGCTGCAAAAAGCAAGCGCGCCCAAAGTGCAACTGAGTATTTTTGACGCCCATTCTGAAACGTTCGACCAGATCAGGAAAACACTGGACAACCTGGACATCAATCGCCTTACGCCCGTTGAGGCCCTGCTGAAACTCCAGGAAATAAAGCAGATGGTGAAGGCGTAACGGCAACGTGTATTTGTTCGCGGAAAGTAGTACCTTCAACGAGGTTACTGAAAACGCTTACCCGGATGAAATACGAATTTGAACTACACAACTTCAACGATTGGGTTGCAGGGCTTGCTGCTGTCTTCGGCGCTCCGGTGGAAAAAGGGCTGATGCACCTCCCTGAAAAATACGGTGAAGGTTATGTGCTTGCCGGTCCCATCAATGGAGACATGTCGTACATCATCCAGCATTTCACAATCAACGATGCGCTTACACTTTCCCGCAAGAAAACCGATCCGTATTCCCTTACGCTTTTCTTCAACCAGGTACAGGTAAAGGATTTTATCGAGATAAAAACGGGCACCGACCGTATTTACGACGAAGCGCGTTTCAGAAGCAATATTTTTCTTTCCTCCACGAACTACGACCTCGACATTACTTTCTCTCCCGGCACGCAGGTACGGCGCGTAGGCATTTGTTTCAATGATAAAATGCTGGCGCGGTACATCGGCAAAGACATTCTTTTCGACCTCTTCCTTTATACGGGTCAGCAACTCAACAATGTGAACCGGGAACTGATTACCATGGAATACAAGGCTTTCCTGGAAGATATTTTCAATACCGATCCCCGAACACCATTGAGTAAACTTATCCTGCACAACAGGATATTATTGCTGGTGGAGACTTTCTTCCAGTCGTTCATCGAAAAGATGGAACAGGACAAAGGCATTCCCCGCAAACTGAAAGAACACGACCTGCATGGGCTTCAAACTGTGGAACAACTGCTGAGTAATCCTGAAACTGAAAAATTCCCTTCCATAGAAAATCTTTCCAAAGCGGCCATGATGAGCACCACCAAACTCAAGAACCGCTTCAAAGAGGTGTATGGAATGAAACTGTATGAATTTTACAACCGGAACCGGCTGCGCGAGGCGCGTCGGTTAATCGAGTCGGGACAATATTCCATCAAAGAGGCCGGTTACAGAATCGGCTTCACCAACCTGAGTAATTTCTCCAAAGCTTTCAGGAAAGAATTTGGTTTCCTCCCCAGCGCACTACGGGAAAACCACTAACATCAGGGGTTAACCCTTATTTTTTTGAACCCTTCTTGGTTATCGGTTTGCCTTCCGGAGGTATGCAACCGGTTGCGAACCATTTATATTTGTATTGTTAAGGTTAATGGTCATTTAGTAATAATCTATACCCCCCTGTTTCCTGAACCGTCCGAAATCCAACATCCGTAGAAGAACCGTCCCTGAACATTGAAAACGTTCATAAAGAGCCGGGCTGAATAAGTCCGGCTCTTTTGTTACCCTATTTATTTTCCAGCACCAGGTATTGCCAGCCTGCAAGGTTCAGTGTGGCACCTTTTTTCAACTCGTAACCGGTTGCACTTAAAACATGCGTAAACTTACCGTTCAGGCTGCTGTCGTCCGATGTGAATGCCTGGTTCTCCCCTGTAAAGTTCAGGATTACCACCAGTTTGTCTTTTTTATTTTCCCGCACGAATGCGAATATCGAAGGATTGGAGGAAGCTATTCTTTTGAAAGTAGCGCCTTCGGCAAAAACGGGATTCGATTTACGGAGCGAAAGCAGTTTCTGGTAGAACGGCGCTTTCTCATAGGTTCCCCACTGAATGGGATCACGTGTGAAGAACTTCAGCCTTTTCGCGTTGGCGGATTCCTGTCCGCTGTAAATCAGGGGAATACTTTTATCCATGGTTTGGGTAAATACGGCGAATGTCTCCGCCCCTGCACCCATTCTTTCGAATTCGGTGCCGTTCCAACTGTTTTCGTCGTGGTTGGAAGTGAAGTACATCCGGAGTGCGTCCGGTGGAAAACGGGATTGGTTGTCCAGTAAAATACTGTCCAGTTGGACGGTGTTTTTCTTCCCTGCGGCAATATCGTTCAGGATATGGAACACGGACCAGGTGTAGGTAGCATCGAAGCCGGCCTCATGCAGGGCAGGCTTTTCACCTTCGGCCAGCATAAAAACCTGTTTGGCCTTACGGAGTTCGGGAATGGCCTGTGCCCAGAAATCAACCGGCACTTCTTCCGCGATATCACAACGAAATCCGTCAATCTTGTAGGTTTCGAGCCACCAGTTCATCGCCGCGATCATGCTGTCGCGGAGAACGGGATTTTCATAATTCAATTCACGGGTATCCGTCCAGTCTGCATTGGGTGGAAGAATGGTTCCTGCACTGTCGCGCATATAAAAATCCGGGTGCGCTTTTATCCAGGGATGGTCGGAAGCTGTATGGTTGGCCACCCAGTCAACAATCACTTTAAACCCGGCTTCGTGGGCCTTTTTCACCAGGTTCTTCCAGTCATTTTCTGTTCCGAATTCGGGACTTACCGCCTTGTAATCCTGAACCGCGTAATAACTGCCCAGATCGCCGGGATTCATTTTCCGACCTTCCACCCCGATCGGTGTAACGGGCATAAACCACAGTATTTCAACGCCCATTTCTTTCAGTCGGGGCAATTGCGCCGCAAATGCGTTAAAAGAACCTTCAGGGCTGTATTGCCGCAGGTTCACTTCGTAAATATTACTTTGGTTGAGCCAGGGTGCGCGTCCCTCCGGCACTTTTTCTTCCGGTTTTCCGGCAGGGGCATTACAGGCAAGCACGCAGCAGAGTGCCGCCATCGTTAGCATGGAGTAATTCATCATTTACAGGTTTGCGTAAAATTATGGATTTTGAATGTTGGATGAGCAAACCGGGGGCTTCATCCAACAGCGGGCTTTCAGAAAGAAAATTATCCTAAATTCCGGCCGAAAAATACCAACTCCCCATGCAACAGAACGCCATGTACTACGGAACTTATCTTCATCTCGATAAAATACTGGACAGCCAGCACCCTGTCAGCTTTGAAGCAGGACAGGAACCGGCGCACGACGAGATGCTCTTCATCGTGATCCACCAGGCATACGAACTCTGGTTCAAACAGATACTTTTCGAAATGGACTATATCCTTTCCATTTTCAGAAAAGAAAAGATAGAAGACCATTCAGAAGACCTGAACCTGGTATTCCACCGCATGGAACGCATCCAGCGCATACTGGAACTGCTGAACCAACAGGTGCACATCCTGGATACGATGACACCACTCGATTTCCTAGATTTCCGTAACCTGCTTACCCCTTCTTCCGGCTTCCAGAGTCTTCAGTTCAGGCTCATCGAAGCCAGGCTTGGATTACAGATGGAAAAACGCCACCAGTATGATTATTACAAACGTACGAACGAAGGTGGTTTCACTCCACCCGATTACAATGCCATCAACGAAGCGGAATCAGGAGAAAGCCTGTTGCAACTCATTAACCGCTGGCTCGAAAGGATGCCGTTCTTTGAAGCGGAACATTGGAGATCGTATGAATCCAAATACCTCAATAAAGAAAAGAAACATCCTTTCTGGAATGATTACCGGTATATCTACCAGTCTGGCCTAACCGAACATGAAGCGGCCAAGATATACGATTTTGATGCCGTTTTCTTCGACCATATTCCCGAAGAAGTATCTGCGGAGGAAAAAGAGCGTTTACAAGGCGCAAGGGCTTCCCTCTCCGCAAAAGCCATGCGGGCCGCGCTGTTTATCATGATGTACCGCGATTTCCCCGTGTTTCAGCATTCTTTCCGGATATTGGACGGACTGGTGGACATAGACCATCACCTTGCCGGCTGGCGGCACAAACATTTCATGATGGTGCGCAGGATGATCGGTATGCGGGTGGGAACCGGCAACACGTCTGGCGCGGGTTACCTTCAGGGCGCACTGAACAGGCATTATATCTTCCGCGACATTGCGGGATTGTCCACTTTCCTGATACGCAGAAAAAGCCTGCCAGCGCTGCCTCCGGAACTGATCAGCCGATTGCAGAACCAATCCTAACCTTATCTTTGTCCATTAAACAGGCGCAAACATGCTACGAATAGGCGTTTTTGGAACGGGGCACCTGGGGAAATTCCACCTCAGCAACTGGCAGCAGATCGAAGGAACAGAACTGGTGGGATTTTACGATCCCAACGATGACACCGCAAAAGAAGTAAGTGAAAAATACAATATCGCACGCTTCCTGGATCCCACGGTGCTGATGGATGCTGTGGATGCCGTGGACATTGTGGCCCCAACGCCTTTTCATTTTGAACTCTGCCAGGCTGCTATCCGGAAGGGCAAGCATATTTTCGTGGAGAAACCCCTCGCCAATACCATGGACGAGGCGCGCGAACTCCTTAAACTGGTGGCCGAATCAAAAGTAAAACTCCAGGTTGGACACGTGGAAAGGTTCAACCCCGCTTTCCAGGCCGCGCAAAAAATGAACCTGAACCCCATGTTCATTGAAGTGCACCGCCTGGCCCAGTTCAATCCAAGGGGCACCGAAGTAAGTGTGATCCTGGACCTGATGATCCATGATATCGACATTATACTTACCCTGGTTAAAAGCGATGTAAAGAATATTTACGCCAGCGGTATCGCCGTAATGACGGATACCCCAGACATCGCCAACGTACGCATTGAATTCAACAACGGCTGCGTGGCCAACCTCACTTCCAGCCGTATCTCCATGAAAAAGATGCGGAAGATCAGGCTGTTCCAGAAAGATGCTTACATTGGCATCGACTTCCTGGAGAAAAAAACGGAAGTGATCCGGTTGAAAACACCGGAAGACACTTCGGCGTTCACCTTCGACCTCGAAACGCCGGCCGGTGTACGCACTATCGCTATCGATGCACCACCAGTGGAAGACGGCAACGCCATCCGCATGGAACTCGAAGCATTCCGTGATGCCATCGGGAACAACACACGTACACAGGTAAACGAAATCGATGGATTCGCGGCCATGGAAGTGGCCCACCAGATTCTTCATAAAATCCGCCATTCCACGCCCAAAGACGAATAATGAGCGCCTGCACCGTGAAAGAAACCCATTACCTTATCTCCGATACCTGTTCCGCACTGGTAGCGTGGGCAGTTTTCACCGTGTACAGCAATCATTTCTCACCGGCCACAACTGCCGCACAGCTAGGATTTGTTCTTGTTCCCGCAGGCTGGCTGCTGTTGTATTATGCTTCCGGCTCCTATCGGAATATCTATCAGAAATCAAGGATCAGTGAAGCCCTCAACACGCTTTTCCTTACCCTTGCCGGCTCGGGAATTTTACTGGGCCTGTACTCCCCTTCCAGGTACAACGTGGATTTCAACTCCTTCTACATGTATTGGGCCCCGCACTTTGCACTTACCCTCGCGGGCCGGGTATTGATCCTGGAAAGGATGAAAAGACAGATTCTTACAAAAAAGATCGTTTTCCCGACACTGCTGATCGGAGACGGGCCCTCAGCTTTAAAAACCTGGAAAAATTCACGCAGCAACCTTCAGAATACCGGTTACCATTACAGCGGATACCTGGCTTTGAATGGTCAGCACAACGATCTGCCCGGAGAACACCTTAAAAAACTCGGAGATGAATCCGTGCTGGAAGATGTCTTAAAACGTGAAAAGATAAAACTGGTGATCATTGCCACCGAACCAGGTCAGAAACAACTGGTGGAAACTTTGCTCCCTAAACTTATCTCCAGAGAAGTGGAGATCAAAATCATCCCGTCAGATATCGATCTCCTGACAGGAGCAGTCCGCACAGAAAGCGTTTATGGATTACCGCTAGTTGACATCCGTTTCGGCGGTATGCCCTACTGGCAGCAGCATATCAAACGCCTTACGGATGTTGTACTGTCTCTTTTTGGACTAATCGTGCTTTCTCCTTTCTTTCTGCTGATCGCCATCCTGGTGAGAAAATCTTCTTCCGGACCGGTATTTTACCGCCAGGAAAGAATTGGCTGGAAGGGCAAACCTTTTTACATCATCAAGTTCCGCTCCATGTTCGAAGACGCGGAAAAAACTGGTCCGCAATTGTCTTCAGAAAACGACCCCCGCATTACCCGCTGGGGGCGCATCATGCGGCAATGGCGGATAGATGAGCTTCCGCAACTCTGGAATGTGTTCAAAGGTGATATGAGCCTGGTGGGACCTCGCCCGGAAAGAAAACATTATATCGACCAGCTTTCCACCCATACGCCTTATTATACTTTTTTATTTAAAATGAAACCAGGATTAACTTCCTGGGGAATGGTGCAATATGGTTACGCGGAAAACGTACAACAGATGCTGGAGCGGCTGCCCTACGACCTGTTGTACATCGAAAGTTGCTCCCTCCTGCTTGATTTTAAGATTTTGATCCATACCTTTCGGATCATTCTGATGGGGAAAGGGAAATAAGCGCCCGCCCTTTTCGTTAAAACAAAAACGGTCATGCCGATGCGCATCTTTATCCCGCTGTTGCTCCTTTTATTTCCCTGCATTTCCTTTGGCCAGCATTACTGGCAGCAGCGCACCGATTACCAGTTGGATGTAACACTCAACGACCGTGAACATACCCTTGATGGCACCGTTAAAATACGGTACACCAATGCCTCTCCTGATACGCTGAAATATATCTGGTTCCACCTCTGGCCCAATGCCTATAAAAATGATAAAACAGCCTTCAGTGACCAACTGTTACTGCTGGACAGAACAGATTTCTATTTTTCCAAACCCGCTGACAAAGGCTACATCAACCGGCTTGATTTTAAAGTGAACGGCATCACCGCCCAAACAGAAGACCATCCTTCTTTTATTGATGTGGTTCGTATTGACCTTCCTTCAGCTTTGCTGCCAGGTTCATCTATAGACATCAGTACGCCTTTTCATGTGAAGATTCCTACCTATACTTCAAGGCTAGGACATGTTGGACAGCAATACTTGATTACACAATGGTACCCCAAGCCCGCGGTGTATGATGCCACAGGCTGGCACCCGATGCCCTATCTGGAACAAGGTGAATTCTACTCAGAATTCGGCAGTTTCGATGTAAAAATTCGTTTACCTGAGGACTATATGGTAGCCGGGGGCGGAACACTACTGAACAACGCGGTAGTAGCGGCCATACCTGAAATAGAACAGGTAAAAAAAACAGTAAAGCAGCAGCAAAAAACATTGCCCTCCTCCGTTAAAAAAACGGATCCGGATACGGTGGTCACAGCCTCTTCTTCCCAACTGAATACCTGGCACTTTCAACTGGAAAATGCCCACGATTTCGCCTGGTTCGCCGGGAAGAAATGGATCAGACAGGAAGAAATGCTCACCTTACCTTCCGGGAAAAACATTACCCTACAGGTCTATTTTCAACCCTGGGTAGCCGACTGGTGGAAACCCGCCATGCGTTATGCCGAACGGGCCATCCGTTTTTATTCCAGTTTCCTGGGCGACTATCCCTACCCGACTTTTTCCGTCGTGGCGGCTCCTGGCAAGCGGTTCATCGGTATGGAATACCCCGCCATCACGCTGATCAGCTCCGAAAAAGACACCGCCCTCCTCGAGCAGGTGATCGCACATGAGGCAGGACACAACTGGTTCCAGGCCGCGATCGGCTCCAACGAAAGGGCACACCCCTGGATGGATGAGGGATTGAACACCTGGGTAGAACAGCAATACTTACAGGAATACGATGTGGTGAAAGAAGACCCGAAAGGCATGAACCAGCAGGAGCAATTCTTTCTCCGCCAGCTTTTCAAAGCGAAACTGGACCAGCCTATTGCCACCCCTGCCGAAAAGTTTAACGGAACAAACTACGGCCTTGTTACCTATAAAAAAACAGCGCAATGGCTGAACGCAATCCAACAGGAAGTTGGACAACAAGCCTTGCAGGAAGCATTCAGAAAATATTACGCGGTATGGAAATTCAAACATCCCGCTCCTGCCGACCTGAAGAAGACTTTAGAAACCAGTACCGGTAAGGACCTCAAAACTTACTTCGACCTGCTGGAACTACCCGGTGGCACCGCTATAGCGGTGCCACCGGGTAGGAAACGAATCAAACTCACCGGGTTCTTCAATCAGAAAAACACCGATTCCATTCAATATATTTCACTGATGCCCGTGCCAGGTTACAACGCGAATGATGGCTTTATGCCCGGGTTGCTGATCCACAACTACCAGCTTCCCATGCCCTCGCTCCGCTTCCTGGTAGCCCCGGTTTATGGCACACAAAGCAGGCAATGGAACGGACTTGCGAAAGCCGCATACCACCAATACCGCGATGCACGGTTGAAAGAATGGAGCGCCGGTATCAGTTATACTACTTTCTCCACTTCCCGCTATGATGCAGGCAACGAAAAATTCTATTTCAGGATGCAAAGGTTCATGCCTGAACTCAATTTTAAATTCAGGACCGCGAACCCGTTGGATAAAATAGAGAAAAGCATCCGGTTCAGGCATTACAGTTTCAGGGAAGAAAGCCTGCTCTTTCAAAGACAGATCATCGGCAACGATACGAGTTTTGTTCCCGGCCGCGCCACCAGTTCACGTTACCTCAACCAACTCAGGTTCCAATTGGAAAACAACCGGGTATTGTATCCCTACACCGCTTCACTGGTGCTGGAACAAATGCAGGACCTCTGGAAAGCAGGCTTCACGGGCACTTACTTCTTCAACTATCCGGGTGTGAAAAAGCAAGGACTGCAAGCCAGGTTCTTCGCCGGGAAAATCATTTATCCCGGTGAAGTCTCACTTTCCAAACGTTTCCGGAACAGCCGTTACCACCTGAACATGACCGGTCCCAAAGGAGACGAGGATTATACGTACAGCGACTACTTCATCGGCAGGAATGATTTCGAAGGTTTCCGCTCGCAACAAATCATGGTAAGGGACGGCGCATTTAAAGTGAGAACGGACCTGTTAAGCAGTAAAGTGGGCAAAACTGATAACTGGCTGGCCGCACTCAACCTGGTGACCGATGTGCCGCCAAAACTCAACCCGTTGCAGGTATTGCCTGTTAAGATTCCCCTTAAACTGTTCCTCGATATCGGCACTTATGCAGAAGCCTGGGATCCGCTTACACCTGAATCGGAAGCAAAGTTCCTGTATGATGCTGGACTTCAGTTCTCGCTGTTCCGGGAAGCCCTGAATATTTACGTTCCCCTGCTCTACAGCAAAGTGTACAGGGATTATTTTAATTCCACCCTGGGCGATAAAAAATTCTGGAAAACCATTTCGTTCAGCATTCAGCTTGAAACACTTCAACCCCGGAAATGGATGCCGGGCATCGGATTGTAATATGCAAGGCAGCATTCAACATATCACCAGAGATCAGTTGGATACCAGGGCTTATGATGCCTGTATTGCGCAGGATTATAACGGGAATATATACGCGCAATCCTGGTACCTCGATCAGATGGCCACGCATTGGGATGTACTGATGAAAGGAAATTATGAAGCGGTAATGCCGCTTCCCTGGCGTAAAAAATATGGGGTCAAATACCTTTACATGCCAGCTTTCACGCCGATGCTCGGGGTTTACGGTCAGGATTCGGAGACATCAACGGGTGCATTCCTGGAAGCAGTTCCTCCATCGTTCAGGTTCTGGGAAATATCATTGCACAAAGGCAATTCGATTCCAGCGGAGTGGCAGCCTTCGGCCCGCGCCAATTACGTATTATCCTTGCAACAGGACTATCCATCCCTTTTCGCGGGGTACAAACAAAACATCCAACGGAACTGCAAAAAGGCGCTGAACCTAGGTTGCGGTGTGGTACATGGTTTTCCTGTTTCAGAAGTGATCGCCATCGCCAAAACACAGTTACAACCCATCTCCAATATTACTGACGGAGATTTCGTCCATTTCGAACAACTGTATTCGTTACTTGAACCACAGGGAATGGCCGTCACTTATGGCGTAAAAGATGCGGGGGGGAAATTACTCTCTTCCTGCGTGTTCTTCTTTTCAAACGGACGGGCTTATTACATACTCGTGGGCAACCATCCCAATGGCAGAACACTGGGCGCTTCACATGCGCTGATAGATGGGTTTATCAGGGATCATGCCGGGCAAAATCTTATACTAGATTTTGAAGGATCTGATATCAGGAACCTGGCGTACTTCTACAGCAGTTTCGGCAGTAGCATAGAAACTTACCACCGCATTAAAGTGAACCGCTTGCCGTGGTGGATGAAACTGGTAAAGAAATGATTAACCGATCAATTGTTCTGCCAGTAATAGGTCTAGCGGCGTAGTGATCTTGAAATTATTTTCTTCTCCTTCCACGAGGTGTACTTTCAATCCAAATGCTTCTACCACGGTAGCTTCATCGGTGAATTTCTCCTTGTAATCGATCTGGAAGGCTGGTAACAATATTTTGCTGTGGAAAGTTTGTGGTGTTTGGATAAGCACCAGGCTGGAGCGGTCCACCGCCTCGTTGCCGTCTTCCAGCAACATGCGCACACTGTCTTTACAGGGAATGGCGGGAATGGCGGTGCCGAATTCAAGGGCCGCGTCGAAGCAACGGCGCACCAATGTGGTGGACAACAGGCAGCGTACACCGTCGTGCACAAAGATCACGGATTCTTCCTCTATCAACGCGAGTCCGTTCTGAACGGAATGGAAACGTGTTCTTCCTCCAACGGTGATGGTTACACGGGAAGGGTCGAAGAATCCGTCGATGATCTCTTTGCCCATATCCAGGAATTCTTCTGGGAGGACGAGAATAATGTGCATGTCCTCATAACTCGCGAGAAAAGTATCGAGGGCATAATACAGCAACGGCTTCCCTTTAATGGGCAGGAACTGTTTGGGAATCTGGCTGTTCATACGCTGGCCGCTTCCGCCGGCTACTATTACTGCATATTTTTTCACGGTCTTCTCCTTTATGGTTTCGCCACGTTAACGGCGTGTTGGTCTTCAATTTTTTCTATGATCCGTTCAGGGGCTATATTGTTCATACAGGCATGGTCGCCGCGGTAACAGGGTTTATTGCCGAACACAGAACACGGGCGGCAATACAGTTCGGTTTCCACAATATCCTTCAGTTCCTGTTTCCAGCCGTAAAAACCGGCGAAGTGGTGCGTGGCACCCCACACAGACACGACCCGTGTTCCTACAAGTGAAGCCAGGTGCATGTTCGCTGAGTCCATACTCACCATTACGTTTAAACGCTTCATCACAGAAAGTTCTTCTCCCAGGGTGTATTTTCCCGCGAGTGAAATTAATCCGGGAAAGGCTTTCTCCCATTGCATGGCCTGTTCTGTTTCCTGCTTTCCGCCCCCGAAGATATATACCCTGTTGTTTTTTTCCGCCACCAGTGTGCTGATCACTTTTTCCATGGCATCCAACGGATATCTTTTCTCCAGGTGCTGGGCGAACGGGGCAATGCCGATATGATTGATGTCTTCCTCCATTAAAAATGGTGGTTGGTTGAACCGTTGTTCCGGTGCTGCTGCTGAAAGATCGACCGGGAAACCCGCTTTGCTGAATACAGCCGCGTACCTTTCGTGAGAAGTGGGCAGTTGTTTCAGCACTTTCGCACCTTTCCGCGTAAGCGCTTTCTTTTCGCTTCTGCCTTTATTGATCCGCGTCAGGCGCATGCCGCGCAGTCGGAGGAAGAACCCCAGTATTCTGGAACGCAGCACATTGTGCATATCAGCCACTATACGGACACCCGTTTCCGTTAGTTCTCCCGAAAGTTTAGCGATACCGGCCAGGCCCTTGTGCTTGCCTTTCAGATCGGCAGCTACGAATTGTGTACGTTCCATGCCTTCAAACAAAGGTTTGAAAGCAGCCCGTGACACCACCACTAATTCCAGTTGCGGATGCTGTTGCAGGGCACAACGCAATACGGGAACGGTCATGGCAACATCGCCAAGGGCCGAAAAACGTATTACCAGTACCCTGGTTGACATTATTGGGATTTTTGCGCGTACAATACAGGATTCAACGAGGGATCGTTGTACATCTTCATCTGCTTGTACACTTTCATGTATTTCCTACCGGCGGAGATTTCCATCAGCAGTTCATCAATGGCCTGGGAAAGATCCTTCTGCTGCTCCAGCAGTATTTCCAGTTTCGCAGCGCATTTGGCACGGTGTTCTTCGGATGCGTCTTCTCTTTCAGACTCCTCCTGCATGTGGTAGATCTTCAATGCAAGAATAGAGAGCCGGTCGATGGCCCATGCCGGACTTTCCGTATTGATAGAAGCATCCTGCTGGGGAATCACCTGGCTGAATTTGTCGAGAAAGAAGCTATCAATATACTCCACCATATCCGTACGTTCCTGGTTGGAAGCGTCGATCCTTCTTTTGATGGCGAGCGCTTCAACGGGATCAATGGCCGGATTCCTGATGATGTCTTCCAGGTGCCACTGTACCGTATCGATCCAGTTCTTCGCATATAAAAGATGCTCCAGTTTATCGGAAGGATGCGGGTTCACCAATGGTGTATCCACGTGATCTGTTTCGTGGTAACGCAGGATACTTTCTTCAAAAACCTTATTACAAACCTGGCTGATCATCAGTTCTTCTTCTTGTATTTGGAGTTGAGGCCATTCACCACGTCGGCGGTCACATCGTAGAGCGTATCCTTGAAGTAGAAAAGTCCTGGTTCGTTGGCCATGATATAGGAGTAACCTTTGGTTTTATTGTACTCTTTCAGGAAGTCTTCGATCTCTTTTTTAATGTTCGCTTTCAGCGTTTCGTTCTGGTTATAGAACTCTCTTTCGAGCGACTGTTTCCTGCTCTGGTAATTCTGTTCCATCTGGAAAAGTTCGCGTTGTGCGGCTTCTCCTTCACTTTGTGACATGCTTGGACCACGTTGGTTCAACTCGTTCATTCTTTTCTTGTAAGAACTTTCCAGTCCACCGAGTTCCCGCGCGATCTGTCCTTCTTTTCCTTTCAATTGCTCCAGCGCGTCTTTTACGAGGTTATAACTCTTTTCTACGGAATCCATTTCAAAATAAGCCACCCGGAATTCATCAGGTGAAGCGGCTGCATTGTTACCGGCTGCTACTTTTTTGGCACCATTGGGTTTATTGGAAAACTGAAAATAAAAAAGAACACCTACTGCCACGAGCAGCAAAAGATTCAATGCAATTGAGAAATTCTTCATGAAACCATGTTTGGTGAAAGATATCCAAATGAGAGAATGGGAAATGTTAAGGAAAATAAAAAAGTAGGAAGCCAAGGACTTCCTACTTTCAGTATGATGTGTATCAATTATTCGTCGTCATCGAAACTCATGGCTTCGCGGGTAGTTTGCAGCAGTTCGTATTCTTCCTTGCTGCCCACGATCATGTTTTCGAATTCTCTGAGACCGGTACCTGCAGGTATCTGGTGACCAGTGATCACGTTTTCTTTCAGGCCGAGCATTTCATCGGTTTTACCCATGATGGCTGCGGAAGAAAGTACTTTCGTGGTTTCCTGGAACGATGCGGCAGAAATCCAGCTTTGTACACCCAGAGAGGCTTTGGTGATACCGAGCAACAACGGATGTGAAGTAGCTGGTTCAGCGTCCCTGTATTCAGCCAGTTTGCGGTCGGAACGGCGCAGTACGGAATTTTCTTCCCTTACTTCACGCAGACTCACAATTTGTCCGGCTTTCAGTTTGGTGGATTCACCTGCATCGGTGATGATCTTTTTATCGAAGATCCAGTCGTTCTCGTCGATGAAATCAAAACGGTCAACAGTATCTCCTTCGAGGAAGCGGGTATCTCCAGCATCCAGGATTTCAACTTTTTTCATCATCTGGCGAACGATCACCTCGATGTGTTTGTCGTTGATTTTTACACCCTGCAAACGATATACTTCCTGGATTTCGTTCACCACGTACTCTTGTACTGCGAACGGTCCTTTGATGGCGAGGATATCGAATGGAGCGATCTGTCCGTCGGAAAGTGCGGTACCTGCTTTTACGAAGTCGCCGTCCTGCGCCAGAATCTGGCGGGTTAGCGGAACCAGGTATTTCTTCACCACACCGTCTTTGGCTTCCACGATGATCTCGCGGTTACCACGTTTGATGTTACCGAAGGAAACAACACCGTCGATCTCAGAAACGATCGCTGGGTTACCCGGGTTACGTGCTTCGAACAATTCAGTTACACGTGGCAGACCACCGGTGATGTCACGGAGTTTTCCGAGTACACGTGGAATCTTCACCAGTACCTGGCCGGCTTTCACTTCATCGCCCATGTCTACGGCAATGTGTGAACCTACGGGCAGGTTGTATGATTTCACCTCTTTCCCTTCCACGAAGATGGATGGGATACGGGTTTTGTCTTTTGTTTCAATTACCACTTTCTCGCGGTGACCGGTTTGTTCGTCGGACTCTTCACGGAAGGTAATACCTTCAATAACGTTCTCGAACTTAATGGTACCTGGGATTTCAGCGATGATAACGTTGTTATATGGGTCCCACGTACAGATCGTATCGCCTTTGGCTACTTTCTGTCCGTCTTTCACTTTCAGCACGGAACCGTAAGGCACGTTAATTACGTTCAGGAGACGGTCGTTCTTCACGTCCATGTTCCTGATTTCACCTGTACGTCCAATAACCACCTGTACTTTCTCTCCTTCATTGTTTTCGGCGGTAACTGTACGGAGACCGTCGAACATCAATGTACCGTCGAACTTGGCGAGGATGGAAGATTCTACTGATGTAGAACCGGCCACACCACCCACGTGGAAGGTACGGAGGGTAAGCTGTGTACCGGGTTCACCGATGGACTGTGCTGCGATGATACCCACCGCGTCGCCGCGCTGAGCGGTATAACCTGTTGCCAGGTTCTTACCATAACACCTTACGCATACCCCGCGCTTGCTTTCGCAAGTAAGTACAGAGCGGATTTCCACGGTTTCGATACCGGCTTCTTCGATGGCTTTGGCGATATCTTCAGTGATCTGCTCACCTGCGGTGATCAGCACTTCTTCTGTAAGCGGGTTCAGCACATCGTGGAGTGAAGTACGTCCGAGGATACGGTCATACAGCGGTTCAACGATGTCTTCGTTGTCTTTCAACGCTGAAGTGGCGATACCACGGAGGGTGCCGCAATCTTCTTCATTGATCACCACATCCTGAGCAACGTCCACCAAACGACGGGTCAGGTAACCCGCATCCGCCGTTTTCAGGGCCGTATCCGCCAGACCCTTACGGGCACCGTGGGTAGAGATGAAGTAATCCAATACGTTCAGGCCACCTTTAAAGTTAGAGAGGATCG